>JAGRHE010000190.1 GCA_020445165.1 Gammaproteobacteria bacterium
TCGTCGGCGCCGAATACCTGCTGCGGATGCTACCCAGAGGCACGCATGATTTTGCCAAGTTCATCCGCCCGTCCGAGCTGGCTCGCTGGACACGCGCTGCGGACCTGGACACGTACGACCTCACCGGCCTCACCTACAACCCGCTGACCGGCATCTACCGGCTCGACGCACGCGACGTCGATGTCAACTACATGGTCGCGACCACGCGCACCCCATGAGCATCGACCGACGCCCGGAAGCGATACTGTTCGATCTCGACGGCACACTGGCCGACACCGCGCCGGATCTTGCCGCGGCGCTCAACGCCACGCTGACCGAGTACGGCCTCGAACCACTCCCTTACGAGACCATCCGCCCCGTCGTGTCGCACGGTGCGATTGCGTTGATTCAACTCGGCTTCGAGATGCAGCCGGATGAACCGGGCTTCGAGACCCGCCGCAGGTTCCTGCTCGATGTATATGCAAGCAACCTGTGCCGCGCCACGGTCCTGTTCCCGGGTATGGCAGAGGTGCTGGAACATTTCGGGCGGACCGGTATCCGCTGGGGCATCGTCACCAACAAACCGGCCTGGTTGACCGACCCATTGATGGTCGAAATGGGACTCGACGGCATGGCCGGGTGTGTCGTCAGCGGCGATACCTGCGCCAACCGCAAACCGCATCCTGAACCTATTCTGCACGCCTGCAAACTGATCGCCTGCCCGCCTGACAGAACCTGGTATGTCGGAGACGCCGGGCGTGACATGGAGGCCGGTCGCGCTGCCGGCTGCGCGACCGTAGGCGCACGTTACGGGTACGTACATCCACAAGATCCTGCCGAGGCCTGGCAGGCCGACTACATGATCGATCACCCGGGCGAACTGCTGAAATTGTTGGACGAGCTCGCACCTGCCGTTGTCGAGAGCAAATGATCTGCGCCGCCATCGCCGCCCGGAACGACCAGCACGAACCTCAAGCCGCGCCATGTCAACCGGAGTTGTAAACGATGTTGTCCGACGACAGCAGCGAATGGCGGTTCCCGAATGGAGCCACACCGCAGGGCTCTGCCGAGTACTACGCCGTACGCTTTTCAGCACCCGCGCAGCGCTCGCTCAACGCCATGCTGCTGGCTTGGCACAAGACCATCCGCGATATCTGCGACAGGCCGCATGATCCGGGAGTGGCACGTCTGAAACTGGATTGGTGGCGCAACGAAATCGATGCCTTCGAAAGCGGCCGCAGCCGCCATCCGCTGTTACGAAGCTTACGCGACGATGGGCTGAGCACCTCCGCTTCCGGCGCAATGCTGCGCGTAATCGATGCCGCCGACCATGCGCTTGACCGTCCGGAGATCGCAGACGATGTGGACTTCGTCACGTCGTGCCGCGGTGATCGCGGCACTCTGTTTGCACTGCTGCAGGCGATCCACGGATCAGTCGGCAATCCGGATATCGCCGGGAACTTCGGCGGCTACTGCAGCGCCGTACGCCGGATCCAGCTCCTGGCCGAGCACCCCGACCATGTGCCACCGGACTGCACTGCGGAATCATTGCGTGCGATGCCCGCCACGCAACGCAGGATGCGTCTCGATCTCTTGTTGCAGCAGTTCTCCACGCCGAAGCAGGCAACACAGTATCTGCCGGAGGTGGCCAGACGGCTGACCGCAAATGCACTCGCGATGCACAAAAAGATGCGCCACTCGCGTTATGCTGTAGCCGACCAACTCATCGATCGTGCGCCACTGTCCCTGCTTTGGACGGCATGGCGCGCACGCTAGTCCACTACGAGAGAGCACTGCATGCACGCTGACTACAATCCTGCCGACGACCTGCTCGAAGACCGGGTGATCCTGGTGACCGGCGCCGGCGACGGGCTCGGCCGTGCCGCGGCTCGTGCGTTTGCCCACCACGGGGCGACCGTTGTCCTGCTCGGCAAGACCGTAGCCAAGCTCGAAGCCGTGTACGACGAGATCGAGGCGGCCGGCGGACCGGAACCTGCCATCTATCCAATGCACTTCGAAGGTGCTTCTCCGCATGATTTCGACGAACTCGCTCACGTCATCGATATGAATTTCGGTTGCCTCGACGGCATCCTCCACAATGCTGCCAACCTGCCCTATCTCAGCCGGATCAAGGACTACGATGCCGAAGACTGGATGAAAGTCATGCAGGTGAACGTGAACGCGCCTTTCCTGCTGACCCAGGCCTGCATGCCCCTGCTGCAGCAGTCAAAGGACGCCAGCGTCGTGTTCACGACCGACGAGGTCGGACGGGTCGGCAAGGCATTCTGGGGGGCCTACGCGGCATCCAAGTTCGCCATCGAGGGATTCGCCCAGGTTCTGGCCGCAGAACTGGAGCAGAGTCCGATCCGTGTCAATTGCGTCGATCCAGGCCCGACGCTCACAGCGCTGCGCAAGCGGGCCTTTCCGGGCGTCGACAACGTACAACTCAAAACACCCGAGGTAGCGATGCCGCTGTACCTGTGGTTGATCGGCCCCAACAGCAAAGGAACCACGGGCAAGCGATTGGCATGGGATGACTGAGAAACCCGCATGGTCACTGCGTGACCCGGTACGACGACTGGCGGCGGCCGACATGGCATGACGGCAACGATCACAGTATTGATCAGTGGACTCGCGCTGCTGCTGGTGGGCGTCGGCCTGATCGGTACGGTGCTCGGTGTACGAGCGACCCTGGATTCTTTCAGCAATATCGCGATCGGCCTGATCATGGCCGGCTACTACGTCGGCTATGTCCTGGGCACCCTGCTGGTGCCCCGGGTGGTCCGCAATGTCGGACACATCCGCACCTTTGCCGCGCTCGCAGCACTGGCGGCTGCCAGCGTGTTGACCTTCGGCCTGGTGGTTCACCCTCTGGCCTGGCTGCCATTGCGCGTCCTCAACGGCCTGTGCGTGGTCGGCTTGTACATGGTGGTCGAAAGCTGGCTCAGTGAGCAAAGCGCCGGACCAGCGCGCGGCCGGATATTCTCGATCTACATGATGAGCACCCTGATCGCACTGGGCAGCGGCCAGTTCCTGCTGCTCGTCGGCGAGCCCAGCGGCATGGTGCCTTTCGCACTGGCTGCCATATTGATCTCTCTCGGTGTCGTGCCGATTGCGGCGACCCGGTTGCACGAACCGCGGATTGAAACCGTGGTGCCGGTAAAGCTGCGCCAGTTGATGCGCATATCCCCGCTCGGCACGATCGGCGCTCTCGGGGCAGGCTTGGTCAACGGCGCTTTCTGGGGCATGACGCCGGCGTTCGGCCAGCGCCTGGAACTGGGCGACCTGCAGATCGCCTTGTTGATGAGCGCAACGATCCTCGGTGGCGCCCTGCTGCAGTGGCCGATCGGACACCTGTCAGACAAACACGACCGACGCACCATCCTCATCCTGGTCAGCTTTGCAACCGCCCTGGTCGCGGCCTGCGTTGCCGTATTGGTGACCTACGACATACCGGGACTGCCGTTGATCGCTGCGCTGTATGGTGGCTTGATGTTTTCCCTGTACGGCATCAGCGTCGCCCACACCAATGACCACCTGCAGCAAGGACAGGTGCTGGAGGCCACTCGTGGCCTGTTGCTCATCTACGGGTTCGGCGCACTGTCCGGGCCGGTTCTCGGTGGCCTTTCGATGGAGATCGTCGGTCCGGTCGGCCTGCCCGCAATTTCTGCGGTCGCCGCGACACTGTTGACCGTGTACGGCCTCTATCGCAGGACCCGGCGACTCGCTCCACCGCTGGATGAACAAGGGGAGTTTGTGCCATTGGTGCGGACCAGTCCGGCGGCACTCGACATGCATCCTGGCGCAGATCCTGAACCCGAACAGGAAGACGACGACGCGCCGACTAATCGGACAGATTCACACTGATCGGCCCGGTTGAACGACTCCGTCGCATACACCGGCTGACGGCACCAACCGCCACTGCGCCGGGATGTTGCCGGCGAACCTTCTTCACACAATCCGCCATGTATCCGTCATTTAGGAAAATCAGGACATGCGGAAAAGCTGTCGCCATCCCGTCACCAGGCAAATTGACAATCACAACTCATTGTTTTTATTGTATTTAATATAGTTGGCACAGAGTTCGCTTAGGCATGTCTGCCAATCCAGCAACGAGAACGCAGACATGGACACCTTCAGCCACACCAACACAGGTAATCTCGCTTTGGTCAATCCACTTCAGACCCGCGGCACGGTCGCTCCGGTACTGCCGGAGAACCTGGGCCCACGTGTGCTCGAACTGGCGAGTGTGCTGCAGACGACACTCGACGTCGAGATCCAGATCAACCTGTTCGGCAAAGAGATTCAGCGTTACCTCGCCGTCGACGGCCTGCGCTACACGTTGCCTGACAGTGACGACGGCTATACCTATGGTCACGAGGCCTCCGAGCGCGCCACCTATTCGCTGGTGCTGCACGAACAATCGCTCGGCAGCATCCGGGTGTGCCGCGACATGCCTTTTACCCAGAGCGAACTGGCCTCGCTGGAAAACCTTCTCTGTGCACTGATCTACCCGCTGCGCAATGCCCTGTCATACAAGCAGGCCGTGGAACTCGCTTCGCGTGACCCGTTGACCGGAGTGCAGAACCGGATGGCCCTGAACATCGCACTGACCCGCGAAGTCGACCTCGCCCGGCGCCAGTCGCAGCCATTGTCGGCGCTGGTCATCGACATCGACCACTTCAAGGCCTTCAACGACCAGTTTGGCCACAGCTTCGGTGATGACGTACTGGTGGCAGTGGCACAGACGATCGCCAACACGGTCCGGCGCTGCGATCTGCTCTATCGCTTCGGTGGCGAAGAGTTTGTCGTCATCGCCAGCCACACCGACGTTGATGGTGCCAAGCTGCTCGCCGAACGCATTCGCGAAAATATCGCCGCGCTGCACACGGTACGCGGCCGGACGACCAGGATCACGGTCAGCGTGGGCGTGACCTCGATGGTCAAGGGCGACACCGAGGAGTCGTTCTTCGACCGTGCCGACCAGGCGCTCTACCAGGCCAAGAAGCGCGGCCGCAACCGGACGGTCTCGGCCTGACGGGAAGGTTCACGGAAACTTGGGACAGGACGCAGCGATCGAGCAACTGGCGCACAGCGGCTTCTTGCGGCATGCCTGCTTGGCATGCACCACGATCAACGCGTGATACTGCTGGAACAATTGGACGTCGCCCGGCAAGGCGCGTTCAAAGCCTTGCCGCAGGGCCTCGTAAGGTTCATCGCCCCGCGCCAGGCCATGTCGGACCAATAGCCTGCGGGTATAGGTGTCGATCACGAATACCGGACGCTCGAACGCGTACAGCAGGATATCGTC
>JAGRHE010000191.1 GCA_020445165.1 Gammaproteobacteria bacterium
GGGCGCTCAGTGTCTCGCCGGTGAACCCAAGCGATTCGAAGTCGAGCGGTACGTCACCACGATCGAGCAATCGCATCACCACGCTTTCGCCATGCAGGGTCGGTACCGTGGAGATGCGCATGTCGATCTCGCGCCCCTCGGCGCGCAACTTGATGCGTCCGTCCTGGGGCAGGCGGCGCTCGGCGATGTCGAGGCTGGCAAGGACCTTGATTCGCGACACGATGGCCTCGGGTGGCAGCTCGCCGGGAAACCGGATTGCCCGCAGCACACCATCGACCCGGTAGCGCACGACCAGTTCGCGCTCGAACGGTTCGATGTGGATGTCAGAAGCGCGCAGTTCGAGGGCACGTGCAACCATCTGGTTGACCCGTCGGATCACCGGCGCCTCGCTCGCCATGTCGCGCAGATGCGTGATGTCGTCGACATTCCGCTCGACGACCAGGTCGGCGTCGTCGGACGCGAAGGCGGGTGCGCTTTCCGCGGGCAGGGCGCGCGCCAGCGCCTGCTGGATGTCACTGATAACACCCACATGCAGCTCGACCGGCTGACCGAATGCCAGCTGGAGTGCGTCGATGATGAACGGGTCGCTGGGATCAGCGACTGCCACCTTCACCCTGCCATCGTCAGCTTGCAATGGCGCGACGTGATGCTGACGCAGGAACTCGGCGGATACCAGGTCGCCAAACTCGGTGAGGTCTGCATAATCCCCGCCCGCGACCAGGGCCAGCTGCATCTCAGATGCCAGGGTCGTGGCCAGTTCGCGTTCGCTGATGAACCCGAGCTGCACGAGGAGCGGACCGAGCGGCCCACCTTTCTCGGCCTGCAGGCTGCGCACATGGCGTAACTGGTTTTGACTGATCTTGTCGGCTTGAACCAGCCATTCGCCGATAGCAGCTGTCATCTTGGTGTCCGATTCGGTCAGTTCGATTGGTCCTGCCTTGAAACCGACACAGAATAGCGCGATTCCGCGTCTTGCCGATGACTGTGTCGCATGCCCGGCAATTCTGCAATGGAATGAGACAGATAGACAGCAGGCCCCCGGTCACCAAGACTTCGGGATGGGCGCAAGGTTGCGCTTTCGCCGGCCTCGTGCGTGCACACGCAGGTGAAAAAATGCCGTTGGTGGCGCAAACCGGCCGCTTTAGACGTTCAGATGACCGTGCCGAAGCCCGCATCTTCGTTGTGGGCGAGATCAGGCAGGCCTGCGAGGCGATGGATCAGGGTCAGAACTCCGGATTCCGGGTCGTCTCCGGTGTCTGCCTCGAGCTTGTCGAACAGGCGGTAGAGATAAGCACTTCCTCCCTGGTCCGCATACTGCTCGTTGAGAAACCGCATGTGCGGTGAGGCCGCCCGACAGTCGTTTTGCCGGCAGTGGTCCTGATAATGCCTTACCAGGGTCTGTATGACATCGAGGTGCGCACGGTCGAGCTCGATACCCATGCGCGAGGCATTGGACAGCACCCGCGCATCCAGCTCGGCGAGATCGAGACCGGCAACGGAACGGTAAATCGGGTTCTCGCCGTCGATAGTTCTGCTTTGCATTGTGAAGTCTCCCTGTAGTCGAAGAATGAAGGGTCCGAGTCGTTCGTTACAGCGCCGCGGCAAGCGCCGATAGCAATGCGACCAAGGCCCAGAACGCGATGGCGAGCAACAGAACGATCACTACGATCGTCAACGTCACTACGAACAGGCTGCGCTTGTGCACCGGGCTGGGCTGCGCCTTGTAATCCAGAAGCAGCTGGACATTGCGTTGATTGGCTTTGAAGACGAAGTCGAAGATGTCGCCGACGACCGGGATGATCCCGATCACGGACTCGAGCAGGATATTCATCGCCATGCGCACGACAATCGCCAGGGGTGCACCCATACGAACCGCTTGCAGCAGGATGTAGCTGGAAGCGGCACCGGCCGTGATGTCACCGATACCGGGAACCAGACCGATCAGGCCGTCGAGTCCAATCCGGATTGACGTGCCTGGAATGCGGATCGCGCTGTCCAACAGCCACGCGAGTCGTTGCAGCTTGCGAATCTCCGGTGAATCGGCGTTGGCCGAGCGCTCGCCGGGGAGTTGACCATCGATGTCTGCGGTGTAGTTCATCTGTCGGATTCGCCTTATCGCTTGACCACCATATGCTCGGACTGCCGCAGCCGAAGTCCCGGCTGCGGATTGCCAGGGTGGAGATGCAGGAAGCGAGCCAGCTGGGATGGCAGGTCATTGGCGTGAAAACATCATTGGCGTCAGCCCGCTGCACACCGGGTCCGCGAGGACACTTGGGTGCGGTCAGGTGAACTTACAACATCGCTTCACACCCTACGCAGAATGGCGCGTAGCGACCGTCGCTGATGCATATCGACCACCTGTGCGCAGCGCCGACAAGGCGCATCGAGTCAGCTATACATGGGGCATGACGCTACGCAACGGCAGGGGATGCAAGGTGACAGGAGACACACGCACTGAAAGCGATAGCATGGGGCAGGTAGAAGTGCCGGTCGACGCCTTGTACGGGCCGCAGACTCAGCGGGCGATCGAGAATTTTCCGCTGGGTGGTGGAGCGATGCCTGCACACTTTATCCATGCGCTTGGTCTGATCAAGTCTGCGGCAGCGCGGGTCAATGCGGAGCTCGGCTTGTTGGAACGCAATCTTGCCGATGCGATCCATGTGGCCGCCGACGAGGTGGCAAGAGGACTTCACGATGCGCACTTTCCTGTCGATGTGTTCCAGACAGGATCGGGCACCAGCAGCAACATGAACGCCAACGAAGTGATAGCAGGCCTTGCCAGCCGGGCACTTGGCTGTCAGGTCCATCCAAACGACCACGTGAACATGGGCCAGAGCAGCAACGATGTCATCCCCGCGGCAATCCATCTGAGCGCCTGCCTGGTTCTCGAAAGAAGCCTGCTACCGTCGCTGATTCATCTGCGCGACACGATACGGCAGCGGTCCAAGGAGATGGTCAATGTCGTGAAGACAGGTCGAACACATCTCATGGATGCGATGCCGTTACGTCTGGAGCAGGAGCTGGGCGGCTGGGCCAGCCAGGTCGATGATGCCATCGCCCGAATCCGGGCAAGCCTGCCTCGCTTGCAGCGGCTGGCGATTGGCGGCACCGCAGTGGGCACGGGCGTCAATACGCATCCCGTATTCGGCAAACGGGTTGCTGCAATGATTTCTGACGACACCGGCTTTTCGTTTGTTGCCAGCGACGATCATTTTCGCGACCTGAGTTGCCAGGATACCGCGGTCGAGATCAGCGGCCAGCTGAATACCTTGGCGGTGTGCATGATGAAAATCTCGAATGATTTGCGTTGGATGAACAGCGGGCCCTTGGCCGGGCTGGGTGAGATCCGGTTGCCGGCACTGCAGCCAGGCAGCAGTATCATGCCCGGCAAGGTCAATCCGGTAGTTCCGGAGGCGGTTGCCATGGTGGCTGCCCAGGTCATGGGCAACCACCATGTCGTGACGGTTGCCGGCCAGTCCGGGAACTTTCAATTGAACGTGATGCTGCCGGTCATCGCGTCGAACCTTTTGCGCAGTATCGATCTTCTGGCCAACGCGGCGCGGCTGTTGGCCGACAAGGCGATACAGGGGTTTGAAGTCGATCAGCAGCGGCTGGCGCAGTCGCTCGGCAGCAACCCGGTTCTGGTCACTGCACTGAACCCGGTCATCGGCTATGAGCTGGGGGCCGAGATCGCGAAGCGCGCCTATTCCGAGCGACGCGCGGTGATCGACGTCGCGAGAGAAATGACGGATCTGGACGACGACACATTGCGGCGGTTGCTCGATCCTGTTGCACTGACCGGCAAAGCGAATGACAGCTGAGAGCGGCGCTTCAGCCCGCCAACTGGCGCACGACGTAGTGCAGGATTCCGCCGTTGCGGTAGTAGTCCCATTCCTTCGGCGTATCGATTCGCACGACTGCCCGAAATCGCCGGGTTTCGCCGTCGGCCGTTTGAGCCGTGATGCCAACCTCTTCGTCATCCTCGGATGGCGACTCAATGGTGAAACTCTCACTGCCGTCGATACCGAGTGAACCGGCATCGTCACCATCCCGGAACTGCAGTGGCAGCACGCCCATGCCAATCAGGTTGGATCGGTGAATGCGTTCGAAGCTGACTGCAAGCACTGCCCGAATCTCGAGCAGCAGGGTCCCCTTGGCGGCCCAGTCGCGCGAAGATCCACTGCCATATTCCTGCCCCGCGATCACCAGTAGTGGAATCGAGTCGGCCTGGTAGCGCATCGCGGCGTCGTAGATGGGCATCTGGTCCCCGTCAGGCATGTATCGTGTCCAGCCGCCCTCGATGCCGGGAACCAGCTGGTTGCGTAGCCGGATGTTGGCAAAGGTGCCACGCATCATCACCTCGTGGTTGCCGCGTCGTGAGCCATAGGAGTTGAAGTCTTCCGGTTCCACTCCCTGTTGCATGAGCCAACGTCCGGCCGGGCTGTCTGCCATTATTGCCCCGGCAGGAGAGATGTGGTCGGTCGTGACGCTGTCACCGAGCAGGCACAGCACGCGTGCTTTTCGGATCGGCTCCTGTGCCACTGGCGCTTCTGTCATGTCCCTGAAGTAGGGTGGGTTGCGTATGTAGGTCGACGTGTCGTCCCACTGGTACTGTTTGCTCTGCAGGATGTCCATGGCGCGCCATTGCGCATCACCATCGAAAATCCCGCGGTAGCTGTCCCGAAACATCGACGCGCCGATCGAACGCACTATGGTCTCGCTGATTTCCGCCGGGTCGGGCCAGATATCGTGTAGATAAACATCGTTCCCTTCGCCGTCACGACCCAGCGATACCTTGTCGAGGTCGACGTTCATGGCGCCGACGATGGCGTAGGCGACGACCAATGGCGGCGAGGCAAGAAAATTCATCCGTACATCGGCATGGATACGTCCTTCGAAATTGCGATTGCCGGACAGTACCGCGCATGCGATGAGGTCACCCTTGTGGATTGCGCTACTGATCGGTTCGGGCAACGGTCCGGAGTTGCCGATGCAGGTGGTGCAGCCATAACCGACCACCTGGAAGCCCAGCGCTGAGAGGTCGTCCAGCAGGCCGGCCTTGCGCAGGTATTCCGTCACCACGGCGGAGCCGGGGGCGAGGCTGGTCTTGACCCATGGCTTTACACTCAGGCCACGTTGGCGGGCGTTGCGTGCCAGTAGCCCGGCACCGATCATGACCGCGGGGTTGGAGGTGTTGGTGCAGGACGTGATGGCTGCGATCACCACGGCACCATCTATCAGCGTGAAACGTTGGCCATCCATCTCGACATTCACGGCGCCGCTGTG
>JAGRHE010000192.1 GCA_020445165.1 Gammaproteobacteria bacterium
CGTCGCCCCATCTCGATCATGCGTGTGTCGCGCGACGGTGGCTGGGTGGACTTCCTGTACAAGGCCGTCGGTGAAGGCACGCGCCTGCTCGCACAACGCAAGGCAGGCGAAACGATCAGCCTGCTCGGCCCGATCGGTGTGCCGTTCGCGGTAACGGCGAAGCGACCGCTACTGATCGGCGGCGGTGTCGGCATGCCGCCGATGATCTTCCTGGCCGAGTCGCTGCGCAGGACAGACTCCGAACCGCTGGTGATTCTCGGCTCCGAGGTACCCTTCCCGTTCACCCCGCTACCGTCACAGATCATGCTGCCCGGCGTCGCCCCCGGAACGATCGCCGCGATGCCGCTGCTCGAGGACTGGGGCATCGCCAGCCGGCTGGCCAGCCTGCAGGGATATCCCGGCTGCCATGACGGCTACGTGACCGATCTCGCGCGCCAGTGGCTCGACGGCCTGGATGCGCAGCAGCGCAGCGAGGTGACACTGTATGCCTGCGGGCCGCACCCGATGCTCGAAGCGGTGGTCAACCTGGCGCGCAACTACGGCCTGCCGGTGCAGGTGTCGCTCGAGGAATTCATGGCCTGCGCCGTCGGCGGCTGCGCCGGTTGCGTGGTCGAGGTGGCGACGCCGTCAGGCCCGGCGATGAAACGCGTCTGCGTGGATGGCCCGGTGTTCGACGGTTACAGCGCATTCTGATTTTTCGCGCAGCCGGTTCAGGATGCGCATTGCTGTTCGCTGTCCTCGTCCCCATCCACTGCTGTTCGTTTGACCTGCGCCAGGATCCGCTCGAGCAACATCTCGCGCATCAGCGGCTTGATCAGCTGGTCCTGCATCCCGGCATCCAATGAGGCCTCGAACGCGGCATTGGAACTGTCCGCTGTACAACCGAGCACCGGTACCCTGCAGCCCGCTTCTCGCAGTCGGCGGGTGGCTGCGCGTCCGTCGACGCCCGACATCTGCACATCCATCAGAACAAGATCGATCGGCGCGGCGTACGCGTCGAGCACGCGGCTCACCGCCGACGCACCGTCGGACCGGGTCTCGACCGCAGCACCGTCGACGCGCAACAGGTGGGCCGTGACCTTGCGGTTGATCGCCACATCATCGACCACCAGTATGCGCAACCCGGCCAGACAAGATGCCGTGCGATATGCCGCCGGCGGTGGTGCCGCGTCAGGCAGCCCACGATCTGCCGCCGGCAACGGCAGACGCAACACAAATTCGCTGCCCCTCCCCGGTTGGCTGTCGACCTGGATATCACCGCCCATCACCTTGGCGAGTTGGTTGCTGATTGCCAGGCCAAGCCCGGAACCAAGGTGCTGCGTCGGCGCACCGGTCGGAACCTGGTAGAAGGGTCGGAACAGGCGCGGCAGCTCCACCGGACTCATGCCGACTCCGGTGTCACGCACGTGGAAGCAGACCTGCCCCGGTTTGCGCACCACCTCGAGACTGACCATACCGGCTTCGGTGAAACGCACAGCATTCGCCAGCAGGTTGATCAGAATCTGGCGCAGGCGCAGGGCATCGCCACGCACCGGCGAACTATCCGCGTGACGCGGCCGTGACACGAGCCGGAGCCCCTTGGCGTCGGCCTGTGGCCGGACCATGCCAAGCGCCTGTTCGACGACGGTTGCGATATTGAAGACCTGCTCGTCGACTGTGACCTGTCCGGCTTCGAGCTTGGAGAGATCGAGCACATCATTGACCACCTGTACCAGGTGCCCGCCGGCAGCCAGGATCTCCCGGTAGCGGGCCACTGTCGCGGCGTCACCACCCTCCTGGACACCGATCTGGGCCAATCCGAGCACGGCGTTCATCGGTGTGCGGATTTCATGACTCATGCTGGCCGCGAAGCGACTTTTCTCATCCGCCCTCGCATGCGCGCGGTCGCGCTCGGCACTGAGTTCGCGGGTACGCTCGGCAACCTGCTCCTCGAGCCGGTCGGCGTGCTCGGCGAGCAGCCGCTGCACCAATCGCATCTCACTGACATCCTGCATCATGCCGAAGGCACGTAGTGTTCGCGTCCGGCCCGCGGCCTCGAATTGGGCCACCGCGTGCAGGTCGATGCTGACGCGGTCGATCTCGATGCGGAAAGCCACATCGAGCCTGCCGCCCGGTTCGCCGGCACGCCAGGCGCGCAGCAGCTTGGGCCGGTCTTCCGGATGCACGAAGGCAATGAACTCGGACCAGCTGCGCACGTGCGCCAGTACCGGGTGAATTTCCGCTGCGCCCTGACCGAATGCCAGGGCACCGCTGATCGGTTCACCACTCCAGCTCACGACACGCGCCATGCTCTGCACGAACTGCAGGTTGCGACGGGTCTGCTTCAAGGCGCGTCGGGTCAATTGCAGACTCCTGTCTGCCGCGTGGATCCGGCTGGCAACGGTCGATACTGCCCGCGTGACAACGTCGCCCCTGACCTGCTGCGATGACCTCGAACAGGCTGCGGGATAATGATCGCGCAGGCGAGCAACCGGCAGCTGGGCGAGCTGTGGCAGGGCCGACATTACACCGCGCCAGCGCTGCAGGGGCACCCAGAGCAAGGCAAGCAGCAGCATGCCCCCGGCAATCAACATGAGCGCGACCAGCAGCCAATGGCGCTGGTTGCCGTCGCCCAGTCCCCGGATCCAAGCGGAGTCTTCACCGAGCAGCACGATGCGCACTTGCGAAGATGTGGACAGCAGCGGCAAGTCCGCCATTTCCGAGACATGCGTAGTGCCATGCAGCACACGGCCGACATCGGCAGGACCTGCCTGGAACGCGGACGGCGGCGACGGCAGCGCGAATTCACTGCCAGCGGCAGTTGCTCCCAGCACTGCTATCGGCAAGCCGGTCAAGCGCACGAAGCGTTGCAGGCTGTGATCGAGCCGATACTCGAACACGACGATCCAACCACCGCCAGCGGACCGAAGCACCGCACGCTGCACGCAGACGGGGCGGCAATCGATCGCGTGAACCCCGGCGGCGGGAAACGCGGTCGGTTGGTGCATGCTGCCAATCGGGTCATCGACCGACCAGGATGCCAGCGGCTGCTGCGGCCATGCCGGGTGCCATACCTGCAGGCTGCGCAAACCCCAGGCAGCGTGAAGACCGGCACCCAGCTGTTCGACGATCTGCTGCATCCCCTGCCGCACTGTTGGCGTGTCGCCGGGCGCGCCCGGATCGTTCACTCCCGGCAGTGCCGCGAGTGCGACGGCCCGAAACGCATCCAGTGGCCGCTGCAGCTCCAGGGTCCACGCCTGCAACAGGTGTTCATGCGCGAGTTGTCGCTGATGCTGCAACTCGCGCATCGAAAGCAACAGGATCAGCACCGAGGTGGCAAGGCCGGCCAGCAAGGCCAGGACTGTCGGGCGGGACAGGCGCGCGCCGATCACGGCGTCCCGTCGCACGATGTTGACGAGAACCGCTGCCGGAGGCATCGATTGCATCGTTCGCCCGGTTGATTACCACATCCGACATACCAGGGAAGCACACGCGCCGATGCCGGACCGGGCGTCACGGCAATATCGAGCAGGTGCAGGTGATTCACGACGTTTCATCCCTAAAAACGGCCTGCCGACAGCAGGCGGCCAGATTCGAAGACGCGCCGCTTCCCGCAGCGCGAAGTCAGGATGTTAGCAGAAGAGATCGGCCGCGGACGCGACCGTCAGGAACGCGGTTCACACGTTGTTCACTCGCTGAACCCAAGGCGATTGGCACTGCGCGACAGGGCATTCGGACTGGAGTCGCCCAGCTTGATCATCAGGCGCACCTCGTTGGCCGAATCGGCATGATGCAGCGCGTCTTCCTGCGTGATCTCACCACGCCGGAAGGCATCGTACAGGGCCTGGTCGAAGGTGATCATGCCGTGCTCGGTCGAGCGCTTCATCAACTCCTTGAGCTTGTGCACCTCGCCCTTGAGGATCAGGTCCGAGACCAGTGGCGTGTTCAGCAGGATCTCCATGATCGCGCGCCGACCGTTGCCATCCGGTCGCCTGACCAGCTGCTGCGCGATGATGCCACGCAGGTTCAGTGACAGGTCCATCAGGATCTGGTCGTGCTGTTCCTCGGGATAAAAATGCAGAATGCGATCGAGTGCCTGGTTGGCATTGTTCGCATGCAGCGTGGTCAGCACCAGGTGACCGGTCTCGGCAAAGGTGATCGCGTGCTCCATGGCCTCACGGGTGCGGATCTCGCCGATCAGTATGACGTCCGGCGCCTGGCGCAGGGTGTTGCGCAGCGCAACCTCGTACGACTCGGTGTCGATGCCGACCTCGCGCTGGGTGACGATGCAGCCGGCATGGTTGTGGATGAACTCGATCGGGTCCTCGATGCTGATGATGTGCCCGGTGCTGTTGTGGTTGCGATAACCCACCATCGCCGCCAGCGAGGTCGACTTGCCGGTGCCGGTCGCACCGACGAAAAACACGATGCCGCGGTTGGCCATCGCCAGGTCGTGCAGGGTATGCGGCAGGCCCAGTTCCTCGAAGCTCGGTATGCGGGTCTCGATCCGGCGCAGGACCATGCCAACGCAGTCGCGCTGAACGAAGGCACTGACCCGGAAGCGGCCGATGTTCTTGGCCGTGAAAGCGAAGTTGCATTCCTTGGTGTGCAGAAACTCGTCGCGCTGCTCCGGCGTCATCAGCGACATCGTAAGCTCGCGGGTCTGCGCGGCATCCAGGCGGGTCTTGGCGACCGGCTGGATCCGGCCGTGCACCTTGATGCTCGGCGGCATGTCGGCCGTCACGAACAGGTCGGAGGCCTTTTTCTGGACCATGATGTCCAGGATGTCGTTGAAATCCATGCGCTTCGCTCCGTAGACAGCCGGTAGCCGGTCGACCTTCAATAGCGAAAGAGACCATAAACGACGGGCGGCGTCTAGCGGACCGACGAGACCCCGGGAATCGCAGAATCCTCATCCAGGCTAGCTCGCGAACAGATCCTTGTTGACCGCACGGGCCGTTGCGTCCTGCTTCGAGATCATGCCCCTGCGCAGCTTGTCCTGCATGTCCTGGTCGAGCGTCTGCATGCCGTGTGCCTGACCGGTCTGGATCGCCGAGTACATCTGCGCAACCTTGTCCTCGCGGATCAGGTTACGGATCGCCGGGGTGCCGACCATGATCTCGTGGCAGGCGACCCGGCCGCCGCCGGTACGCTTGAGCAGGGTCTGCGAGATGACCGCACGCAGCGATTCGGACAGCATCGAGCGCACCATCGCCTTCTCGCCGGACGGGAAGACGTCGACGATACGGTCGATGGTCTTGGCGGCGGAACTGGTGTGCAGGGTACCGAATACCAGGTGA
>JAGRHE010000193.1 GCA_020445165.1 Gammaproteobacteria bacterium
CACGCGCTAACGACGAACCGGACGCCGGCTTTTATGCAAAACCGCGCATGGTTTCGCACATCGACCGTACCGCGTCGACACAGCTTGCGGCACTGTATGGCCGGCTGCTGCCGCGGGGCGGATGCGTGCTCGACCTGATGGCCAGCTGGGAATCGCACCTGCCGCAGGAGCACGGGATGGACGAGATCGTCGGCTTGGGCATGAACGCCGAGGAACTGGCAGCCAACCCGCTCTTTTCCACTCACCAGGTGCATGACCTCAACCTGCAGCCGCGCCTGCCGTATGCCGACGCCGGGTTCGATGCCGTGATCTGCAGCCTGTCGATCGAATACCTGGTACATCCGTTCGAGGTGTTCGCCGAGGTCGCACGCGTGCTCAAGCCCGGTGCGCACTTCATCGTGACCTTCTCCAATCGCTGGTTTCCGCCCAAGGTCATCCGCGCGTGGGAAAACCTGCATGAATTCGAGCGCCCCGGACTGGTGCTGGAGTATTTCCTGCGCGACGGCCAGTTCGAAGCGCTCGAAACCTGGTCGATGCGCGGCCTGCCGCGACCTGTCGATGACAAGTATGCCGGCCGCCTGGCCGAAAGCGACCCGCTGTATGCGGTCTGGGGCAGACGTCGCTGATGCCGGCGGGCCTGCGCTATTTCGCTGTTCGCCGGGTGAATCCCTTCGACGGCGTCCTGCAGGTGGTCGAGACCGGCACCGCGCGCGCCTACAGCCCAGACGGGCGGGTGTGGCAGATCCAGGTGCTGGCGCAGCGTCCGGACCACACCTGGCGCAGCTTCAGTGACATGCCCGCGGTCCAACAGTTCTTCAATTTCGGCCTGTGGGATGCGGCCGATGGGCTGCACAGAATCCCGGCCAACCCGGTGCTGGATATCGGTGGCATGACGCTGGCCGCGCAGGCACTCTGCGCACAGCTGGAGTCGCTCGAGTCCGAATTACCGTTCACGCTGACCGACGAATTCGAGTGCTGGTCGACCGATGCCGACGGCAGGCCGATCGCGTTGCTGGCAACCAGTGAGGACGAACAGCTGCTGCGCGACATCCGCATCGGCGCCTGGCAGGCGACGCGCCCGGCCGACCGGGGATTCGTCGCGCCCTCGCTGTTGGCGCGGGGAATCCCGGCCCAGGGCGCCACGGCGTCGCGCGAGCATGGCGAACGCCTGGAACGCCAGGTCCGACAGCTCGACCAGGGCAAGGCCTGGTTCCGGCGTCATCCCGACAACCTGGGCGAGCAGTTGGATCCGGCGGCGGCAGCGGTCACGACTCAGACCGAACTGCCACCGCTGGGCCTGCGCCTGGACTGGGAAGGGGACGGCGAGCGGCAGCTGGTGGAAGACTACATCGCCTGGCAGGCACCGCGCCTGCTGATGCTGCAACATATCGACGACGCCACCCGTGCCCGCCTCGAAGCGCTGGCCTGTCGCCGTGCGGTCGAACTCGAGGCCGGTCATCGCCTGCTGCCGCGGGTGATCGATCACGAACGCATCGAGGCGGCCCGGGTGGAGGCGCGCCTGCGACGCGCGAGCGTCTGACCAGAGTGAATGACTTTTTACCAGCGTGTTGAGACAAGCATGACAATGCACAAGGAATGGCGGGTCGACATCGCCCCGCTGCTGTTCTTCGCCGCCGTGGTGGCGATCAAGACCTGGTTCCTGTTCGGCTACCTGGCCGCCGCACAGCCACTGCTCGACGCCCTGCAGGACGAACAGCAGCGGGCAGCTGCAGGAGGCGCACTGGGTTACCAGGCCACCAGCCAGTTTTCCTACCTCGGCTACTACATCACCTCACTCGCCTTCGATGCACTGGTGCTGTACAGCGTCATCGTGCGGCGCGGCGCCAAGGAGAGACCGCAGGGGTTCATGGAGAACATCTTCCCCCTGATCACGGTGTTCGTGCCGGTGATCGGCTTCACGGCCATGCTCGCTCCCGGGGTACGCGCCATGCTGCCGGCGTACCCGGCGCCGATACTGCAATGGCTCAACGATCTCACGCCGCTGTTCCCGTTCTACATGAACCTGGCCGGGCTGCTGATCGGCCTGTTCGGTGCCGGTTTCAGCATCTGGGCCATCAGCCACCTGCGTGCATCGTTCGGCCTGCGCACCGCGGTGCGCGAGCTGGTCACCAGCGGGCCCTACCGCCGTATCCGTCACCCCCTGTATTTCGGCGAGATCGTGCACGTGTTCGGTATCGCGATCCTGGCGGCGACACCGGCCGCACTCTACCTGTTCGTCGTTGCGGTGGCGCTGCAGGCGATTCGCGCCAAGATCGAGGAACGCAAATTCCTCGCCACGGTGCCGGCGTATGCCGAGTTTCGCCGCAACACCGGATTCCTGTGGCCGAAACTGCGCTGAATCAAATCCGACGCTGGACGCCGTCGCCGACGCCCTGCTTTGCGCCTATGCTGTGCCTTGCTGATGGTCATCGGTCGAGGCAGGCATGCGGTTACTCAAAGGATTGGTTACGACACCGGTCGCCCGTCCGGGCATGCCGATAGGCGAAGCACTCCGAATCTGCGTCGACTGCGGCGTGCCCGGCATCCCGTTTCTCGATCACAGCGGCAGGATCGCAGGGCGCTTCTCGGTGCGCAACGTCTTCCTGCTGTCGAGCCTGCCGTCGGACATGATCAAGGGCGCGCACCTGATCGGGCACGATGCCCTGCACCTGGATCACCCGTGCGCGCACTACGCCGACGTGTTCAAGTCATCGGTCGACCAAACGATCCTGAAGGACTACGCCCACCTCGCCTCTTCCGCGCATATCACCAAGGCCATGGCGCTGATGGAGAAGTTCAACAGCGCCTACCTGTTCGTCATCGATGACGGCCAGTACCGCGGCACGGTGACCCGCCTGGGACTGACCCGCGTGCTGCTCGACGAGCAGCTGGAACACCTGAACCGGGAGCAGGGATGACACTGGCACACGCGGCGCACGAGGCCGATATGTGGGTTGCAGCGGGCGTGCTCGTCGCCGCCTATGCACTGATCTTCAGCGAGCTCATCCATCGCACCAGCGCCGCGATCCTGGGCGCGGTGAGCATGATCGGTGCCGGCATGCTGATGGGTTTCTACAGCCAGCAGCAGGCGATCCTGGCCATCGATGCCAACACCATCATTCTGCTGGCGGCCATGATGATGCTGGTGGCGATGCTGCGCCCGACCGGGGCGTTCGACTACACCGCCATCATGATCGCCCGCGCCTCGGCCAATGATCCACGCCGGCTGCTGGTCTACCTGAGCCTGGCCGTGAGCCTGATTTCGATGGTGCTCGACAATGTCACGACGATCATCGTGTTCGCACCGCTGACGGTGCTGATCTGCCGCATCCTCAAGCTGAACCCGCTGCCGTTCCTGATGTCCGAGGCGATTCTCTCGAACATCGGTGGCGCATCGACCCTGGTCGGCGACCCGCCGAACATCATGATCGGCAGCGCCGCCTCGATCAGCTTCAGCGATTTCCTGGTCCACATGGGGCCGCCGATCGCCGCAGTCTGGCTGACCACGGTCGGCCTGCTGCTCCTGGTATTCCGGCGTCAACTGCGCGCCGAGAAGCATGCCCTGGATGTGCAGCATTTCGACCTGGCGCGCGCGATCAAGGACAGCGCCATGCTGTGGCGGGTCATGCTGTCCTTGCTGCTGGTCATGGTGCTCTTCTTCGTCCATCACCATTTCGAAATGTTCCCCGCCTTCGCCGCCTTCATCGGCTTGAGCCTGGCCCTGGTGTTGCTGCGCCCCGAACCGGAGGAGTTGTTCGGCGAAGTCAACTGGTCGGTGCTGATTTTCTTTGCCGCCCTGTTCGTCATTGTCGGCGGTGTCGAGGCATCGGGCCTGCTCGACCTGCTCGGCCGTAACCTGGCCGACCTGGCCCGCGACCCCGACAAGCTGCTGCTGGCCGGCCTGACCCTGATGTGGGTTGCCGCGGTACTCAGTGCCATCGTCGACAATATTCCGTTCACGGTCACAATGATCCCGATCATCGTCGGGCTGGGCACGGCCGGCGCCGATATCACGCCCTTGTGGTGGGCGCTGGCGCTCGGCGTCGGTCTGGGCGGCAACAGCACTCACATCGGAGCCACGGCGAACCTGATCGCGGTTACCGAAGCGGAGAAATCGGGGATCGCCAATGCACGTATCTCGCCCCTGGCGTGGATGCGCGTCGGGGTGCCGGTGACCGTCCTGGGTCTGCTGGTGGCCAGCGCAATGTACGCGCTGCTGTTCGACTTTCTGCGCGGTTGAGCGGCCCCGCCGGATCAATTCCCCGTCAATCCGTAACCCAAAATTCCACCGCGGAAGACGGTAAACTGCAGTTTTCAACCCAGGGCCCGGCAAGGCCCGCGGCAGACGGAAGCTTCGACCTTGACCCAGCCCGATCGCAACACCTACAAACATGATCAGTTACCCCAGATCGGTGTTTTGCTGGTCAATCTCGGCACGCCGGACGCACCGGACCGGGCCTCTGTCAGGCGTTACCTGAAAGAGTTTCTGTGGGATCCGCGCGTGGTCGAGATGGCGCGGCCGCTGTGGTGGCTGGTGCTCAACGGTGTGATCCTCAACACCCGGCCCGCGCGGTCGGCGCACGCCTACCAGAAGGTCTGGACCGAGCATGGCTCACCGCTGATGACGATCTCGCGCCGTCAGCGGGCAGCGCTGGCAGATGTGATCGCGGAACGCTTCGGCACGCCGGTGCCGGTCGCACTGGGCATGCGTTATGGCAACCCGTCGATCCGCAGCGCACTCGAGGAACTGCGCGATGCAGGCGTGCGCCGGATTCTGGTGTTGCCGCTGTATCCGCAATACTCGGCCACTACCACGGCATCGATCTTCGATGCCGTGACCACCGAGCTGCGCGGTTGGCGCTGGTTACCGGAGCTGCGTTTCATCAATCACTATCACGACGAACCGGCCTACATCGGTGCGCTGGCCGACAGCGTGCGCCGGCACCGGCTCGAATTCGGCGACGCCGATCGCCTGTTGATGTCGTTCCATGGCATTCCGGAGGAATACTTCCACAAGGGCGATCCCTACTTCTGCGAGTGCCAGAAAACCGGCCGCCTGCTGGCCGAACAGCTCGACCTGGGGCCCGACCAGTGGCAGCTGACCTTTCAGTCGCGACTCGGTCCCAAGCAGTGGCTGCAACCCTACACCGACAAGACCCTGGAAGGCATGGCACAGAGCGGGATCAAATCGGTCCAGGTGTTG
>JAGRHE010000194.1 GCA_020445165.1 Gammaproteobacteria bacterium
TGCTGCGCCGGAAAATGCCGACGTACGGGTGCTGATCGATATATCGGGCAGTATGCGGCAGAACGATCCCGACAACCTGCGCAGGCCGGCTCTGCGCATGCTGGCCGGGCTCATGCAGCCCGGTACACGGGCCGGCGTGTGGACGTTCGCCCGCTGGGTGAACAATCTGGTGCCGGTCGCGGATGTCGACGCGGCCTGGAAGAAACGCACCCAGTCGCTGTCGGAGCAGATCTCTTCGCCGGGACAGTTCACCAACATCGAGGACGTGCTCGAGCGTGCCTCGCGTGACTGGGAGGGCGCGCCGGCCACCCATGCGCGCCATCTCGTGCTGTTGACCGATGGGATGGTGGACGTATCCAAGAATCCCGACGACAACGCGCAATCGCGCGCGCGCATCCTCGACACCTTGTTGCCGCGGCTCAAGCAGGCGGAAGTGAAGATCCACACCATCGCCCTGTCAGAGCGCGCCGATCATGCTCTGATGCAACGTCTGGCTGGCGAAACCGGTGGCTGGTATCAGCAGGTCGAGAGTGCAGACCAGCTGCAACGCGCGTTTCTCAAGATGTTCGAAACCGTCGGCAAGCCGGACGCGATCCCGTTGCAGGACAACCGCTTTGTCGTCGATGGCAGCATCAACGAAGCCACGGTACTGGTGTTCAGCAAGCCGGGTGCTCCAGCGGTCGTGCTGCGTTCACCGGCCGGCGATGAATACACCGACAGTGACCTGACTGCCGGCGTCGCCTGGTCGCGTGATCAGGGTTACGACCTGATCACGATTGCAGCCCCGCAGAAGGGTGAATGGAACCTGCAGGCCGACGTCGATCCCGACAACCGGGTCATGATCGTCACCGATCTCAAGCTGCAGACATCGGAGATTCCGACCCACCTGGCGGTCGGTGAACAGGCCCACATCGAGGCTTATCTCAACAACCGTGGCCAGCTGGTCGACCGTCAGGCCTTCCTGCGCCTGCTGGAAGTGCGGGCCGATGCGATCACTGCGGATGGCAGCGATCCACAGCCGCTCAACGACGCCGGCGAGGATGGTGACGCGACCGCCAGGGATGGTCGCTACAGCATGCAGTTCGACGAGTCGAGGCCACATGCGAACCTCGAACTGCTGGTCTCGGTCGACAGCCCGACCTTCATGCGTGAGAAGCGCTTCCGCCTGGCGATCCACGAGGTTGCCGAAGCGGCGGTGGAGACAGTCGAGTCCGGGCTGCGCTTCACATTGCAGACCAATGTTGCCGTGCTGCAGGACGGTGCCGAGGTGAGTGCGTGGCAGGAGGATGCGGCAGGGCAACGGCTGCAGCTCACGTTGACCGGAGATGGAAAAGGCGCCTGGGCAGGCGACCTGTCTGATCCGCAGGCGGCTGTGTATGCCGAGGTTACCGGTACCAGTCGGCTTGGCAACCTGCTGAACCGGCGTATCGGTCCGATCATGCCGCCGGGTGTGCCCGCTCCGGTGGCACAACCCGAGCCGGAACCGGCGCCAGCGGTTGCCGAGGTTGTCGAGTCTCCGCCGGTGGTGGAAATGCCGGTACCCGAACCTGCGGTGGAGCCGGAATCTGTGGCCGACCCAGAACCTGCGGCCGAGCAGGAGCCGGAGACGGAAAGCTGGGTGATGCCGGCCATCGTCTTCGGTGGCTTCAACCTGTTGCTGATGATTGGTGGTGGAGTCTGGTGGTGGCTGCGTCGTCGACGTGCTGCACCTGATGATGACCTCGACCTTGATGCGCTGATCGACGATGGCGATGAAGCGGCCGCCGACCCAGCAGCCGGGGTGCAGGAGGATGCCGCATGAGCAGCATGATGTGGATGATGGTCGCCGGTCTGGGGGCCGAGCTGCTGTTGCTGCTGCTGGTCGTTCTGACGGTGTCCTTTTTTCGTAACCGTGCGCAGCACCGACGTGATCAGCAGGCGGCGAAGGCGCTGGTCGCCCGGGTTAAGAAATCCAAACCCGAACGCGAGCAGGCAATCGCCGAGTTTCTCGAACAGGGCATGGGCCTGTCCGGTGACCAGCTGGCCCAGGCCAAGGTGGCCATGCTGCGTGCCGAGTTGTCGTTGTTGCAGCGTTTCGCCGGCGTTTATCGTCAGCGCGAGGCCAGCTTGGCCGCACGCTTCGACGATGAACTGGTGGCCGCACTTGCGCCATACCATGATCTGAAAGGCAGTGCAGCGGGCAGTGATCGGGCAACGGAGGCGGTCGACGAGCAGGAACTCGAACGCCTGCGTGCCGACAACAAGCGGTTATCCGAAGAGTTGAGCATCACGATGGAGACAATGAGTCGAATGCTCAACGAGTACTCGACGATGTTTGCCGGCAACAGTGTCGACGATGCCGCTCCCATCGCGGTCGCCACCGGCGCCGCCGCAGTCGTCGCGGAGGACAGCAAAGACGAGGTTCACCCGGACGATGATGAGGCGGATATCGCGCTGGCGGATTCCGCGGAAGACGCGGATTCGCAAGTGGACATCGAGGTCGAGGTGCCAGAGCAGCTGGAATCGGTGGAGGCAGACGCCGGTGCGCCGGATCAGCCTGAAGAGCACGGTGAGCTCGAGGTGATGTCAGCCGAGCCTGATGAAGCCGAAGAGGCAAGTGCATCGCTCGACGAACCGGTGGATGACGAGATCGCCGAGATCATGCGCGCGGCGCAGGCGCAGGAGGCGCAGGCAAAGGGGCCGGTCGATGACGAGGGCGGACAATCGGATATCACCGCAGACAGCGCGTTCGAGGAAGGGCCATCAGAGGTATTGGAATTCGACGAGGTCGAGATTGCGGGATCGGATCTGGACGCGGCCGACGTCGACGACCTGTTCGACAGTGCCGATCCGGACCTGATCTCGGACAACGATGATGTCGATGACATTTTCGCCCAGGTTGCCGGGGAGGTCGGTGAAGGGAGTGACGAGGCAGCGCCTTCCAAGACCGGCTCGGCGGGTTAGCCTGGTGCAGGAGCGATGCCGAACTCGGTGTGACGGGCTGTCGCGCCTCACGCAAACAAAAAAAACCCGGCATCAAGCCGGGCTTTTTAGTTTTACACGCCTGGGCGTTACTTGCGTGCTGACGGACCGTTGTACTCGATTCCGTTGCTCATATGAGTCAGGAAATACTCGAGGTTGCGGTATTCCGTACTCTGCGGCTTGAGTTTCTTTGCACGGACCTGCTCGTTACAGCCACCGAAACGGCGATGCAGCGTGCCCAGCTCGCCCCACTTGGCGCGGTATACCGGCCAGCCGCTTGCATGGCCCATGGCCGGGCTCAGCAACTCGCTGCGGATGTTCATGCCGGCGCTTTCGAAATGGCAGTGGGCGCAGGAGAAATTGAGCTGGCCGCGACGTGCGAAATAGAACGTCTTGCCATCGTTGTATGCCTTGAGCGCGTCCGGATCACTGGGGATGTCGACATTGATCTGCTGGCCACGTGACGCATATGCCATGTAGGCAGCGATGTCGGCGATCTTGCCCTTGTTGTAACCCAGCGCCTTCTCGCCGTTGCCCTCGAGGCACTCGTTGATGGCCAGTTCCATGGTCACGACCATTTTGCGATCGGCATCCCAGCGCGGATAGTTCTGGCGCTGTGCGGGATCATCACCGAAGCAGGAGCCAAAGGTCTTGCCGTTCGCAAAAGGCGTGTTCCACATGGTTTCGCCGGCTTCGATCATCGGTTCGTACGGAGGGAACTCCTCGATCGCCAGCCAGTTGTCGCGGGCATCCTTGTCCAGCGCGTAGGCGCCGTTTCCGAATTCATTCATCGGAATGCCCGGGAAACGCTTCTGGAAGTATTCGCGGTAGACCTTGAGGTCTTCGGCCGGCGAGGACTCGCTGGCCTTCTTGTCTGCCATGACGACCGAAGTGCTCAGGACACATACGGCAGCCAGGGTCAGGAATTTGATTTTCATAGATATTATCTCCTCCCGGTGGGTGCACCGGCCCTGGCCCCGTTGCCGGGGCCCTGACCTGGTATCTCGACTCAGCTGATTTTGTCGGTCTGCGAGTCGCTGTTGCCCTGGTTATCTTTCCAGGTGATGGTCACGTCGTCACCCTTGGCACCCCCTTTGAAGTCGAACGACAGGTAGGGGTTTTTCGAAATGCCGCCGCTCCAGTAAGCGGTCATGACATTCTTGCCGCCGGATTCCGCAGTCACTTCGCTGATGAAGTGAGCAGGGATCATCTTGCCGGTCTTGCTGTCTTTGCGCAGGCCGGTTTCCATCGGGTGGGTCATCAGGCACTTGACCTGGGTTGTGTCGCCTTTGAGTTTGGCGCGGATCTTGATGCTCTTGGACATTGATCGGTTACCTCGAAATCTTGCTGGGTTGCGCGGGTTGCTTCAAAGCGGGATCAACCGCCGCAACCGCCGATGGTGACTTTGACGCTCTTGCGTGCGGAGTGCAGCTTGCCGCCAGCCTTCACGACTGCAATCACGTCACTGGTCTTGCCCATCTTGATGCGGGTGGAGACATCCGGCAGTGCGCCTGCGCCGAGCATGAACTCAGCCACCAGCGGGGTGCCGTTGCCTTCGGCGAGAAGGGCGATCGACTCGACGCCGCTCATGTCGGTCGAAACCGAAACCGGCACGACCGCGCCGTTTTCAGCGATGTCCGGCGCCTTGATCTTGATGGCATCCGAAGCGGTGTTGGCCGCGGTGCCCATCGAGGAGGCCAGGGCGTCGTCGACGCTCTTGGCGGCGAAGGCTTTTTCATTCCAGGCTGCCACAACGGCTTGCGGGGTCAGCAGACCGGCGCCGACGGCGACACCGACGGTCCCGGCGGCCAGGGAGCCTTTCAGAAAGACTCGGCGTTTGGTATTCGTGGTCATCAATATTCTCCTAGCTGATGAATGATGAACGAGAGGTTCGGGATCAGAGTGTGTACAGGTAGTCGACGATGGCGTCGATCTCTGCCGGGCTCAGGGCTTTGTGCTTGCCGAACGGCGGCATGCGCGTGCCCGGATTGGCAACCGACGGATCCCAGATCTGGGCCTGCAACACGTCACGGTCGGGGAAGCGCGCTTTCATGGCAATCAGGGGTGGCCCGATGTTACCCGGGCTCGCGCCGTCACCCATCATGTGGCAAGCGAGGCAGTTACCTTTCTGGCGGTCGTATGCGACTTCCTTCCCCATCTTGATCGTCGCTTCGTCGGCAGCACTGGCCA
>JAGRHE010000195.1 GCA_020445165.1 Gammaproteobacteria bacterium
GGTCAGATGATCGATGTTGCCACCGACGATGATTACGGCGCCGACCTCCGCCACTGCCCGGCCGAACCCAGCCAGCGCGACCGTGAGCAGGCTGTAGCGCGCATCCCACAGCAATGCTCGGGCCGCGGTACCCTGCGGCACGCTCAGCGAGCGGAATTGTTCGGCATACTCGAGGTGAAGCTGATCGATCACCTCGCGCGACAGCGCGGCGACGATCGGCGTGATAAGCACCGCCTGGGCGACGATCATGGCCGTGGGCGTGTACAGCAGCTGCATCCAGCCCAGCGGGCCGGCGTTCGACAGCAGCAGGTAGATCAACAGCCCGACCACGACCGGCGGCAGGCCCATCAGGGCATTCATCAGGATGATGGTCGCCGTGCGACCGCGGAACCGGCTCATCGCGATCAGTGTGCCGAGCGGAAGACCGATGGTGCAGGCGATGACGACTGCCGTCAGGCTGACCTGCAGCGACAGTGCGATAATCTCGAGCAGGTCCGGGTCGGCGGAGAACACCAATCCGAAAGCAAGGCTGAAGGCCTGACTGAAATCCTGCATGATTTCCGTCTCGCTCGTAAAATTTGCATGGTCGTGGCCAAGAGTGCGTTATTTCAACGGCTTCGGCAAGTCTCAACCCAATCGACGGGCGGTACGGTGCGACAGGCCGACGATCAGTTCAGCAGCGTGAGCAGCAGCGCAAAAGGCCATGCGCCGACCGTTCTCGGTGAGGTTTCCGGCGCGTTTGCCGACCTCGGGACCTTCCTGCCACTGGTGATCGGCATGTTCGCGCTGCAGCAGGTCGACCCCGGAGGGGTGCTGATCGGTTTCGGTGTATTCGCCCTGTTGACCGCGTTGGCCTATCGCCGGCCGGTACCGGTGCAGCCGATGAAGGCGGTTGCCGCAGTTGTCATCGCCGGCGGGCTGGGCGCCGCTGGCGTAGCCGCGACCAGCATCTTGCTCGGACTGATTCTGATCGGCCTGGCGGCCTTCGGCCTGGTCGGCCGGCTTGGGCGCCTGATCCCAACGACGGTCATGCTCGGCATCCAGCTCGGCGTCGGACTCTACCTGGCCTGGGCCGGCATCAAGTTGATGCTGCCGCAGCCGTGGGTCGGTATCGCTGCGCTGGCATTACTGCTGCTGACGTACCCGACCCGCTTCAAGCCGCTGGCTGCGCTGTCGATCATCGTGGCGGCCGTCGCCTGGGGGATCTGGCAGGCGCCGACCACATTGCAGCAGCTGGAGCCCGGTCTGTACCTGCCGGCACTGGCCCTGCCGGATTTGCCGGCATTCTGGCAGGCGACAGCGAACGTGCTGCTGCCGCAACTGGCGCTGACCCTGACCAACGCCACCGTGATCACGGCCGCGATCGCGGCCGAGTATTATCCCCGTGACCGCGAACGCATCACGCCCGACCGGCTGTCGCTGTCGACCGGTGTGTTCAACCTGGCATTGGCGCCATTCGGCGGCTTTCCGATGTGTCACGGCGCGGGCGGCCTGGTGGTCCAACATCGCTTTGGTGCCCGCAGCGGCTGGGCGCCTGCATTGTTCGGTGTGACCTGCCTCGCGCTGGGTTTGTCGCTGGGGCCCCAAGCCGCTGCGCTACTGACGCTGCTGCCATTGGCCGCGGTCGGCGCATTGCTGCTGATGGCCGGTTTTGATCTGGCGATCAGTAAGCGTCTGCGTCAGTCGTCGCCGGACCGACTGTTGGTCATCGTGGTGACCGGGATCGCCTGCGTGCTGGTCAACGTGGCTTTCGGTCTGCTGGTCGGCCTGCTGGCGGAGACCCTGCGTGCACGCCTGCGGCCAGGTACGGACCTGGACTGAGCTGGGCAGGCCGGGTGCGCACCGAAGGCATCCTGGGAAATGTCTGGTTCGCTTGAGAAGGCGCGCTTACTTCTGCTGCCCGCGGTACTGCAACCGGCTGTCGCGCGGGCGGGGATGGGCAAAGGTCACCGCGAAGCCGCGTGGACTGGCCCGCACCACTTCACCACAGCGCCGCACCAGCCTCGTGACCTTGTCACCATCGGTTCGCACGAAGGCCAGTTCCACCCTGGTGCCGGGCAGGATCAGGCGGTGTGAACTGACGTGTACGCCTTTGCGGCTCATGTCGACCACGCGCAGCGGTTCGCGCTTGCCGTCCCCTGCCAGCATCCAGGTGCGTACGTTGAGAACTTCTTTGCGGGGATGGTTGCGTCGTTCGATCAAGGGCACGTCTGTTTCTCACTTCTGCGTTGATGGAACCGGGCTTGTCGGGCTGCGACGAACCGGCGTGGTCGCGACCCGAACGCAGGTCCGGTATCCAACGGTTCCACGCAAAAGCCATGCCCAAGAAATTTCGCCAGCGATGGCAACAACTTACTACTGGTCTCGTCGGGATCCCACAGCAAGTGTTTACTGGGCTGACACTAAAAGGGAATCCGGTTTCTCAACCCACGCGGGTCAGGACGCGGTTGCCGGATGCCGGCGGTCCGGTCGCAGGAAGGCGAACAGCACCAGTGCGAACACGGCGCCGAGGGTGTCTGCCAGCATGTCCTTCTGCGCGTCCCAGATATCGCCCTGCGAGCCGAGGAACTCAATCCCGGCATCGCCGCCTTCGAGTACGGCGTACCACCATTCGATGATCTCGTAGGCAGCCGCGATTCCCATCACCAGCAGCAGCGAGAACGCGTTCGCCGCCACGTAACGGCAGTGGCCGCGACGCAGCATCCATTCGGCGCAGGCGAAGGCGTAGAAGCCGACCGAGAAGTGGCCTATGCGATCGAAGTGATTGCGTTCTGATCCGATCAGTCCGTTGAACCAGTCGAACGGCACGTTGGCGAAGGTGTAGTGACCACCGATGGTGTGCCAGAACATCCACACCGCCATCATCAGGTAAGCCGCGTTGCTGAACTGGAAACGTGAATAGGTGAACACCAAAGCGGCGAACACCAGGACCACGGGGATCACCTCGGCGATCCAGACGGGGCGTGACGTCGGTTCGATCCCGAGCGCGATGAAGAAGATGACGAAGACGATCGCAAGCCAGTGTGGAAAGTCGAGTGTTGTCATGTCTGGTCCGTGGCGTGAGTCATTGAAGGGCGGCTTCGGAGGACTCAGGAAGGTCTGTCCTTTACCGCTGCGCATTGGCACACATTGTCTCGAATTCCGTTTCGAATAGCGGAAATTTCTGCGAAGCAGTTCCGCAACAGGTGCATTCCGGCGCCGTTAAATCAAGCGTCAGGAAGTACTTGGACGGAGTGAAGAGAATGAATGATCCGAAGACAATCGCACGGGCCGGCTGGGATCATTCCTGGACCGAGGTGATCGTCGTGTACGGGCTGACCGTGTTCGTATCGGTCGTCCTGCTGAACATGCACCTGCTGATCGCGATGGTCGCGGCGCCGGCGATCATGGTGGTGCTGCTGCTCGGCGTGATGTTGTTCGTGCAACTGCTCTGGATGCTGGTTCTGTGCCTCGAGCGCATAGGCAGCGCGTGCGGGATACGCAAGAGCCCGCTGAGCTGACCGGAGGTCACCGGCCAGGGGGCGCTGCGATATCGCCTGCGACTTTGCAGGCTAACGCCATACCCCTTCACGTCCTCGGTACGAATCGAGCACCCGGATGTAGTTCAGACGTTCGTACTGCGACGGGTCATTCACGCTGATCTGGCTCATGCGGCCGCGAAAATCCGACAGTTGCACGAAGTTGTGGTGTTCCATCCAGGCCGTGGTATCGGCAATCACCTTGCGCAGATGCTTCGGTCCGTTCTGCAGCAGGGCATGGCAAAGGTGGACCACGTCGGTTCCGGCGAGCAGCAACTTGACCGCATCCTCGCCGCTGTGGATGCCGCCCGTGGCGCCGAGCGAGCACTGCACACGTCCATGCAGCATCGCCATCCAGCGCATCGTCAGCAAGGCGTCGGCCGACACGGTCGGAATCAGGCTGTGCTTCAGGCGCAGGCCATCGATATCAATGTCGGGCTGGTAAAAGCGGTTGAACAGGGTCACGCCGCTGACACCGGCGCTTTCGAGCTTCTTGACCATGTTGCCGATCGAGCTGAAGAAGGGCGACAGCTTCATGTTGATCGGCAGTGAGACGTGCTCACGCAGCTCCTTGAGCAGCGAGATGTAGCGCTGTTCGACGTAGCTGCTTTCCTCCCAGACATCGCCGGCGACGTAGTACGCGTTCAGTTCCAGCGCATCGGCACCGGCGTCGGCGATCTCGCTGGCATGGGTCAACCAACCGCTCGCGGTCACGCCATTGAGGCTGGCGATCACGGGGATGTCGAGCGTCGCCTTGAGCGACGCGATCTGTTCCAGGTAGCGATCGAGTTCGCCGGGGAAATCGACGTTCGCCGGCAGAAAGCCATCCGCCTCGGCATTGCCGGTTTCCTGGTGATGCAGGAAGCGGGTCATGCCTTCCTCCTCGGCCTCGACCGCTTCCTCGAACAATGAATACATCACGATCGCGGAAGCCCCGGCATCTTCCAGCTGCTTGCAGGCATCCAGGCTGCGTGACAACGGCGAGGCCGATGGCACGAACGGGTTCTTCAACGTCAGGCCGAGCCATTTGGTGGTCAGGTTCATGTCAGGACTCCTCGTTTCGAAATGGGACGCAGAGGGCGCAGAGGAGCGCAGAGTTCGCCGAGCTTTGAATTCCAGGAAGGCCAGTGCGGACCCCTGCTGCCGTCAGTCCAAGAGCAGGGTTCACAGAAAAAAACTCTGCGTCCTCTGCGCTTCTCTGCGAACTCTGCGTCCAGATGTTCACGAATCACCCTCGCCCACGGCCAGTTTCGCCAGCTGTTCGTACAGGTGGAACTTGGCCCGGGTCTGGTGCTGCGCGGCTTCCATGAAGCGGTGTGCCGCATCGGGATGGGTACGCTCGAGCATCGCGAAGCGGGTCTCGGTCATCGCGAAATCGCGGTACGGAATGCTCGGTTCCTTCGAATCGAGGTGCAGTGGGTTCTCACCGCTGTCGACCTTGCGCGGGTCGTAACGGAACAGGCCCCAGTGACCGGCATTCACTGCCAGGTCCTGCTGACGCAGGTTGTTGGCCAGGTCGATGCCGTGCGCGATGCATGGCGAGTAGGCGATGATCAGCGATGGCCCGTCGTAGCTCTCGGCCTCGAGGAAGGCACGCAGCACCTGCACGTCCT
>JAGRHE010000196.1 GCA_020445165.1 Gammaproteobacteria bacterium
ACGCTCTTCCCTGCTCGGCTTCCCCGGCCCAATCCTGCCGGATCGGGCGTTCGTTACTTGCCGAGTCACGTTAAGTGACTCGTCATCGCCTGACGGCGACCGCGCCTCACCCAGCTGAGCTACGGGCGCATATAACTGATTGTCTTTAACGATGTCCTTGCGACATCCAGCCGTTCTGCGAACGGCAAGGGCGGTACTCACGCCGCTGCGCGGCTTTTCCGGCCCAATCCTGCCGGATCCGACCCTACAAGGCCGCGCATTCTCCCCCAGTCGCCGCCCGATCTCAATGCCTTCAGCAGATCCGGGGCAATTGTTCGCCGACCAGCATGTCGACGATCCGCTCTCCGCCGAAGCCGGTCTGCAGGATCACGCGGCCGCTCGGTGCCTCGCTGACCTCGCCGATCCGGGCCGCGTGGCGGCCGAGGGGGTGGGCGCGCATCGCGGCCAGCACGGCGTCGCTGGCCGACGCGGGGACGATGGCGACCAGCTTGCCTTCGTTGGCCAGGTACAGCGGGTCGAGGCCGAGGATTTCGCTCAGGCCGCGCACCTCGTCGCGCACCGGCAGGGCGGTCTCGTCGACGCGCAGGCAGCTGTCGCTGGCCTCGGCGAACTCGTTCAGCACGGTCGCGATGCCGCCGCGGGTGGCGTCGCGCATGCTGCGGATGTCGGGGCAGGCGGCCAGCATGTCGCGGATCAGGCCGTTGAGCGGCGCGCAGTCGCTTTCGACGCTGCTGTCCAGCGCCATGTCGCCGCGCGCGGTGGCGATCGCCGCACCGTGGTCGCCGATGTGGCCGTTGATCAGGATGACATCGCCGGGCCGGGCGCGGCGGCTGTCGATGTCGATATCGGCCGGGATCACGCCGACGCCGGCGGTGTTGACGAACAGCTTGTCGGCGGCACCCTTATGCACCACCTTGGTGTCGCCGGTCACGATCTCCACGCCGGCGGCGTCGGCCGTCTCGCGCATCGAGCGCACGATCCGGCGCAGGGTTTCGACCGGCAGGCCCTCTTCGATGATCATGCCGCAGGTGAGGTAGCGCGGTATCGCGCCGCCGACGGCGAGGTCGTTGACGGTGCCGGCCACGGCCAGCGTGCCGATGTCGCCGCCGGGAAAGAACAGCGGATCGACGACGAAGGAGTCGGTGGTCATGGCGAGGCGGTCGCCATCAGCAACCAGCCCGTTCAGATCCAGACGGGCCTGGTCTTCGAGCTGCGCCAGCGTGGGGTTGTCGAAGCCATCGACGAACACATCCTGGATCAGGTCGCGCATGGCCTTGCCGCCAGCACCGTGGGTCAGGGTGATGGTGTCCGCGCGTAGCACGCGCTTGGCCGGTCTGCTGCCCATGGTCATGCGGCGTCCTCCGATGTGGCCTTGCGCTCACGCTTGGCGAGCAGTTCGGGCAGGTTGCCGAAGTTGTAGTAGGCGGCGCACGCGCCTTCCGACGACACCATCAATGCACCGAGTGGGGTCTCGGGCGTGCAGGCCCCCCCGAACACCTTGCATTCCCAGGGCCGGATCACGCCCTTGAGCACCTCGCCGCACTGGCAGGACTTGGGGTCGGCGATCTTCAGGTTGGGTACCGCGAAACGGCGCTCGGCATCGAAGCGGGCGTAGGCGTCGCGCATCCTGACCCCGGAGTGATCGATCGAACCGAGTCCGCGCCACTCGAAGAACTCGCGCAGCTCGAACACCTTGTGGATCGCTTCGAGTCCCTGCTGGTTGCCGCCGGCCGGGACGACGCGTGCGTACTGGTTCTCGACCTCGCAGCGTCCCTCGGCCAGCTGCCGGATCACCATCCACAGCGACTGCAGGATATCCAGCGGCTCGAAGCCGGTGATGACGATCGGCTTGCGATAGGTGTCGGCTACGAACCGGAACGGCTGCTCGCCGACCACCATGCTGACGTGGCCGGGCGCGAGGAAGGCGTCGATCTGCATGTCCGGTGAATCGAGGATCGCCTTGATCGTCGGCACGGTCGTGATGTGGTTGCAGAACAGCGAGAAGTTGTCGATGCCCTCGCGCTCGGCCTGCAGCACGGTCAGTGCGGTGCTCGGCATGGTGGTCTCGAAACCGAGGGCGAAGAAGATCACCTGCCGGTCGGGGTGTTTGCGGGTCAGGGCCAGCGCATCGAGCGGCGAGTAGACCATGCGGATGTCGGCGCCGTCGGCCTTGGCCTGCAGCAGGCTCTTCTTCGAGCCGGGCACGCGCATCGCGTCACCGAAGGTCGTGAAGATCACGTCCGGTCGCTCGGCCAGTGCCACGCAGTCGTCGACCCGGCCCATCGGTAATACGCACACCGGGCAACCAGGTCCGTGCACCAGCTCGATCCGGCCGGGCAGCATCTGTTCGATGCCGTAGCGGAAGATGGTGTGCGTGTGACCGCCGCAGAACTCCATGATCTGCAATGGCCGCTGCTGTGCCTGCGGTATGCGTTCGATCAGGGTTTCGATCTCTTTGACCAGTGCGCGTGCGCGTGCCGGATCGCGGAATTCATCGACGTATTTCATTGTTCAGCCCCCAGCCTGCCGCGCTTGTCGGCAAGCAGCGTGTGCACCAGGTCCCACAGGATGTGATAACAGGCCACGTGCACCTCCTGCACGCGGTGGATCGAATCGGTATCGACGACCAGCAGGTGATCGACCAGGCCGGACGATCGCATTTCGCCGCCGTTGCCGCCGGCCAGTCCGAGCGTGACCATGCCCAGTTCGCGCGCCTTGCGCAGACCGGCGATCAGGTTGTCGGAGTTGCCGCTGGTCGAGAAGCCGATCACGCCGTCGCCGGCGCGGCCGTGTGCCTGCAGCTGGCGTACGAACACGTGCGCCATGCCGACGTCGTTGCCGACCGCGGTCAGCATCGCGGTGTCGACGCACAGGTTCATCGCCGGCAGGGCGGGGCGGCCGGCCGTAACCGGGTGCTGGAACTCGACCGCGAAGTGCGCGGCGTCGCAGCTCGATCCGCCGTTCCCCATGCTGAACATGCGGCCGTTGTCGCGGTAGACCCTGGCAACCGCGCGCGCGGCGTCGATCAGCGCCTCGGCGTTGGCGGCGAAGAAGCGCTCTTTTGCCTCGATCGACTGGCGCGCCTTCTGCCGCACGGATTCGAGCAGGGCGGCCTGTTCGCTGGCCGGGTTCTTCGCGCCGCCGTGCAGGAAGGGATACAGCGATCTGAGTTCGTCGTCGCTCATCGGCTCAGCCGGCGCCCTGGCGCATCGCGTCCAGTTCGGCCTGTGCGTCGCCCAGCTGTTCGAGCAGGGCCAGCGTCTTGTGCGCCTCGTCCTCGTCGATGCGGCTCATCGCGAAGCCGACGTGGACCAGCACCCAGTCACCGATGCATGACTCGGCCGGATGTTCCGCGTCGACGATGCAGGCGATGTTGACCGGTCGCTTCACGCCGGCCACGTCGACCTTTGCGGTCAGGCTGTCGACGTCGATCAGTTCGACGATCCGGCCCGGTATTCCCAGACACATGGCTGATGTCCTCTCTCTGTTGTCTTTCGCTGGCAGACCATCTCTGCCTGTCAGTGCACCGTGCACACCATGCACGGATCGAAAGAACGAACGACGTGTTGAATCGCCACCGTGTCCGCTCCGTCCGCGTCGACCGGCGTGCCGACCAGTGCCTGTTCGAGCACGCCGGGTACGTCGTTGCCGTCACGCGGTGAAAAATTCCAGGTCGTCGGCGCAACGATCTGATAGTTCAGGATACGGCCGCGTCGGATCGACAGCCAGTGTCCCAGGCTGCCACGCGCGGCCTCGACCAGGCCCATGCCTTCGCCTTCTGCGGGTGTCGTTGCGTGTGCGCAGAAAGGTTCACCGACGCGGAGCGACTGCACCCACTGCTCCATGACCGGGATGATGCGCGCCAGCTCGAACAGGCGCGCGACGACCCGGTTGCGCACGTTGCCGCCGCTGTGCGCGACCAGGTCGCGGATCAGTGGCTGGCCATCGACGACCTGACGTGCGAGCGCGCCGACCTCCATGACCTCGCCGGCATGGCGCGGCGCTTTGCACCAGCTGTAGCCATTGGACGCGTCGGCGTCCGGTAGCGTGACGCCTTCGAACGGGTGTTTCGGTGTGCGTTGCGCATGCAGCCAGCTGTGGCTGATGTCCTCGGTGATCGAGGCCGGTTCGAGTCGTGCGGTAGCGCCGGCCCAGATGCCGGCCGCGAACAGGTGGTCGTTGTCGTCGAGCGCGTACGCGCCGTAGCTCATGAAACGGTCGGCGGCGCGGCCGAGGGTGTGCAGGTCGAGGTCATCGGCGATAGCGAGGAAGCGGCCGAAGTCCGAATCCGCGTGCGCGGCTGCCCACGCGCTGAGCGCAGCGCCATCGGACAATTCGGCTACCTTATCCAGGTCGTCCTGGAACAGGGTCTGTTCGAGAAAGCGGCGCATGCCGCGCACGATGGCGAGCAGGCGCAGGCGTTCACGGGATTCGATCGCGCGCGTCGTGCCGCCCGGTTGCAGCGCCAGCGAATGCGGCCACTTGCCGGCCAGGATACCGGTCAGGTGCAGGAACTCGGCGCGCGCCTGCAGCATGTCGCGCGACGCGCTGCCGGTCTGCGCGGCGAATCGCGTATGCACTTGGCCATGCCAGCGGCGTTGGCGGTAGACGTCGCGGGCGAAGTCCGGCATGAAGAACAGGTAGAAGTGCGACAGGTGATCGGCGAGGTTCTCGCACGCCAGGATCAGGTTGGTCGCCAGGCGGCCATTCTCTGGCATCGTGACGCCCTGCACGTCGGCCAGCGCGCGTGCCGCGGCAACCGACTGCGATACCGAGCAGATGCCGCAGATGCGTGGCGCGATGGTCAGCGCGTCGCGCGGATCCTTGCCGGCCAGTATCTGCTCGAAGCCGCGGTACAGCGGCGAGTTGACCCATGCCTGGCTCACCTGGTCGTCGGTAATCTCGACCTGGACCTCGAGGTCGCCCTCGACCCGGTTGAACGGACCGATCAGGCGGCGGGTCGGCGCGCCGTCGTTCACGACCGGCCCCCTTTCTTGCGCTCGCTACGTGGCGGCACGACGATGTGATCGGCCACCGCATTGGCGCGCAGACGCTGCGGTGTCGCCGCTTTGGACAGCGATGCCAGGGCAAC
>JAGRHE010000197.1 GCA_020445165.1 Gammaproteobacteria bacterium
TGGGTGCTGAGCCGCAGGGACAGGCTGGTCGCGAGCGTCAGGGCGAGTGCAAACACCAGACTCGTGCTGAGACTTTCCGTGATCGGCATGACGAAGCGCTCGTGAAACTCCCCCTGACCATTGAACAACTGCTTCGCCGACTCGATATTCAGCATCCGCTTGCGGAGCAATATGTCGTCTGGCCGACCGCGCAAACTATCGAATTCGCTGCGTATACAGTCTCCGGATACCTCGACGCACGAGTTTTCCGCGTAGGTATAGGCGCGCACGCCAACGTACTTTTCGAGTGCGCGCTCGATCTCATCTGCATATTGCGCGACTACCGTGGGAGAAAGGTCAGGGTGGCAGCACCAAAAGTCGTATCTCTGGTGCAGTGCGAGATCGTGCGCGAATTCATCGTCCGGTACCAGCGATGCGATGCGTTGAGTGATGGGCAGCGCAAACGATAGTGGGTTGATCGCCACGCTGTAGAAACATGCGCAGTACAGGAGTCCGGTGAGCAACAGGATACGCGCGCGTCGCGGCCCCAGGCGTGGCCGCAGCTGCTGTGAGATCCAGAGCAATAGAAAGGTCCAGCCCAGCACTGTGAGCCATGCCGTCATAGCCGTTACGCCGGCGACATCGGGGGGTGACGTGGGCTCGATCGGCCAAAGTGCAGCGAGGACAAGAAGCACAATATTGGCAACGACCAGCGAATACCAGGCGAAGTAATGTACCCGGGTTCGCCATACCCAGGGCCAATGCAGCAGCAGCCAGCGATCGAGGCGTCGCAGAAAGCCTGGTGTAAGCGCAGACAACAGACGATTACGTGGGATCGGTGCGCTGTCGGGTTGCATTGATGTATGCAAGCTTCAGTGGAACAGCTGCTTGGCGGATCGGCTGATGTCTCTGAAATACTCGACATCGACACCTTGGTCGAGTAGTAGCTGCAGCAGTTCGCGCTGTGTCACTTGCAGCGGCAGCGTCACCACGTACGCTATGCCGGCATGCTGGATCTGTAGCAGACCGAGCCGGGTCAAATGGTCCCGCAGTTGGTCCTCCGGGCAAGAGGTGCGCAATTCGAACGTATTTGCGTCGCGTTCCGCGCCGAGTTCGCCGGTTCTGCCACTGAACTTGACCCTGCCGTTTTCGAGAAAAAGGATATTGTCCGCGATTGCCTCGACCTCATGCAAATGCTGCGAGCTGATCAGTACGGACATGGGGTAGCGCAGCCCGTCAGCGAGATTGCGCAGGTCCTTGAGGACGATCTGCTGCGCCTTGAAATCGAGATTGGCGAGTGGCTCGTCGATGATCAAGAGCTTCGGCTTCCAGACCAGTGCGCGTGCGAGGTAGAACCGAAGCTTGAATCCGCCGGAGATCTCCGACCACTTCTTGTTCAAATGCTCGGAAAGGCCCAACCGCTCGACGACGAAGCCGACTTCGCGCTCGTTGTCTTTCCCTCTTATCCCGTGGATCGCAGCCTCGAACTGCAGGTTGTCCAGGATCGTGCCATACCATTTCGGCAGCGCCTGTGGCACGTATGCAACGTGTTCGCGCACCCTGACCCAGTCAATGCCGCGAATGCCGGTGCTGTCCTCGGACAGTGTCGAGAACCGCATGCTGCCGTGGTCATGCGCCAGTTCACCGGCAACTATCCGGAACAGGGTCGTCTTGCCGTTGCCATTTTCACCCACAACACCGGTAATCTCACCGAGGCGAAGCTCGAGGTTGATATCTCGCAGATTGAAGCCCGAGTTCCTAAACGTCTTGCCAAGATCCTGGCACTGGAACACGGTACCGCGCGGCTGCTGGATATCGCGGTAGCGCTGTTGGGCTTTGTCTACGAGCTCGTCGAGCGGCTTTGCGGCCTCTCCGCCTGGATCCATTTGGAAGTCGGCAGCGATGTCGTCGACCAAGCCGAGCATCTCGGACAGTACTTTGTCACGATCCTCGTCGCTGCCCGCCTTGCGGTAGTTCAGCTTCAGGATGAACGCCATGTGACGCAGCCTGCTGCTGCGCGCATAGGCGTTGGCGAACATGACCAGTGAATTGCCGCCTTCAAGGGGATCAGCCTGTATGCTCGAGCGCACCTCGGAGACGAGATTTTCCAGCTCCCGGGCCATCAGTTGCGGTCTTCCGGTAAAGCGATGACGCTGTCCATCAGCTCAAGTGCCTGGAAAAGTAGCTTGTTACGTGTGGTTTCGATTTCACTATATTTGGCCGTGCCACGGCGTTCGGCCTTGTCGAGGCGTCGAAAGTTTGCACTGATCACGATGACCTCGTTGAGACAGTCATCCTTCCCGTCGGAGAAGTCGCGCACGAAGTCCATCAGGCGATTCACTGCGTCTACCGGATTGTCGTCAGCAAACAACATCTGGATCTCGCTCCTGCGGTCAGCCACGTTGTTGGCGGAAAGGCTCATGCGTATCCGGTGGGCTCTAGGACTGGACGAGATCGGGAGCGACTGAGTGCGCAGGGAAACGGTCGGGCGTATGGCACTCTGGCGCAACCGCGGCGACTTCTGTGCTTGATTCGAACTGCGTGGACATGAAGTTCATTCTACCTGTCCGCGATGGATCTGCTCGATCGCTGCCACCAGACGCGGCAGGGTGTTGGCCCATGCGGCGTCGCGAACGTCGAGGCAGAGCGTGTTGCGCAGACGGTCAAGAATTTTTCCGAGGTTGTTGCGTAGCTCGAACAACCGAGACTGTTGTCTTTGCAGGTCGCTACCATCGATCTTCCTCTGGGCGTACTGCGCGAGGAGTTTTTCAATTTCCTCCAATTTGGCATCGATGCGATCCGTCGCCGCGAGGCGGAAATTGACGTCCAGAAAGGTTTCATCCAGGTAGGTCGCTATCAGTTTGTCTTCGTGCGACAACATTTCCGAGTAAAGTGTCAGCGCGTTTTCGAGTCCGCACCAGGGAGAGAGCAGACTGTCTGATGACACCACGGATATCACCGCATCGGAATCCGAAACGCTGCGCCGAATGAATTGCTCGATATCTTCGCCGGGCCGCATGTCGGTGTCATCGATATGCACCTGTATGCCGTGATCCTCCAATCCGGACTTGATTCGCCGCACCGCGTCGGCGTCCTGTCGGCTGTAGGACAGGAATGCGGCGGCTGATGGGGAGCCCGGCGTGAGTGTGCCCTGACTCCAGCTGCCGGCTTCGCGCAGGATGTCGAGGGCGGCGAAGCGCACGCGACTGCGAATGCTTTCCTCCTCTGCCGCGCTGATCAGTCCGCGGCGCCGGTTTTTTGCCGCCTTGACCAGAGTTGCCTGGTGTTGGATCAACTCGCTGCGGAGTTCCTGTTCGTCATGCGCCTCAGTTTGCGCCTGCATCTTCTCGAGCGCGGACTCGACCTTGTCGGCGGCAATGAGTGATTCGACCTGGGCTACAAAGTCATCCAATGGCTCATTCCGTCAATTCGGATGTTGGAAATCCCGCAATCTTGCGCAGGATATTACGTGCTCGCCGCGTCAGCCACCAGTGCCGGAAACTGTTCCCAGCGGGGAATGGTCAGCCCCGTTCGACGTGCCTCAGGACGGGTGGTCCAGTTAGTGCGACCGGGTGCACGTCATGCTGTCCGCTTCGTTTTCGGTCCGCCGATCGACAGACGGTCATTGGTCGCGTGCCGAGCATTGTGAATACGGCTATCACTAGGTACCGCCCCGGGAAGGCGAGGGTCGCGTACCGATGTCGTCCTTTGCTCAAAGGGGCAGACGCTGGGATGCAGGTCGAGGAGCGGTGCCAAAATCACGAGGACAGTTGAGCCAGCTACCCTGTATGGATGCGGGAGTAAGACGGCGCGGAGAAGCGCGGGTTTCGGCGCAATGCCGGCGTTGCCTCGGGCACGAGCGATCGAGGCAAGCCAATGGATTGGGCTTCCTGCGTGTCGGGGTCGACTCGCCCTTTGTTGTCGCTCGTACCGTGAGCCGGGCGGACGCGTACATGACGCGGGATCTCCAACCCTCGAATCGGCTATCTGATGGAGTGACACGACATGACGAAACCGGTGATAGGCTTTATTGGGCTTGGGCTCATGGGTCGCGGCATGGCGACGAATATCCTAAAGAACGGATATCCGCTGGTGACCATGGCGCACCGTCGGCGCGAGGCGGTCGATGCGCTGGTGGCCCAGGGTGCGGCAGAGGTGGCGAGTCCGGCCGAGATGGCGTCACGTTGCGACGTGATCCACCTCTGCGTCACCGGCAGCCCGCAGGTCGAGGCCGTGGTGCGTGGTCCTGACGGGATCCTGGCGGGCGGACACGCCGGCCTGGTCGTGATCGATTGTTCGACGGCCGACCCGGTCAGTACGCTGGCACTGGCGGACGAGCTGCGCGCCGCCGGCATGGCCCTGGTCGACGCGCCGCTCAGCCGAACGCCGAAAGAGGCGATGGAGGGAACGCTCGACACCATGGTCGGGGCGGACCCGGAGGTTTTCGACAGGGTCCGCCCGGTGATCGAGACCTGGGCCGGTGTGATCGTGCACCTGGGTGCGGTCGGGCTTGGCCACACGATGAAGCTGATCAACAACATGATCGCCATGGGGTACGCGGCGCTCTATGCGGAATCGCTGGCGCTGGCACGCATGGCAGGGCTCTCGGCCGAGCAGTTCGACAGCGTGATCCGGCCCGGTCGGCTGTCCAATGGGTTCTACGAGACCTTCATGAAATGGACGCTGGAGCGCGACGAGAACGCGCATCGCTTCGTCGTGCACAACGCGCTCAAGGACATGGACTACGTCGGCAGCCTGGTGAATTCATTGGGTGGCGTGAACCCGATGCACGCCGCAATCCGCAACAGCTTTGCCGCGATGGTCGCTGCCGGGCAGGGTGATCGCTACGTGCCGATGTTGGCCGACTTCGTGGCTGGAATGAACGGGCTGGACACGGAGTCAGGTCACGCGCTGGCGCAGTTGTGAGATCAAGGTGAGATCAAAGGATCAAGGGATCCAGGGGTCGGGATCAAGGCGGGATCAAGGGGTCGGATCAAGGGGATCAAGGGGTCAGCGGATCAAGGGGTCAGAGTACTTGATCGCGGAAGGGGGGATCAAGGGGTCAGAGTACTTGATGGGGGA
>JAGRHE010000198.1 GCA_020445165.1 Gammaproteobacteria bacterium
AAACAGCCGCAGGCCGTCCAGGAATTGGCGGCCTTGAAGGCCGACCTGATGGTCGTGGTCGCCTACGGCCTGCTGCTGCCCAAGGCGGTACTGGATGCGCCGCGCCTGGGCTGCATCAACATCCACGCCTCGATCCTGCCGCGCTGGCGCGGCGCGGCGCCGATCCAGCGTGCGGTGCTGGCCGGCGATGCCGAGTCCGGGGTGACCATCATGGGCATGGAGGAGGGCCTGGATACCGGCCCGATGTTCCTGGTCGAGCGAACGCCGCTCGCGGACGACGAAACCGGTGGCAGCCTGCACGACCGCCTGTCGCAACTCGGTGCCGAGGCCCTGATGAAGGCCCTGCCGGGAATCCTCGACGGCAGCCTGGAGCCACAGCCGCAGGATGACGCCCTTGCCTGTTACGCGCGCAAGCTGGACAAGGCCGAGGCGACCGTCGACTGGACCCGGCCGGCGGTCGACATCGAGCGCCAGGTGCGCGCCTTCAACCCTTGGCCGGTGGCGCAGACACGCTGCGAGGATGCCAATCTGCGCATCTGGCGCGCCCATGCCATCAAGGGTGTCGGCGGTGCGCCGGGTACGGTCATGAACGCGACCCGCAACGGCATTGACGTTTCGACCGGTGACGGTTTGCTGCGCATCACCGAATTGCAGCTGCCCGGCAAGCGGGCCATGGCGGCGCGCGATTTCATCAATGCCAACAATATCCAGGGCACCGTCCTGGGGGCGCCGTGACTCATCGGCCGCAGCCGCTGTGTCGGTAGCCGGACGTGGCCCGCGCCTGCAAGCGGTTGCCAATCTCCTTGCGGTGATCGATGGCCGGTCACTGGATGCGGTCCTGGCCAGTGCGGCTGTCGATGCGGATGAGCGCGACCGCGCACTGGCGGCCGAGCTGAGCTTCGGCGTGTGCCGTTGGTACCGGCGCCTGGATGCGCTGATCGGTGCGCTGCTACAGAAGCCGCTCAAGGCGCGCGACCGGGATCTGCACCTGCTCCTGCTGGTCGGTGCCTACCAGCTGCTGTACAGCCGGATCCCCGCACATGCGGCGATCTCGACCACCGTCGAGGGTAGCCGTCAGCTGGGCAAGCACTGGGCCAGCAAGCTGGTCAACGGCGTGCTGCGCCGTTTGCAGCGTGAGCACGAGGCACTCGAGCAACAGGTCGACCGGAGTCCTGCGCTGCGCTTCGCCCAGCCGGACTGGCTGTTCCAGGCGTTGCACCAGACCTGGCCGGATCAATCGATGCAGATCCTCGAGGCGTTGCAGCAGCGGCCACCGATGGTGCTGCGTGTCGACCGTCGGCGGGTGGATGTATCCGCTTATCTTGCCCGGCTTGCCGAGGCGGGTATCGGCGGCAAAGCGCATGGCCAGGTGGCGGGAGCCATCGTGCTCGACCAGCCGGTCGCGGTCGAACGCCTGCCGGGCTTCACCGAGGGCATGGTCTCGGTGCAGGACGCCGGTGCGCAGCTGGCCGCACAGTGGCTCGACCTCCAGCCGGGGCAGCGCGTGCTCGATGCCTGTGCCGCGCCCGGTGGCAAAACCCTGGCCATGCTGCAGCAGGTCGATGGTCTGCGCGTCACGGCACTCGATATCGACCGGCAGCGCCTGCAGCGGGTCGCCGAGAATCTCGCGCGCGGTGGTGTCGAGGCCGAACTGGTCGCTGCCGATGCCGCGCAACCGGCAGACACGACCTGGGGCGCGGTTGCGTACGACCGGATCCTGCTCGATGCGCCCTGCTCGGCGACCGGGGTGATGCGTCGTCACCCGGACATCCGCTTGTTGCGACGTGAATCCGATATACCGGCCCTGGCCGAACGCCAGGCCGCCCTCCTCGATGCCCTGTGGCCGTGCCTGGCGGTGGGGGGGCGGTTGCTGTACGCCACCTGCTCCCTGCTGCCGCAGGAAAATGCCGCCCAGATCGACGCCTTCCTGGCACGGCATGCCGATGCGCGGGCCCTTAAACTGCCGATCACGACCGGATCGACCGCCGGGGAGGGTGTACAGTTGTTGCCTGGGATCGACGATAGCGACGGATTTTTTTACGCGGCGCTCTGCAAGCTGCCATCGGAATGAGCATGTCCAGGCTGACCCGTACCATTGCTGTTGTAGCCCTGCTGTCGCTGGTGGCCGGCGTATTCGCCGATGGCATCGAATTCCGTCGCGTCGCGCTGACCCTGAGCGATGACGACACCATCCTGCTCGATGCCGAGAGTACCTTCGACCTCAACGACACGGTTGCCGAGGCGCTCGAAAACGGTGTGCCCCTGACATTTGAGACCCACGTGCAGATGCGGCGCGACGATGCCTGGGTCTGGGAGTCGGACGTGATCGACCTGCGCCTGCGTACCCTGCTGCAATACCGCCCCCTGTCCGGGCTCTACGAGTTGCGTGACCTGCAGGGCCAGGGCCGGCTTTCGTTTGCGACGCGCGATGCGGCGCTGCGCACCCTGGGCCGGATCGTCGGCATGCCGGTGGTCAGGCGCGAGCGGCTCGATCTCGACCAGGATTACCTGGTGCGTTTGCGGATCGGCCTGGATATCGAATCTCTGCCGCTGCCGATGCGTCCGACCGCCTACCTGAGCCGTGACTGGCGCCTGTCCAGCGACGTCTGGGAATGGCGATTGCGGCCGTGAAATCCGGTGATCGGCTCGTCTTTGCCGGCATGCAAGAGGTGAAGCGGTGAACAGCCGGCGCTTCGACATGTTGGCGGCCGTGATGCTGGTCGTGCTGCTGCTGGCGGCGCTACACATGATCAGCGCCGCGGTCCAACGCTCGGAGGACCTGGGCCAATGGTTTATGCCATTGCTGTTGTTCAGCGTGATCGGCCTGGTCCTGCTGTTCGTGCTGGTCGGCTGGAACCTGGTGCAGCTGCTGCGCGATTACCGCAGGCGTGTGGCCGGCTCGCGCCTGACGGCGCGCCTGTCGGTGATGTTCCTGGTGCTCGCACTGCTGCCGGTTAGCGTGGTGTATTTCTATTCCATCCGTTTCCTGTCCAGCGGCATCGACAGCTGGTTCGACCTGCAGGTCGACAGCGCGATGGAGGATGCGCTGACCCTGAGCAAGCTGTCGCTCGACCTGCACAAGCGTGAGCGTCTGAAGCTGACCGAAAACCTGCTCGGCACCATCGAAGACACCTCGCAGACCGCGATCGCGCTCAGCATCAGCGGGCTGCGCAAGAGCGCCGGTGCGGTCGAGATGGCGCTGTTCTCAGTGCAGGGCAAGGTGCTGGGTGTGAGTCATGCCAACCCCGAAATTCTGCTGCCGACGCCGCCGGACAGTGGAATGGTGCAGCAGGTGGTCGGTGGCCAGGACTACGTCGGCGTCGCCACCGGGTCGGACGGGCGCCTGCTGGTGCGCTGCCTGGTACGTGATCGCAAGGAACGCGGGATCGTGCTGCAGGCCCTGTACCCGGTACCCGAATCGCTCAGTGACCTGAGTGGCAACGTGCAAGAGGCCTACGAGGTGTACCGCACGCGCGCCTACATGCGCTCGCAGATCAAGTTCACGTTCGCACTCAGCCTGTCTCTGGTGCTGTTGCTGGGACTGTTCGCCGCGGCCTGGGCGGCCGTGTTCACGGCGCGGCGCCTGGTACAGCCGATCAGCGACATCGCCGAGGGTACGCGTGCGGTGGCCGAGGGCGATTACGACAAGCAGCTGCCGCTGCCCAAGGTCGAGGACGAGCTCGGTTTCCTCGTGTCGTCGTTCAACGCCATGACGCGCCGCATCGCGCGCGCGCGCAACGCGCTGGAAAAGAGCCGGCGCGAGCTGTTGACCCAGCACAACTATCTCGAAACCGTGCTCGGCGGATTGTCCAGTGGAGTCATGGCACTGGATGGCAACGGCCGTATCCAGACCGCGAATCGTGCCGCCGACCAGATCTTCGGCATCGCCGTCAGCGAGCTCGAGACGCAGCCGCTGCAGGTGCTCGGCGAACGCAATGCCGCGCTGCAGCCGTTCGTCGACCGGGTGCTCGAAGGGTTGCACAATGGCATGCGCGAGGGGCGGGCCGAGATCACCCTATATCGCGGCGGCAGCCGGCAGATGCTGCTGTGCCGTCATTCGCCGATCGAGATCGACGTGGGATCGGCAGCCGGCCACGTACTCGTATTCGATGACGTAACCGAATTGGTCAAGGCCCAGCGCGACGCGGCCTGGGGCGAGGTCGCCCGGCGCCTTGCGCACGAGATCAAGAATCCACTGACGCCGATCCAGCTGTCGGCCGAGCGCCTGCGCCACAAGTACCTGGGCAAGCTACCGCCGGAGGACGCACGGGTGCTCGATCGCGCCACGCATACCATCGTGCAGCAGGTCGAGGCGATGAAGACCATGGTCAACGACTTCTCCGACTATGCCAAGCCGACCCGGCTCAATATCGAGCCGTTGCAGGTCGATGCCCTGCTCGGCGAGGTCGTCGCACTGTACGAAGGTGGAACCCAGCAGGTGGTGCTGCAGGCGGGGGCGCCGGGACTCAGTATCGAGGCCGATCCCGTGCGTCTGCGCCAAGTCATGCACAACCTGATCAAGAACGCGCTGGAAGCCAGTGGTGAGAACGGCCGGATACAGGTCAGCAGTCGTGTCGGAACAGAAGAGGGGAGCCATTTCGTGGAGATCGCGGTCAGCGACAACGGTGCCGGATTCGATCCCGAGCTGATCGGCCAGGTGTTCGAGCCCTACGTCACCAACAAGACCAAGGGCACCGGCCTGGGCCTGGCGATCGTCAAGCGCATCGTCGCCGAGCACGGAGGCCTGGTGTTTGCCGAGAACCCGGATTCGGGCGGCGGCCGGGTGGTGTTGCGTCTGCCGGCCGATGCCGCGCTTCGGCTCGGCTATACCGCCGTCGGCCAGGACGAACTGCGTGGTGGAGGTGTGCGATGAGCGCCGCTCATATCCTGGTCATCGACGACGAACCGGATATTCGCGAATCGGTCAGCGATATTCTCGAGGACGAGAACTACAGCGTGACGACGGCCGAGAACGCGGCGGCCGCACGCAGCGCGCTGCGTGAGCGGCGCCCAGAACTGATCCTGCTCGACATCTGGATGCCCGATGTCGA
>JAGRHE010000199.1 GCA_020445165.1 Gammaproteobacteria bacterium
GTGGGTTCTACCCACGAAACAGCGGGGCTTCAAGCCTTTGCGTCCAATGCGCAATCCGTATTCCGGACAGCAGTGTCAGGTCCGGCAAGAACAGTGCCCCAAAAAACAACCGGCGCAGAGAGCGCCGGTTTCTTATCGACAGGCGACCAAGCGACCTTCAGGCCGACATATCCAGCATCAGACGATTCAGACGATGCACAAACCCGGCCGGGTCCTCGAGCTGACCGCCCTCGGCGAGCAAGGCCTGGTCGAAAACGACCTTGGCAAGTTCAGTGAACTTCTCCTCGTCCGTCTCATTGTCCATGCGCTGCATCAGCGGGTGATCCAGGTTGATCTCGATGATCGGAGTTGGAATCGGCGCATCCTGGCCGAGTTGCTTGAGCACACGCGCAAGATTTTGACTCATGTCGTAGTCATCGACGACCAGACAGGCCGGTGATTCGGTAAGCCGGCTGGAAACCCGCACTTCCTTCACCGCATCACCGAGCGCGCTCTTGACCCGTTCGATCAGGTGTTTGTGTTCCTCGGTGGCCTTCTCGACCTTCTCTTTTTCCGACTCGTCTTCGAGTTCGCCCAGGTCCAGCGCACCTTTTGCAACCGACTGAAGCGGTTTGCCCTTGAACTCGTTGAGGTGAGAAACCAGCCATTCATCGACGCGGTCGGTCAGCAACAAGACCTCGATGTCTTTCTTCTTGAAGACCTCGAGATGTGGGCTGTTGCGAGCTGCTGACAGCGTATCGGCGGTGATGTAATAGATCTTTTCCTGCTTTTCCGCCATGCGCTCGATGTACTGATCGAGTGACACTGTCTGTGCATCACCATCCGACTTGGTCGACGCAAAACGCAGCAGGGCGGCAATTTTTTCACGGTTGGCGAAGTCTTCCGCCGGCCCTTCTTTCAGTACCTTGCCAAACTGCTTCCAGAAAGCCTGGTACTTCTCGGCATCATCCTTGGCCAGTTTTTCCAACAGGCCGAGGACGCGTTTCACGTTGGCATTACGGATGCTGTCGATCTTGCGATCGTGCTGCAGGATCTCACGCGACACGTTGAGCGGTAGATCATCTGAATCGACCACACCCTTAACGAAGCGCAGGTAGTGCGGCATCAGCTTGTCGGCTTCGTCCATGATGAACACACGCCGCACGTAGAGTTTGACGCCATGTTTCTGCTCGCGGTCCCACATGTCGAATGGCGCGCGAGATGGGATGAATAGCAGGGATGTGTACTCGTGCTTGCCCTCCACCCGGTTATGCGCCCAAGTCAGCGGTGCCTCGAAGTCGTGACAGGTGCTCTTGTAGAACTCGTGGTAATCGTCATCGGAGATCTCCGACTTATTGCGCAACCACAGTGCGGTACCCGTATTCACCTGCTCCCATTCGGGCGCGGCCTGCTCCTCGCCGTCGGCCGCTGGCGGCGGCTCGTTGAGCATCTCGACCGGGATTGCGATGTGATCGGAGAACTTGCCGATGATGCTGCGTAACCGGTAGCCATCGAGGAACTCCTTCTCGTCCTCGCGAAGGTGCAGCACGATCTCGGTGCCCCGTTGCGCACGTTCGACATTCTCGATGGTGTAGCTGCCCTCGCCGGTCGACTCCCAGCGCACACCCTCGTCACTCTTCATTCCGGCGCGACGGGTGGTCAGCGTGACCTTGTCGGCGACAATGAAGGCCGAGTAGAAACCCACGCCGAATTGTCCGATCAACTGACTGTCCGCGGCCTTGTCCCCAGACAGGCTCTCGAGAAACTTGCGGGTCCCCGAGCTGGCGATCGTCCCGATCGTCTCGGTCACTTCCTGCCGGCTCATACCGATCCCGTTGTCGAAGATGGTCACGGTCCCGGCTTCCTTGTCGACCGAAATCCTGATCCGCAGTCCACTGTCCCCTTCGTAGAGCGAATCGTTGCTCAACGCCTCGAAACGCAGTTTTTCCGCGGCGTCGGACGCATTCGAGACGAGCTCACGCAGAAATATCTCCTTGTTCGAATACAGGGATCGGATCACCAGGTTCAGCACCTGGCTGACTTCTGCTTGAAAATCAAGGGTTTCCTTTTGCGCGCTCGCAGTCATACCGGGATGTCCTCCGCATTGGTTCTGAATTCGGGGCAGATGGGGACGGCCGCTGGCGCTTTCAAGACGCCGGTGACGGACTTCTTCGGCGGCAGGGTTCGGACGCCGGACTTTTCTGTGGTTAAAATCCGCGCAGCCATCAGCAGGACAATCGCTTTATGCCCTTCACGACCTACTCGACGCACCCGTTCAAAGATCAGCGCCCCGGTACTTCCGGGCTGCGCAAGCAGGTCCACGTATTTCGCCAGGGTAACTACCTGAAGAACTTCGTCCAGTCTGTCTTCGATACGCAACAGGAACTGACCGGCGGCACGCTGGTCCTGGGTGGAGACGGGCGCTTCTTCAACCGGGAGGCGATCCAGGTCATCCTCAAGATGGCCGCGGCCAATGGCATCGCCCGCGTACTCGTCGGACGCGGCGGACTACTGTCGACGCCGGCGGCATCCTGCGTGATCCGCAAGTTCTCGGCCGCAGGAGGGCTGATCCTGTCAGCAAGCCACAACCCCGGCGGTCCGGACGGCGACTTCGGCATCAAGTTCAACGGCAGCAACGGCGGTCCGGCTACTGAGAAAGTCACCGAGGCCATCTATGCGCGCTCGCTCGAAATCACCAGCTTCCGCGTAAGCAACGCCGACGACATCGATATCGACACCGTCGGCAGCTGCCAGCTGGACAAGATGCAGGTGGAGATCATCGACCCGGTCGATGACTATGCCGAGCTCATGCAGTCGATCTTCGATTTCGACGCAATTCGCGCGCTGCTGGCAAGCGGATTTCGGATGCGTTTCGACGCCATGCATGCGATTACCGGCCCCTACGCGACCCGCATCTTCGAAGAGATGCTCGGTGCCGCGCCGGGAACGGTCATGAACGGCGAGCCATTGGAGGACTTCGGCGGTCATCACCCGGACCCAAACCTGGTTCACGCGGCAGATCTCGTGGCATTGACGCGAGGCCAGGATGCTGTCGATTTCGCTGCGGCATCAGACGGCGACGGTGACCGCAACATGATCCTCGGTCGCGATTTCTTCGTGACGCCCAGCGACAGTCTGGCGGTGCTGGCCGCCAATGCCAGCCTGATTCCGGCTCACCGCAACGGGATTCCCGGCGTTGCACGATCGATGCCGACCAGCCAGGCGGTCGACCACGTCGCACGCGCGCTGGGCATCGAGTGCTTTGAGACCCCGACCGGCTGGAAATTCTTCGGCAACCTGCTGGATGCCGGGCGCATCGCTTTCTGTGGCGAAGAAAGCTTCGGCACCGGCTCGTCGCACGTACGCGAAAAAGACGGCCTGTGGGCGGTGTTGGCATGGCTCAACATCCTTGCAGCACGTGGCGAATCGGTCGCCAGTATCGTCAGCGCTCACTGGCAGCAGTACGGCCGCAACTACTATTCGCGGCATGACTACGAGGGTGTCAACAGCGCCAAGGCCAATGCCCTGATCGATGGCCTGCGAAATCGCCTGCCCGACCTGCCTGGCAGCATGCTCGAGGGCGTCAAGGTCGCGTATGCCGACGATTTCAGCTACACCGACCCGATCGACGGCTCGGTCAGCACCCGGCAAGGCATCCGGATCGGTTTCGTAGACGGTTCGCGCGTGGTGTTCCGGTTGTCGGGAACCGGTACCGTCGGAGCCACGCTGCGCGTCTATCTCGAGGCCTACGAATCCGATCCGCAGCGCCAGCAGCAGGATACCCAGGTCGCACTCGCCCGCCTGATTGCGGCAGCCGAGACAGTTGCCGGTATCCGTGACGGGATCAAGCGCGATATCGCCGACGTAATCACCTGAATCCATCTGCGGGAAATCTGACATGACAATCGAACACTGGTGCCGGGTCTCCGCGAACGGCAAGTCCCGCATCGGCCAACTCGCCGACGACGTGATCCGGCTGTTCGACGGCGGATTGTTCGACGCGCCCACCCCGAGTGGCGAAACGCTGGCTGCGTCCGATGCCGTGTGGCTGCCGCCGGTGGAACCACGCCAGTACCTGGGATTGTGGAACAACTTCCACGAACGTCAGCAGGCCGAAGGGACACGGATTCCCGACTTCCCGCTGTTTTTCGTCAAGCTCGGCGCATCGTTGTCGGCTCACGGCAGCCCGATCAGCCGTCCGCCCGGTTTCGATGGCCGGGTCAAGTTCGAGGCTGAACTTGGCATCGTTATCGGCAGGCACTGTTTCCAGGTGCCGCGCGACGAGATCGACGATGTCATCTTCGGCTACACCTGCGTCAATGACGTGACCGCTCCCGATCCGCTGTTCGCCAACGTCGAGTTTCCACAATGGTGCCGCGCAAAGAGCCTGCCGGGCTTCGGTCCGCTCGGACCGGTGATCGCGCGTGGCATCGATCCGGCCGGTCTGCGCGTACGCGGCATTCTCGATGGTGAAGTCAAACAGGACTACCCGGTGAGTGACATGATCTTCTCGCCACAAGATATCGTCTGGCACCTGAGTCGCGAAATCGCGCTCTTCCCGGGCGATGTGATCGCTTGTGGCACTTCAGTGGGCGCCGCTGACATGGCCGACGGACAGACCATCGAGATCGAGATCCCGGGCATCGGCACACTGCGCAACCAACTGCATGCCTCCCCCCAGTAAAACAGTGAACGGGCTTCCAATCGCAGAGGCATCCCTATCGCCTGTGATCAGGTGATGTTTTTACTCAGGTCATGCCGTGCATGAACTTCGAGAACATCCTGGGACTCCAATCGCGCAACGGGCATTTCGTGTCGCGGGAGAACAAGAGAGGCATTAGTTTAGGCCTCCTTTACCTTTTCCGGCGCATGCGCTGGTTGTGGATGGCCGCGCCACCACGCCGTATCGTGGAGCCCCACAACCCGCAAGCAATCCCGGCATCCGTCAGTAGTGCCGCTCGACGCCGACACGCTGCATGATCTCGATCGACAACTCTTCGATCGAGACCGAGGTACTGTCCAGATAGGGAATCGCGTTGCTGCGAAAGAGATCCTCTGCTGCTGA
>JAGRHE010000019.1 GCA_020445165.1 Gammaproteobacteria bacterium
TCTACCAGGAAAGCAACGTCATCATCCGCTCGATCCGTGACCACCTGCGCGCCGATATCGGCGAAATCGTGGTCGATTCCCCGGAGACCCACGAACAGGCCCGGCAGTTCATCGAACAGGTGATGCCGAAGTACCTGCGCAAGCTGCGCCTGTACGAAGACGAGGTGCCGCTGTTCTCGCGCTACCAGATCGAATCACAGATCGAATCGGCATTCCGGCGCGAACTGCGACTGCCGTCAGGCGGGTCGATCGTCATCGACCATACCGAGGCGCTCACCTCGGTCGACATCAACTCGGCACGCGCCACCAAGGGCGCTGACATCGAGGAGACGGCACTCAACACCAATCTCGAGGCTGCCGACGAGATCGCGCGCCAGTTGCGCCTGCGCGACCTGGGTGGCCTGTTCGTCATCGACTTCATCGACATGACTCCGTCACGCAACCAGCGCGAGGTTGAAAACCGGCTCAAAGAGGCGATGAAGGAAGACCGGGCACGCGTGCAGATCGGTCGCATCTCCCGATTCGGCCTGCTCGAGATGTCGCGCCAGCGATTGCGTCCGTCACTCGGCGAATCGGCCAACCAGGTATGTCCACGCTGCGACGGTCACGGCACGATCCGCAGCGTCGATTCGCTGGCCCTGTCGATCCTTCGCATCATCGAGGAAGAAGCTCTCAAGGAAAACACCGGGCGCGTCACCGCGCAGCTTCCGATCGAGATCGCGACCTACCTGCTGAACGAAAAACGGCAGATGATCACCGACGTGGAGCGGCGGCACGAGGTCAGCGTCGTGCTGATCCCCAACCGTCAGCTTGAGACGCCCAAGTACGAACTCTCGCGGATCCGACTGCAGGATATGCAGGAGGACGATCTGCCGAGTCATGTCCAGGAAAAAGAGTATTCGCAGCAGTCGCTTCCCGCCGTGGAACGCCCGCAACCGAAGGTCGAACAGCCGGCCGTGCGTAATATCGCCCCGGCCTCGCCGGCACCGGAGCGGCCGGAGAAGGAAGACAAGGCGGAAAAGCCGCGCGAAGCCCCTGAGCCTGCCCCAATTGCACCCGTGGTTGCCGCAGCCGGTGCCGGAGCGGCAGCCGGCGAAAGCGGATTCATCAAGCGCCTGTTCAGCAGTATTTTTGCGCCGCGTGACGCCACGGGCACCGGACAGGCAGCAGCCGCGCCAAAACCCGAACCCAAGGCCGCGGAGGCAACACCTCCTGCCGAAGACGAACCCAAAGAGCGTCGCAGTAATCGTCGTGGCGGTCAGCGCAGTGCTGGCTCGTCGTCCACTGAGAAGCGTTCCAGCCGTGGTGGCCGGCGTGGCGGGAAAGGCTCCAGGGATGCGAAGCCGGCACAGGCCGACGCAGGCCGGTCGGCGGCGAAACCCGAGCCGGCTGACAAGGAAAAGACGACAGCCGACAAGTCTCAGAACGAAGCCGGGTCGCCACCTGCAAAGGACGGCGAAGAAGCTCCGGTCAAACGCAGTTCACGACGGGGGCGCCGCGGCGGCCGTCGGCGCCGCTCCGCGGCCGATAAGGCCAACGGTGCTGCGGAAGGTTCGAATACCGCGCAGCCGGATTCTGCATCCGACGCCAGCGCCGGCGCGAAAGCCGACTCCAGGGATGCCGCGCCCCGGAACGCCGGTTCGCGCAGTGAAAGCCAGGCCGGAGACGGCGACGCAAAGCAGTCGGCACCAGCGGAAAAACCGCCTACACAATCCGCCAGACCGGCCGCCGATGCCGAACGGCCTAGGGCCGAGCAGTCGAGCTCGTCGGACAGCGCATCGGTCAAGACAGATCAGGCAAGCTCTGCTGCAGCTCCTGTAGCCAGAGCCGAACCGGTTGAACGCCCCGCCGCGCAGCCCTCCTCCCCTGCACCAGAGCCCAAGACAGCAACATCGAGCGGGGAGAAACCGGCACCGGCGAAAGACGGTACCGACTGATACGAAAGCAGCGTCACCGCGCCAGGTGGCGCTGCTTGATATCGGACAACAACGCCCTGGATGCGGCATCCACGAGGTCGAAAACACGTTCGAAGCCGGACGCCCCGCCGTAGTACGGGTCAGGCACCTCGCGGGTGCGCATCTCGGGTGCGAAGTCCATGAACAGGTGGATCTTCTCGATGTGTGCCGCCGGGCAGATCTCGCTCAGCGACACGAAGTTTTCCTGGTCCATGGCCACGACGTAGTCAAAGTTCTCGAAGTCGTCCGTTTCGACGCGCCGCGCCACCAGGTCGGACAGATCGATGCCGCGTGCAGCAGCGGTCGATGTAGCCCGTCGATCAGGGGAACTACCGACGTGGTAGGCGTGCGTGCCCGCCGAATCGATGCTGATACGATCCTCCAGGCCTTCTGCCCGTACCAGTGCACGGAACACGCCGTGCGCGGTTGGTGAACGGCAGATATTGCCCATGCAAACAAACAGTACTTTGACCATGCTGCTTAAATCCTGGTTGTCAGTTCGCCCGTGGATGCCATTCTTTTACCATGAGTGATGATTCCCTGCACCGGCGGTTGCGCCCATTGATCGGCAAGCGCTTCGACTATCTCGGAGAGGTCTGGATATTGATCGAGGTGCTGGTCGACATCGACGCGGTCGTACTGAAACGCTGCCAGGATTGCCAGCGGCGCGGCGTTCAACGCAATGCCTATGGACAACCCAATCGGCGCGTGGGTGATACCCTGACGATCTCGATCAGCTCTGCCGATTCCGATGGCTTCTCAGACGATCTGCTGGCAATGCTCGAGGGACTGCAGACCGAGTCAGGCTGACAGCACGCGGACCACCCGCTCCAGGTCTTCGGCCGTATCGACCCCTGCAGGAGGCGCGTCCGACGCGATATCGAGCGCGATCCGGCCACCGTTCCACAATACGCGCAGTTGCTCCAGCGATTCCATGCGCTCGATCGGTGACACCGGCAGGTTCGCATAGCCGGCCAGGAAACCGGCGCGATAGGCGTAAATTCCCAAATGGCGATACACACCCTCCAGCCAGGCATTCTGAACCGCCTGGTCGTGACTGAAGACATCACGTTTCCACGGAATCGTCGCTCGACTGAAATACAGCGCATAACCGTTGCGATCCGCGACCACTTTGACACTGTTGGTATCGAACAGCTGACGTGGATCGGTCAGCGGAACGGCCAGGGTGGCCATGCCGGCTTCGGGATGCGATTCGAGCGTGCTCGCGACCTGTCCCAGGAGTGCCGGTGGCATCAGCGGTTCGTCACCCTGCAGGTTCACGACCAGCGTTTCCTCCGACCAACCGAGCGTCTGCACGACCTCGGCGATACGATCCGTTCCGCTGTTGTGCTCGGCCGAGGTCATGCACACCCGTCCGCCGAATGCCGTCACGGCGCGTTCGATGCGCTCGTCGTCGGTCGCGATGACCACCTCGCCGGCACCGCTCTCGCCTGCACGCTCGTAAACATGCTGGATCATCGGCTTGCCGGCAATGTCCAGCAACGGCTTACCCGGCAGGCGCTGGGACGCATACCGTGCCGGAATCACGACATTGAAGGAACTCATCTTCATTCAACCTCTTCGTCGGCCGGCAGTTCGCGTGCCTCCTGCTCGAGCATGACGGGGATGCCGTCGCGTATCGGAAAGGCAAGCCGATCGACCTTGCAGATCAGTTCGGAGGCATTCTTACGGTATACCAACCTGCCCTTGCAGATTGGACACACCAGGATATCGAGCAGCTTCTTATCCATCGGAAAATTCCTCCAAAACACGATTGAGGTGGCTGATGAAAGCCGCGTCGGGTTCTGCGTCGACCTGAACCACCCAGCAGTCTTTGCACGGCAGGCGGCTGCATTTTACGGCATCTTTCTCCGTCATCAGAATCGACCTGGGCGGATCCAGCATGAGGTCCTCTGCGCGATAAACGTGGTGGTCCGGAAACGGGTGTCGGCGCAGACCGATGCCATGCCGTTCGAGCAGATCGAAAAATCGATCCGGGTTGCCGGTGCCGGCGATGGCATGCACCTCACGATCGGTGAACTCAGCCAGCCGGCGACGCGCTTCGCCATGCAGGCTGCGTAAGGTCGGCTGGTGGATTCGCATCGAGTACTCACCTTCGTCCCCCTGGCCGTTGATGACGACCATGTCGACCTCCAGCAGGCGTGATGCCGGCTCACGCAGGGGCCCGGCGGGCAGCAAGAAACCATTACCCATGCGCCGCTTGCCATCGACGACCGCGATCTCGATGTCGCGGCCGAGTGCATAGTGCTGCAGACCGTCGTCGGAAATCACGATATCGGTGTCGGTGTGTGCCAGCAAAGCCTCGACGGCCGCCGGACGATCCGGTCCAACACACATCGGCCGCCCGGTACGGGCGGCAATCATCACCGCCTCGTCGCCGACTATCGACGTATCACTGTCACCCCTGACCTGTTGCGGCCAGCTGGTTGCTGCACCACCGTAGCCGCGTGACACGATGCCCGGGTGCCATCCCTGTTTGCCCAGGTAGTCTGCAAGCCAGATGACCAACGGTGTCTTGCCCGTGCCACCGACCGAGACATTTCCAACGACCAGCACCGGCACATCAAATCGCACCGTTCGCAGGACCCGCAGCCGGTACAGCCAGCGCCGCAGCCTGGAAACCAGGCCGAACACGAAGGCCAGTGGCAAGAGCAGAAAGGCAACGGGATTTCTTGAATACCAGAAGCGGTCGAGGCGAGGCACGTTCGGTATGCCCTACTCGGAACTGGCCTCGGCCTGTCGGGCGACGAAACTGAGCCGGGACAGTCCCAACTGCGCCGAAACGTCGAGCACGGTCATCATCGATTGCAGGGGTGCATTGCGATCGCCCGACACGATTACCGGCAGATCGGCACGACCATCGGCAATCTTAAGCAACGTGCGATGCAGTGTTTCCGGGTTGTGCTGGACCAGTTCGCGATCGTTGACGTAAAAATGCCCCTCGGCATCGATCGTGATCTCGATCTTGTCCTTGACCGGCTCTGCGACCTCGCTGCTGTCAGCCTCCGGCAGGTCGACTTTGAGCTGACTCTGTTTGTCGAACGTTGTCGAAACCATGAAAAAGATCAACATCAGGAACACCACGTCGATTAGCGGTGTGATGTCGACCCGGGGTGGCTCCGAACGGCGCGGGCGCAGGTTCATGGACTATTGTTCCCGTTCGCCGTGCATGACCTCGATCAGCTTCAGTGCCTGCTCTTCCATGCGCACCACGATGCGATCGACGCGCCCACTCAGGTAGCGATGAAAGATTACGGCAGGAATCGCGACTGAGAGACCCGCTGCGGTCGTGATCAAAGCCTCGGAGATGCCCCCGGCGAGCACGGTCGGATTACCGACTCCGGCGTTGGTGATCGCCGTGAACACCTTAATCATGCCGATTACCGTGCCGAGCAGACCCAACAGCGGGGTGATGTTGGCGATTGTGCCCAGGGTATTGAGATAGCGCTCCAGCTCGTGCACGACCTGGCGGCCCTCCTCCTCGATCGCCTCTTTCATCACCTCGCGCGAATGTGTGCGATTGACCAGGCCGGCAGCAAGCATCCGCCCCAGGTGGGATTTCTTGCGCACGGTCGCGATATGGGCGTTGGTCAGCTGCTTGTTCTGGTGCAGCTGCCAGATCTGCGCCACCAGGTTGGTCGGCAGCACCTTGCGCTTGCGATACGCCCAAAGACGCTCGACGACGATCGCCATCGCGATCACGGAACAGGCAATGATCGGCCACATCAGCCATCCGCCGGCTTTCACGAGTTCGAGCACGACTACGGTTCCTCCTTTGCGGACAGTTCGGATGATGACGATGCCCGCTCAGGGCTAATTCGCCGACCGCGCGATGATACTGCATGGCAGCCCTCGGCAGAACCTCCGCGGTGCCACCAGAAGCGGCCTGCGTGAACACGGTGGCAGGTCGGGACACACACACTGTCCGCAGTATCGAACACGAAAGACACCGTACCGGCGCTTGCCGTATCCAGCGGAACCGCGCCGACCCCGCGCCAGCGCCGATCGACCTCGGCTGCCGGAAAACCATAGCGATTGCCCCACCCGGTCGTGTAGACGACGTAATCCGGAGCCACCGCATCGATGAAGGCGGCACTCGACGAACTGCGGCTGCCATGGTGCGGGGCGATGACGATGTCGCTCGCCAGTTCAGCAGCGGCCGCGGCCACCAGGCGCCGCTCGATCTTACGCTCGATATCACCGGTCAGAAGCACGCTGCCGCCGCGACCGCTGATCCTGAGCACACACGACGCGTTATTGCCCTGCTCGTCCGCGCCAGGTGGTGGATGGAGATAGCGGAACAACACGCCGTCCCATTGCCAGCTTTCGTCGCCCCGGCAGATGCGCGCATCGTTACCGACACGTTCGGGCTCACCACTGTCGATGCGCAGTACATCGATCCCGCTGCGCAGCTGGGCGACCCCGCCGGCGTGATCGAGATCGCCGTGGCTGAGCACCAGGCGATCAATTCGCTCTACCCGCTTACGGCTGAGAAAGGGCAGCAGGACCGCTCTGCTGGTGGCAAAACCCGACGCATAGGCCGGCCCGGTATCGAACACCAGCGTGTGCTGCCGGGTGCGTACGACCACGCTCAGCCCCTGGCCGACATCGAGGACGTCGATAGCGAAATCGCCCGGTTCGAGTACCGGCTGGCGTGGCAGCCAGGGAACCAGCAACAGAGGCAGGACGGCTCGACGCATCGGGAAACCGCGCGGCGCCAATACCGCAACCAGACAAATCAGAACGGCGAGGAGCGCCCAACCGTCACGCGCCGGCGCCAGGTCGATCAGGCCATCGCCGAGCGCGATCCAGGACAATCCTTCCATCACCCAGGCCAGTACCGGATCCAGCAACCCCAGCAACCATGCACCGGCACCCGGCACCAGGGCCAGCAGCACCACGCCGAGCAGGCTCGTTGGCACAATCAGGAAGCCGAACAACGGCACCAGCACGATGTTGGCGAGCGGAGCCCCGATTGCGGCGGGCATATCGAACAGGGCCAGGATTGGCCACAACGCAAGACTCAACGCCAGCTGGACGCCGAGCGCGGCACGCATCCGAGCACCGCGATCGATGTGGCGCATCACGGCGATGATCACAACCACGGCGCCGAAGGACAGCCAGAAGCCGGCACCGAGAATCGCCGGCGGATGCCAGCACAGAACACAGAATGCTGCCAGTGCGACGCTTGCGCTGATGCTGCCGGGCCGTCGCCGTACGATACCCACTGCCAGCACCGCCAACATGATCATGGCGCGTTGCGTCGGCAGCGTCATGCCGGCCAATATGGCATAGGAGGCCCCGAGGACCAGGGCCGCGACAGCCCCGGCAACCGGAGCAGGAACCCGCGCCGCAAATGGCGCGATGCGACGCCAGACTGCCGTGGTCACGAGCAGCCCCAATCCGGCCACCAGGCCGATATGCAGTCCCGAAATCGCCATCAGGTGGCTGGTACCGGTGGTGCGGAAAAGTTCGTTGATTTCACTGGACAGCCCAGACCGGTCGCCGATCGTCAACGCCCGGATTATCCCGCTGGCCGACTCGCTCAGCGGCAGGGCGTCGACCCTGGCACTCAGCCGCGCACGTAACCGATCGAGCCGGCAACACGCTGTTGTTTGCGTCACGGTGACTTCCGCGCCCGGGATCACGTAGCCAGTGAAGCGGATTCCGCGCCAGATCAACCAGCCCTCGTAGTCCCAGGCACCGGGGCTGGCAAAGCCGTGCACGTGCTTGAGGCGGACAGACAGGGCAAGCGGCTGGCCGGGCAGCAATGGTGGAGCTTCACGCCAGGTCAGGCGCAGGCGCCAGCTGCCATCCCAGGACTCGCCGGCGGTCGCCAGGCTGTCGGCATCCAAGACGAATCGAGCCAGGCCTTCGTGTTCGCTGACCAGCGACGAAACCCTGCCCTGAACATCGAACAAACCCCGTTCCGACCCATCCGGCAACTCGGGTGGCAGCGTCGACAAGGCGTGCAATCCGGCCCAGGCAAAGCCGGCGAGGAATGCCGCGGCATATCGCCAAACCGGACGTTGGGCGAGAAGTGCCGCGAGCACAGCCGCCAACAGGCACGGGGCCCAGCCTGGCAGAGTCGACAGTTGATACAGCAGCCAAATACCAGCTGCGAACAGGCTGACCGCAATCGCCACCTTCCCTCCCTGGAATGCTGGCCGATCTTTCGGGGACTTCCGAAAATGCCATCCGTGGCATCTTTCTCTTCGGGAATCCAAAAACATCGTTTTCGGATTCGTTGATTTTCAATCGCTTGCCGCGATCCAAGATGGCGGCGCATGCCTGCTCCGCGCGGAAACTCTGATTTTCCGAAGTTCCCTTTTCTTGAGACAAATTCCTTGCCGCCGCTATTCTGTCATAAGCTTCGGCTCAAATATAAGAAACCGCCCGCCCGCTGCGGCATGCAGTGGCCGGAAACGGCTTAAATCGCACCTGTCCACCGACCCGGGATCTATGCCACGGCACTTAATCAAGCGTTATACGCCAGATCCAAACGTACTGAAGAAACACAAGTATCTTCGGCACCTGGGTCGCCTGTTGCATGATGAAAACCTGTGGCACCTGAATCGGCGCTCGGTATCCGGTGGCGTGGCGGCAGGTCTGTTCTGGGCGATGATTCCGATCCCGGTCCAGATGCTGACGTCGGCGCTTTCGGCAATCGTCTTCCGTATCAACCTGCCGATATCGGTCGCGCTGGTGTGGCTGACCAACCCGATCACGATGCCGCCCGTGCTTTATTTCAATTACCTGGTCGGAACCTGGTTGCTGGGCACTCCGCCCGATGTCGGCGAGTTCCAGCTGTCTCTCGAATGGATCGCCGCCGAGTTGAATGCGATCTGGAAGCCACTGTATTTCGGCAGTTTCGTGCTTGGCACGCTGCTGGCCGGACTCGGATACGGCGCGATGCGACTTTACTGGCGCTGGAACGTGCTGAAACGTTTTCGGGCCCGCTACGTCCGCAAGAAAGAGCCGCCTCCCGCCACCTGAACGGACGCTTCCTGCAGTGTCCCGTCGCACAAGGTGAGTACACGATCCATGCGCGCGGCAAGATCGGTATCGTGTGTGACGATTACGAAGCTGGTTCCCTGCTCCTGGTTCAGTTCCAACAGCAACTGGTACACCGAATCGGCAGTCTGCCGGTCGAGATTCCCAGTCGGCTCGTCCGCCAACACACACGACGGATTGGTGACCAGCGCTCGCGCGATTGCCGTGCGTTGACGCTCGCCGCCGGACAATTCCGCTGGCTTGTGCCGGGTGCGAGCACCCAGTCCCACACGTTCGAGCAGCGCCATGGCGCGTGCGCTGGCCTCACTGGCTGAACGACCGCGGATCAGCAACGGCATCGCCACGTTTTCGAGGGCACTGAACTCGGGCAGAAGGTGGTGAAACTGGTAGACGAAGCCGATCGCCTGGTTGCGCAGAATGCCGCGGGCTTTCTCATCGCAGCTGCTGAATGGTCGTCCCAGCAGGCTGACTTCGCCCTCGCTCGGCAGATCGAGTCCACCCAGACAATGCATCAGGGTGCTCTTGCCCGATCCCGATGCGCCGACGATGGCCACCTGCTCGCCACGTTGCAGGGCGAAATCGACTCCAGCGAGAACCTCGATCGTGTTCGGACCGCTGGCGAAACGTTTGCTGACGCCACGGCAGGCGAGCACCGGAGCTTCACTCATAGCGCAACGCCTCCGCCGGCTGGGTGCGGAATGCGCGCCATGCGGGCGCCAACGTCATCAGCAGACTCAATGCAAACGAACCGGCTCCAACCAGAACCACGTCGGACCATTGCACGTCAGACGGCAACTTGGCGATGTAGTAGATACCGGGATCGATGAAGCGGACACCGAATGCCTGTTCCACGGCCGCAACTGCGGTCTCGATGTTCAAGGCCAGAGCGAGGCCAAGCACGACACCAACCAGTGTCCCTATTGCACCCAGCGTTGCACCCTGCACGATGAAAATCCGCATGATCTGTCCTGGTGAGGCACCGAATGTCTTCAAAATCGCGATATCGCTCTGCTTGTCGACCACCATCATGACCAGCGTTGAGACAATGTTGAACGCAGCGATCACGACGATGAAGAACAGCAGCAGGCCCATCATGCGTTTTTCCATCTTCAACGCAGCGAAGAAATTGCGGTGGTAGTCGGTCCAGTTCAACACCCGGTAGCGGCCCTGGAGTTGTTCAGCCAGCGAAAATGCCACCTCGCGCGCCTGCCACACGTCATCGATCCGAAGGCGCACACCACTGACCGCATCGCCCAGCTGCTGTAAGACAGCCGCATCGCGGATGTGGATGATCGCGACGCCACGGTCGTACTCGCCCATACCGACCTCGAACAGGCCGGAAACTTCGAATCGCTTCAGGCGGGGCATACTGCCCGCGACCGTCAGCGTGACCTGGGGAACGATCACGGTGACCTTGTCGCCGACACTGACGCCCAGCACCTCGGCCAACTCCCGGCCAAGAATAATGTTGAAGGATCCCGCTTTCAGATCATCCAGCCTGCCGGCCACCATGTGTGCGCCGACATCGACCACCTCGGTTTCCATCGCCGGATCAACACCACGGACCACAGCGCCGGTCACCTCACGCTGGTGACTGAGCATTGCCTGCCCTTCGATGTACGGAGCTGCGCCGAGCACCCGCGAATGGCCGCGCGCCAGGCGCATGGCCTCCTGCCAGTCCTCCATGCGTCCGTCGAGGGCCTGCACGTCGCCATGCGAAGCCATACCGAGGATGCGTTCCCGCACCTCTTTGTGGAAACCGTTCATCACCGAAAGAACGGTGATCAGCACGATCACGCCGAGCGCTATACCAAGCGTCGAGATCAGCGATATGAACGAAATGAAGTGATTGCGACGCCGCGATCGCGTATAGCGGAGACCGACGAAAAGGGATAAGGGATGAAACATGCGCGCATTAGACCATAAGCATCCCTTGGATTATCCACGCAGTTGATCGGTCGGATAACGTCCCCCGCTCATCCCGGTGCGGGATTCGGTTTGTCGGACTGCCGATCACAGTTAAACTGGAGACCAGCCGATGCCGCCGCGACGGCGGGAGCACGCTTTTCCGAACCAGTCACGTAGCGGAGTTCCGTCGATGAGAATTACGACCCCAGTCCTGGCGCTGACCATGGCCTGCGTCATGCCGGCCCATGCCGATACCCTGTTGCTGAATGCGATCGACTCGTCACGCGCCGCCAACACCCAGCCTCTGCCTTCGCGTGGCGCGACCATGACATCCGTGCAATCCGCGTTTGGCGAACCGACCTCGACCAGGGCGCCGGTGGGTGAGCCGCCGATCAGCCGCTGGATCTACCCTGGCTACACCGTTTATTTCGAGCACGACCGGGTGATCAACACCGTTCTGCATCGCTGATATGGCGCCAGCGACCCGCGTCCGCCTTCCGGCAGAATGGGAGCCACAATCCGCGGTCATGCTGACCTGGCCACATGCCGGCAGTGACTGGTCCGACCGGCTCGACATTGTCAACCCGGTGTTCGCCGAGATCGGTGCCCAGGTATCGCGGCGCCAGCAACTCGTGAGCGTGTGCCGCTCGCCGGCTCACGTGGCCCAGGTGCGGGACATTCTGTTGCGGCAACAGGCCGACAAGCAGCGTCTGTTGTTCGTTATCGCGCCGAGCGACGATACCTGGGCACGCGATCACGGTCCGCTGACCACGCTTAGCGATGGCCAGCCGCGGGTGAGCGATTTCGTATTCAACGGCTGGGGCGGCAAGTTCGACGGCTCCAGGGATACCGCGATCACGGCCGCACTCGCGGCGCAGGGTGTGTTCGGCGGTGCATCGGTGAAACAGCACGATTTCGTACTCGAGGGCGGCGCAATCGAGACGGACGGCGCCGGCACCCTGCTCGCCACCCGCTCGACCATTGCGACCCAGACGCGCAACAAGGGATGGGACTTGGCCGCGATCGAGGACTACCTTTCACGATCGCTCGGGTTCGATCGCTTCCTGTGGCTCGATCACGGTGATCTCAGTGGCGATGATACGGATGGGCATATCGACACCCTGGCACGTTTTGCCGATCCCGAAACCATCCTCTACAGCACCGCGCCAGACGGTGACGACGACTCCGCCGGGCTCGCCGCAATGGCCGGAGAACTGACCGCCATGCGGACACGTGAAGGACAACCCTACCGCCTGATCCCGCTGCCGTTTCCCGGTGTGCACCGCGACAACGGTCGCCGATTGCCGGCCGGTTACGCCAACTTCCTGATCATCAACGACGCTGTTCTGCTGCCGACCTATGGTGTCGATCAGGACGCCGATGCGATCGATGTCCTGCGTGGTGCGTTTCCGGGCCGCGAGGTGATCGGCATCGACTGCCGCGAGATCATTGTCCAGAACGGAAGCCTGCATTGCCTGACCATGCAGTTTCCGGCAGCGCTCACGCTGCATCAGCCCACCGAGACGCCACGATGAAGAAACCGTACCTCAAGGCTGCCCTGGTGCAACACGCCGATCAGGGCAGCCGCGACAAGAACCTTGCCTGGATCAGCGACCAGGTCGGACAGGCCGCAGAGGCCGGTACCGAGTTGGTGCTGCTGCAGGAACTGCACAATGGCGCTTACTTCTGCCAAAGCGAAGCGCCCGAGACATTCGACCTCGCTGAGCCCATACCCGGTCCGAGTACCGGTTTTCTCGGCGAGCTTGCTGCCCGGCACCGGGTGGTCATCGTCGCCTCACTGTTCGAGCGTCGCGCAGCCGGCCTGTACCACAACACCGCCGTCGTGCTCGACGCGGACGGATCGCTGGCGGGCCGCTATCGCAAGATGCACATCCCTGATGACCCGGGCTTCTACGAGAAATTTTACTTCACGCCCGGTGACCTGGGTTTCACCCCGATCGATACCTCGCTCGGCCGTCTCGGGGTACTGGTCTGTTGGGACCAGTGGTACCCGGAAGCCGCGCGACTGATGGCCCTGGCCGGGGCCGACCTTTTGTTGTACCCGACGGCGATCGGCTGGGACCGGAGTGACACTGCCGAAGAACGCGCGCGTCAGCGGGACGCGTGGCTCACGGTTCAGCGGGCGCATGCAATCGCCAATGGCATTCCGGTGCTCAGCTGCAACCGGGTCGGATTCGAGGCGGCTCCCACCGCCAACGATCCGGGAATCGAATTCTGGGGATCTTCGTTCGCCTGCGGTCCCCAGGGCGAATGGCTGGCCCAGGCCGGCGGCGAGGCACAGACACTCCTGGTCGAGATCGACATGCGGCGCAGCGAAAATGTCCGCCGGATATGGCCGTTCCTGCGCGATCGCCGCATTGATGCCTACCAGGACCTGATCAGGCGCTTCATCGATTGAGTATAAAAATCTAATTTAGATTAAATAAAATCAATAAATCATTGTATTTAATGTTTAATATTTCTTATTTTTAGCCCTGAGAGAGCGTCGCCTGCGGGCCGCAAGTCCGAGCCACGGCCGGAGATCATTCACGGCGGCAACATAGACGCACTCGTCCGAGGCCGACCGCAATGCACCACTGCCCGTATTGTTGACGATCCCGCTCGGGTTCTTATACTCCGCCATGCCTTTAATCAGGAGTTGCTAATGAATGCCGTTGAGTCCGCCGGTAAGACCGAACTGCAGCAAACGATGTTCTCGATCATCCAGCGCATTGCGACCGGACCTGATCTTTCGAAAGACATATCGGAAGACGAGGCCCGCATGGGCATGCGGGGGGTCCTGAGCGGCGAGATCGATCCCGTACGTGCTGGCATCTTCCTGATCGCGCTGCGCATGAAACGCGAGTCGGCCGAGGAAAACCGGGGGGTTCTGCAGGCCATCCTCGATACGCGCAAATCAGTTACTGCAGCGGTCGACGAAGTGGTCGACATCGCGGATCCCTACGACGGCTACAATCGCACGATTCCAGCCTCGCCGTTCCTGGCGCCACTGCTGGCCGAATGCGGTCTGCCGGCTTTCAGCCATGGCCTCGACGCCGTCGGTCCGAAATACGGCGTGACCCATCGCCACGTACTGGCCGCGGCCGGTGTCGACGTCGACCTCGATCCGGAACAGGCGGCGGCGCGCCTCGCCGATCCTGCGCTCGGCTGGGCTTATGTCGACCAGGCGCAATTCGCTGCGCCGCTTCACGATCTGATCGAATTGCGGCAGCGCATGATCAAACGTTCCGTGATCACCACGGTGGAAGTGCTGGCAAAACCGATCACCGGTCGCCAGAAAACCCATTTCGTCACCGGCTATGTGCACAAGCCCTATCCACCCGTGTACGCCGACCTGGCGCGCCATGCCGGGTTCGACTCGGCTTTGCTGATTCGCGGGGTCGAAGGCGGCGTGGTGCCGTCATTGCGACAAGCCGGCAAGTATTTCGCTTACACCGACGGGGGGAACGAAACCGGATTCGATATCGACCCTGGCATGTTGGGCATCGAGCAGGAATCGCGTGCCGTACCGATACCGGACGATGTCCCGCAGACAGCCCGCGGCGAAGGCGCGGTATCGCTGACCGACGTCCCTGCCGGTGCACGCAAGGCAGCCGAATACGGCATGGCGGCATTGTCCGGCGAAAAAGGAGCGACCTACGATTCATTGGTCTACGCTGGTGCCCTGGTCCTGACTCACCTTGGCAGGGCCGCGGGCATTGCCGAAGCGGGCGAGCAGGTCCGCGCGGTCCTCGACGGTGGCCGGGCCGCCGCAAGGGTGCGCTGAACATGGACGCCGATTGGACACTTGTCGCCGGAGCCGACGACTTGAATGTCGACGAGATGCGTGCCTTCGAGCACCAGGGCCGCCGGCTTCTGCTGGTACGCACCGGCACACGCTTTCACGTGGTCGACGAGATGTGCAGCCACGAGGACTACTCTTTGGCACTGGGCTGTATCAAAGGCGACCGCATCAAGTGTTCGCTGCATGGCAGCTACTTCGATCTCAATACCGGCGAGGCGCTCGACGAGCCTGCCGACGAACCGATTTGCACCTATCCGGTCCAGGTCGAAGACGGCAAGGTCTACGCGCAGCTCGGTTGAACCCCGCACAGCACGACGCGCGAATCGCGCTGCGCCGGGCACCGGTCGACTTTGCGCGTCAGCGAACCCGAACCGGATAGGCCCGCCTCAACCACCCGCCCACGGCGGCAAGCAAAGCGTCGCCGCGATCGACAAAATAGTGCTCGGCATCGGGCACGACCAGCTGCTCGCTGAAACGGTTACCGCCTTTCAACATGGCCGCCTGACGCCGACCGGCCAGACGGTGCACGGCCGGATAGTCGTGCTCGGCGTACAGATCGAGTACGGGCATCGGCATTTGCGACAGGGCAAATGGCTCGCGCATGGGTTGTCCCACGTCCGTAGCACCCATGCCGATGCCGATGAAGCCGTCGAATCTTTCCAGGGCGCTCTCTCCACGCCGCAGCACCCAATGCTGCGCCATGTGTGCACCGCAGCTGTGGGCGAGTAACACGACAGGTCCCGGATCACGCTGACGCGCCTCTTCCAAGGCCGCCTCGATACGCGGCATCGCGCTGCCGAAGAGCGGCAGGTAGTCGTAGTACCGCGCTTCCTTTTCCAGCACCGGCAGTTGGATCGAGAAGGTATTCCAACCCTGCTCGGCGAGCCCGACACGCAATGGCTGAATCACGCTGACCCAGTCCGGGTGCAGACCACGGCCGTGCATCAGAACAACCGTGCCACGCGCCGGACGCCGGTCAGATTGCATGTAGATGGTCAGAAAACGGTGTCCTTTCCCATCATCGAGAAGTTGCACCTCTCCATCGAGAATCGCATCGCTGATCTGGTTCGCCAGGCGCTGCTCGCGCGCCAGGTCAGGTACCTGAGCGGCGACGATTGCGCAGTGTGCGAAGGTGAGTACGGCGGCGATCACACGAGCAACCAGATCGCTGACCACCCGCCGGTAGGACGAACATCTCAGCACACCGTCGCATGGGTGAGCGACCCCGCCACTGCCGGTAATCGCAACTTCCATTTCTCGATTCACTTTTTCTTTTCCAATCAGATGACTTGGTGTTTACCCCAATGTAGTTACTGAAATACGTCGGGGTATAGTGCGCAACGAGAAAAATAACGAATTTCGTAAAGTTTCGGGCGTGGTTACCGAAAAGAATTAAAGGCCACACAGTGCCCGAATGCCCGCCACAGCGGGCAACCCCATGGAGGAAAACATGGCAATGCGTTTTATTCTTGCAGTTTTCGTCGCGATGGCGTTGACGATCCTGTGGCAGACTGCCGTGCTCGCTGAGATCACTGGCAGCAAACCAAGCGCATGCGTCAGCGAAAGCGGCATGATCGCCGCTGGCGGCCAAAAGAAGAAAAGCGGCAGCGACGAGCCCGAGTGCGAATAGTCAGCATGATGCGGCAGCGTTGTCGTTGCCGGTTGTAATCTGCCTGACCGTTTCCCGCGCCGGCACGCAGCGAAAGCTTTCCATCAGCGGCAGCCGCCGGCGCGCGCATATATACTCTTCAGACCAGAAAGATGGCTGCGCAGTGACAGGCAGCTGCGCGACACGATGTGGCCTGCAGCACGTGCCTTCAGACGAAGAGGAATACCCGGATGACGATCAAAACCCTGGCGAACTCAGCACTTGCAGTTCTTCTCTTGGCCAGCGCAGGCAGCGTGTGGTCCGAAGAACTCGCGGTTGGCATCAGCCGATCGATGGACAAGTTTGAGGGCACCATCAATGGCAAACCGGTCGTGATCCAGCGCAACCAGGACCAGACTGCAACCGTCAATCCGGCCTTCGCCAAGACCTCGCGCAAGTGCCCGCCATTCTGTATCCAGCCGATGTCGCTGGGCGAAGGCGTCGAGACCATCGGCGAACTCGAACTGATTGCCTATATCGAGAAAATGGCGTCCGGTGACGACAGCATCCTGCTGATCGATTCGCGCACGCCGGACTGGGTGGCCCGCGGCACCATTCCCGGTGCGATCAATTTGCCGTGGACCAAGCTGAATCCCTCGCGCGGCGGCGACCCGATCTCAATCGGTGAAATCCTGACCAACACTTTCGGCGCCAAGGATCTCGAGGGCCTTTGGGATTTTCGCGAGGCCAAGACACTGGTGATGTTCTGTAACGGCATGTGGTGCGGCCAGTCGCCGAACAACATCGAGAACCTGATGCGCTTCGGCTACCCGGCAAGCAAGCTGAAATGGTATCGCGGTGGCATGCAGGACTGGGAGATCCTCGGCCTGAGCACGAGCAAACCCTGACATCGACCATCGGACACCGGGCGTCGACCCATCGGTAGGCGGGCAACGTGAAGGCGCGCAGCGTGCTGCAGTACATTGAAGGTCGGTGGCTGCCGGTATTTGCGGTTCTCCTCAGCCTGGTCCTGGCAGCCCCTGCGGCTCACGCCAGCGGCAAGGTCACCTTCCCCGAATATGGCGAGCCGAAGGTGGTGTTCGACGTCTTTCTCGCCGATCCTCGCCACATCACGGCGGCCCTGTCGTGGGTGCGCTCTTATATGAACCCGCTCACCGAGTCGCCCTACGACCTGGCGCCCGAGCTGATGGAGATCGTGGTCGTCATTCACGGAACCGAGATCGTCACGCTGGCGCAGCACAACTACGAGAAGTACCGCGACAGCGTCGAGCGCATGCGTTACTACGCCAGCCTCGGTGTGCAGTTCAAGGTCTGCGGCCTGGCCGCGAGCGACTATGGCTACAGCGCCGACACCTTTTACGATTTCGTCGAGATCGTACCCTCGGCGATGGTCGAGGTGGCCGACCTGCAGCGTCGCGGCTTCGGCCTGGTGATGCCGCTGGTGCACGAAAAGCACTTCTCGGTCGAAGACATCCGCTGACCGGCAGCGTGCCGGACCAGCGCGTCGCCCCGCATAGCCATGGCAATCGTGGCGTGAACCCGGCTCGCTGATTGTGCGAAAATCCGATGTCTTTGCCGCAGCGCCAAGCCGACGTGAATCCAGCCGTACTGCCACTGCCCGACCAGCACCAACGTGAAATCCGATGGGGACATTGTATCGGTGCGGCGACTGGCCACTCGGTCGCGATCGCGGTCCAGGCAGCAACCCGGCCAATCGTTGTCGTCACCCACGACGTCCAGTCGGCAGCACGCCTGGCCGAGGAGATCCGGTTCTTCCTGGCTGACGACAGCATTTCACTGCTGACTTTCCCGGATTGGGAAACCCTTCCCTACGACGTTTTCTCGCCGCTGCCGGAACTGGTCTCCCAGCGCCTGCTGACGCTGCATCAGCTGCGCCGCTTGCAGCATGGCGTCCTGGTCGTACCGATTGCCACCCTGATGCAGCGGCTGCTGCCACCGGCGTTCCTGGACGGTAACAGCCTGATGCTGGAAATCGGTGAACGGCTCGATCTCGATGCCTTTCGCCGGCAGCTCGAGGCAGCCGGCTACCAGTGCGTTTCTCAGGTCATCGCCCACGGTGAGTTCGCGGTGCGTGGATCACTGCTCGACCTGTTTCCGATGGGCAGCGAGGCACCGTTTCGAATCGATCTGCTCGACGACGAGATCGACTCGATCCGACTGTTCGACCCGGAAACCCAGCGCACAACCGAAAAAATCGATCGGGTATCACTCCTGCCAGCACGCGAGTTTCCGGTCGACGAAGCGGCAATCAGCCGTTTTCGTTCAGCCTACCGCGAACAAATAGAGGGGGATCCGCAGCGTAGCCTGGTCTACCGTGGCGTCAGCGAAGGTCAGCTGCCGGGCGGCATCGAGTACTACCTGCCCCTGTTCCACGAGCAGACCGCCACCCTGTTCGATTACCTCGATGACGCCAGCACCTTCGTCTTCGATCACCGCATCAATGACGAAGCCACACGATTCTTCGACAGCGTCGGCGAACGCTACGAGCAACGCCGCCACGACATCGAACGGCCACTGCTGCCGCCGCAAAGCCTGTACCTGACAGCGGAGCAGGTCCAGGCACAGATCCATCGCCACCCGAGTGTGAGCTGCTGGTCGGGAAGCATCGATGCCAGCAGCGATGCCAGCCAGGGTATCGAGCTTGCCTGCCGCCTGCTGCCACCGCTCGGCATCCAGGCCAAGGCCGCCGACCCTGCACGTGCACTCAAGTCCCTGCTGGCGGAGAACCACGGCCGGGCCCTGTTCGTCGCCGAAACCGCCGGCCGGCGCGAGGCATTGCTCGACACCCTGCGCGGATTTGACATCCGACCGCGCCAGTTCAACGACTGGCACGAGTTCGTCGCAGCCGACGCGCCGCTTGGCATAACCGTCGCGCCGATCGAAGCCGGTCTCTGGCTGACCGAGGCCGAACTGCTGGTGATCCCCGAAGCCCTGCTGCTCGGCGAACGGGTTCGCCAGCGCCGCCGGCGTAAGGGTCCGGACGCAGACCAGGTGGTCCGTAACCTGGCGGAACTCGCCATCGGTTCGCCGGTGGTGCACGAAGATCACGGCGTCGGTCGTTTCCTGGGCCTGCAGACACTTGAGGTGGCCGGCCAGAGCAACGAGTTCCTGACCCTGGAATATGCCCGTGGCGACAAGCTGTACGTGCCGGTTTCCTCGCTCAACCTGATCAGCCGTTACACCGGCGCAGCACCCGAGGCTGCACCGCTGCACCGCCTGGGCAGCGACCAGTGGGAGAAGGCACGCAAACGGGCCGCCGAACGGGTGCGCGACGTGGCCGCCGAACTGCTCGACATCTACGCCCGGCGCGAGGCACGCCAGGGCAATGCGCTGCCGGCGCCAGAAGACGACTACCGCAAGTTCGCGCTCGATTTCGAGTTCGAGGAGACTCCCGACCAGCAGCAGGCGATCGACGCCATCATGGCCGATATGACATCGCCCAAGCCGATGGACCGGGTCGTGTGCGGTGACGTCGGTTTCGGCAAGACCGAAGTTGCCATGCGCGCGGCATTCCTTGCCGCCAATGCCGGCAAGCAGGTCGCTGTGCTGGTGCCGACAACGCTGCTGGCGCAGCAGCACTATCAGAACTTCGCCGACCGTTTCGCCGATTGGCCTATCAAGGTCGAGAGTCTTTCGCGCTTCCGCTCCGCCAAGGAGGTAAACCAGGTGGTTGCGGGCTTGCGCGACGGCCTCATCGACATCGTGGTCGGCACCCACAAGCTCTTGGGCGAGCAGATCAAGTTCAAGGACCTGGGCCTGGTCATCATTGACGAGGAACACCGTTTCGGCGTCCGCCACAAGGAGCGCCTCAAGGCGATGCGCGCCGAGGTCGACATCCTGACCCTGACTGCGACACCGATTCCGCGCACGCTGAACATGGCGATGTCCGGCATGCGCGATCTGTCGATCATCGCCACGCCACCGGCGGCCCGCCACCCGATCAAGACCTTCGTCAGCCAATGGAACGACGTGCTGATCCGCGAAGCCTGCCAGCGCGAAATCAACCGCGGCGGCCAGGTCTACCTGCTGCACAACGAGGTCTCGAGCATCGCAAAGACCGCGGCGAAGATTGCCGAGCTGGTGCCTGGTGCACGGGTCGAGTTCGCCCACGGGCAGATGCGCGAACGCGAGCTCGAACGCATCATGCGCGACTTCTACCACCAGCGCTTCAACATCCTGGTCTGCACCACGATCGTCGAAAGCGGCATCGACGTGCCCAGCGCCAACACCATCATTATCGATCGTGCCGACAAGCTCGGCCTGGCCCAGCTGCACCAGTTGCGCGGCCGGGTCGGTCGTTCACACCATCGTGCTTATGCCTACCTGATCGCCCCGCCGCCCAAGGCGATAACCGCAGATGCACGCAAGCGCCTGGAGGCGATCGAAGCCCTCGAAGACCTCGGCGCCGGGTTCACGCTGGCAACGCACGACCTGGAGATTCGTGGCGCCGGCGAACTGCTCGGCGACGAACAGAGCGGGCAGATCCACGAGATCGGTTTCAGCCTGTACACCGAGATGCTGGAGCGTGCAGTCCAGGCAATCCGTGCCGGTCGACAGCCGGAACTCGACCGGCCGCTCGACCATGGCACTGAGGTCGACCTGCGCATTCCTGCACTACTGCCGAGCGACTACCTGCCGGACGTGCACGTGCGCCTGATCCAGTACAAACGGATCGCCTCGGCACAATCCAGTGACGAGCTGCGCGAACTCAAGGTCGAGATGATCGATCGTTTCGGCTTGTTGCCGGAATCGGCCATGAACCTGTTCGATGCTACGGAGCTCAAGCTCTACGCCGAGTCCTGCGGCATACGCAAGATCGAGGCCGGACCCGCAGGCGGCAAATTGCATTTCGATGCCGAACCGAAATTTGATCCGCTGCGCCTGATCACCCTGATCCAGACCCAACCCAAGTCCTTCAAGCTGGACGGATCGACCCGGTTGCGCTTTTTCGCCGATCTGGCCGAACCCGGCCAGCGCGCCGCGCGGGTGCGCGGGATACTTGACCAGTTACTCGGGATGCAGTGAAGTGCCGTGGCTATGAAAAACCCGACACGATTTTTACGCGGCCTGGCCTGCCTGGGCATCCTGCTGATGTTGTCCGCCGCCGCAAGCGCCGCGGATGCCTATCGCTTCGAGATGGTGATCTTCGAGCGGCCCGGCGGCAACGCAGCGGAGGCCTGGCCGGACGACCCTTCAGCGCCGGACATGGGCAAGGCCGTTGGCAGCCTGGAAGGCATCAGCGTCGGTGGTCGACTGCTCGGACCGGTCGCCTACACCCTCAACCGTCGCGGTATGAGCGTGCTCGACCACGTCGCCTGGATTCAGGTGCCACGCGGGCGTGGCAGCGAGGCCTGGTACCGGATCGACGGCGCACGCCTGTCCGGCCTGGTTCGCGTTACCCGTGGCCGGTTCCTGCATTTTGATGCGGACCTGTACTTGCGCGATGCAGTAACCGGGCGGCCCTATCGCATCAACCTTTACCGGCGCATGCGCAGCGACGAACTTCACTACATCGACCATCCCAAGCTCGGCATCGTGATCCGCGCCGATCGCCTGCAACCGCGCAGCGAAGCGGACGCCGCCGACGCAGGTGAGCCGAAGCCGGCCCAACCTGCCGGTGCCGAGCAGCCGGGTTGACCTCGCAGCGACCTTCGACTATTCCTTACCTTCCTGAAATGAAGCTGTCAGAAGCGGCTCCTAGACTCGTTGCCTCAATTCACGGAAAGACCCGGGAGGCTGAACATGATCAAACCCAAACATCTGCTGGAAAGCGCAAAGATGCTGGCGCTGTTCAGCGCCATCGCACTCGTCGTCTGGTCGATGCCGGAGCGCAACCTCGCCCACGCGCAAAGCCATAGCGGCGAAACGCTCCAGCCGGTCATCGCGGACCACCGCAGCTGACTCCAACCACGTTAGCGCACGCATCTGCGGAAAAGTTTCCTCGCGCAACCTGGAGTGGATATCAGAAGCGGGTTCCCATCCGCCCCTCCCGGTTGCGCAATCGGCGTGAACCCTGTCGCAAGATGCGCCAAAATGCACGTCGGTTTCGCTCCCTTAAGAAAAATTTAAGATTCGCCGTCTACGTTTAACCCTGTAAATCGTAGGACATAATCCGGGGCTCAAGCCGTACCCCGACAATTCTGGCGACACAGGGGAATGGCAATGCACCGTTGCATCATGTCACCGCGATACCTGCCGGGTATCGTGTTCAGCAGTTTCATCTTCGCCGTCTTGCCGGCATCGGCAGATGACGACTTCTCGATCGACCGTGCACGCTGGGATTCAGAAAGATCACGCCTGGAAGTCCGCGGCGACGGCCACGACAACCGAACGATCACCGTGCTCAATGCCTACGATCCAGCCCAGACGCTCGGCAGCGATCGGGTCGACGATGAAAGCTGGCGGATACGCGTGAGCCGCCCATCACCGGTTCCGTGTCGGATCCGCGCGATCTCGTCCGACGGCCAGGCGCTCGAACGCAACGTGTCACGGGCACCGGCGAACTGCGCACCCAAGTCGGCCCAGGAGCCGCCACCGGCCCCGGTCACATTGCAGGTCGACGACGTGACCGGCAGTGAAAACGCCGGTACGCTGGCTTTCACCGTCTCGCTTTCCGCTGCCAGCTCGCAACCCGTCCGGGTCGAATATGCAACACGCAATGGCTCGGCACAGGCCGGCGAGAATGCCGATTACCTCGAAACCAACGGGTCGTTGAGCTTCCCGGCCGGAACCACGAGTGCCTCGGTCAGTGTCTCGCTGGTCGACGACCAGGTCGCCGAAGCCACCGAAAGCTTCCGGCTCGAACTGAGCAGTGCTGAGAACGCCACGATTGCCGACGCCAGCGGTACGGCCACGATCTTCGATGACGACCAGATCGATCCGCCGCCTCCACCGCCACCGCCGTCAGGACCTTCCGTCTCGATCAACTCGACCAGCGCCAACCAGGAAGGTGCGCTGCCAATTTCCCCGGTCGAGACCCAGGACCTGATCAACACCGGCACGCATGCCCTACTGGTGGCCAATGACCTGGGTATGCATTGCGCGGATATCGATTACCAGGTTTTCAGCATCCTGCCGCCGTTCAACGTGGTCCATGCGCAGGTCATCGAGCGTGGAGGTGAACCGCGGCTGCTGGATGATTCGACGATGGAGATCGTCTACTCGGCCGCCTCGTCAGCCACCGACCCGGCGCTGGCCAACAAGACTGCCGCCGAGCGTGGCGAGCCGGTGTTCAAGGGCAACTTCTGGCAGACCCTGCCGGGCGATCAGTACCCCCTGTGGTACGAGGTCTACTCGCCCTTGTACTTCGGCCTGCTGCAGCCGCCGGAGCCGGCCCTTGACCAGGCAGGCGACCTGGTGCAGGACAAGGGCCTGCCCGTGCCCGACTCGATGAAACTGGCCGGCAACGGGGTCGAACCCAACTGCCTGGCCTCGGCCGATCCGCGCAGTGAATGCGGCCTGGCGCAATCCTTCATGCCGGGCTTCATGGAACCGTTCGTGGTCAACGAGCCGCAGCATTTCGATCGTTTCGATCGTGATGTGAACTTCTTCAACGGCCTGCTCGGCGGGCTCGGCCTGGGCGCAGTGATCCCGGACACCAACTGGTTCTCGGCCGAAGGCGTGCCGATCATGCCGGTCGACGACCAGGGCCGCTCGAATGCCTACCCGCTGATGCGCGTGCAGGCGATCGACAAGGCCACCCAACAGGTGGTCGCGTCGACCGATGTGGTGCTGCCGGTTGCCTCGGAAGCCGACTGTCAGCAGTGCCACGCTCGGGCACTGGACTGTGCCGCGATCCAGCAGGAGGTATACGGCTACAGCCTGGCCTGTGACGAGGAGGCTCTCGACCGGACCGATCTCGGTGCGCTGGGCGGTGTCATGACGCTTGATGGCGACAATCTCGGCGCCCTGCCACCGGGCGAGACGCTGGAGCAACGCCTGCTGAACACGGCGAAGATCAACATCCTGCGTACCCACGATGCCAAGCACGGCACGCAACTGGACAGCCAGCGCCGCGTGGTCTGTGCCAGCTGTCACTACACGCCGGCACTCGATCTCGCCCAGCTCGGACCGACCGACTCGGCCGCCACCGACCAGACCAAGCACATCACCATGTCACGTGCGATGCACGGTCATCATGGCGACCTGGTCTCCAAGACCGACAGCAGCGTAACCCTGTTCCCGGCGATGCCGGCACCGAACGACCCGATCCGCCTGGAACCGGTCGCGAACCATCTCGACCAGTTCCCGCTCGCGCAGGGTTCGCAACTCACGGTCGAGGAATACGTGCTGGAACAGTCCTGCTACTCGTGCCACCCGGGTAAGCGTACCGACTGTCTGCGCGGCGCCATGGCCTCGGCCGGCATCGTCTGCCAGGACTGTCACGGTGACATGCTCGCGGTCGGCGACGACTTCTCGCACGACTTCCCGAACAACCACGGCAACATCGATCCGAGCAAACGCGTGCCATGGGCGGTCGAACCGGGGTGCCAGTCCTGTCACATCGGTGATGCGGTCAACCAGCCGTCCGACACCAGCGGCTTCATCTACGCCGCCGACTCGATCCGCTTGCTGCGCGCCTATCGTACCGGCGATGCAAGCGCGACCCCGATCCGCGTACCCGACTCGCGCTTTGCTGAAAACCAGGTCACCAACGACCAGGGGCAGACGGTCGACGTGCTGTACCGGCTGAGCAAGGGCCATGGTGGCGTGATGTGCGAAGGCTGTCACGGCAGCACCCACGCGATCTGGCCGAACGGCAATCCGAACGCCAACGACAACATCGCCGCGACCCAGATCCAGGGCCATGCGGGGACGATCACCGAGTGTACGGTGTGCCATGAGACCAGCCAGTTGCCTGACGACACCCAGGGGGGCCCGCATGGCATGCATCTGGTCGACGATCGGCGCTTCTGGAAAGAGGGCCACAAAGATGCTGCCAAGCGCGAAAATGGGCGTCCCGGTCGGGGCACCTGCGGCAGCTGCCACGGTAGTGATCACCGCGGTAGTGTACTGTCGCGTACCCCGGTGGACCGGAGCTGGAACGTAGAAGGCACAACGCGCACTGTCGCCGCCGGTGAAGCCGTCGGCTGTGATGTGTGCCACAGCCTGAGCAAGAGCTTCGAACGCTAGTCCACGGCTTGCGCGGTAGACAAGGGGCCGGCTTGGCGGCCGGCCCTTCGCAATCAAAATGGCAGGGCTGTTCAACAATCCGGTTATGTTTGCTTGCCGCAGTAGAACATGAGTCCAATGGCTGCTGAGCGCCTGCATATCCATCGTCCGAAATCACTTGCCATGTGCTCAAAGTGCGTCGCTGCGCTGCTGCTGATTTTCCTGGCACCAATCTTCGCGGTACAGGATCAGGGCACGTCCTACCCTGCACCCACCTCACTGACTCTCGAGACACTGAATGGCGGCCGCTACAAATCGATGCCAGGTGCGGCACGACTGCGAATCGTCAGCTTCTGGACCACCTGGTGCCCGCCCTGTCTGCGCGAGATGCCATCGCTTGAACGCGTGGCGGGTGATCTGAAATCCGATGGCTTAGCCGTACTGGCCGTCAACGTCGGCGAGCCACGCAGCCGGGTTCAACGCTTTCGACGCCTGCCGGCAGAACCCGTCGTGGTCTTGCTCGACCATGAGGGGACACACGCCAGGCAGTGGCAGGTGGCGGTCTACCCGACGACATTCGTGGTCGATGCGGATGACCAGGTGATCATGCAATTGACGGGTGCGGTGGACTGGGACGATGCGGAACTGCGTGAGAAGCTGATGGATTTTCTGCGCCCCGCCGCCATCTGATCCGCACGGCAGCGGCAAAGAAAAAGGCCCAGGAACTTCCTGGGCCTTTGGTATGGCGTCCCGTAGGGGAGTCGAACCCCTGTCGTCGCCGTGAAAGGGCGATGTCCTAGGCCTCTAGA
>JAGRHE010000001.1 GCA_020445165.1 Gammaproteobacteria bacterium
CAGGTCAATCTCGACCAGGTCGATGTAACCTACTCGTACAAGTCTGATGACATGTATGTCTTCATGGATGGGGAATACAACCAGTACGAACTCAGCGCTGACGATATCGAAAGCGTATTGCCCTACATCGTCGATGGCATGACCGACGAGTGCAAGGCGGTATTCTTTCAGGGCAAAGTCATCTCGGTTGACCTGCCGACCACCATTGTCCGCCAGATCGATTACGCCGAAGGTTCGGCGCGTGGCGACACCAGTGGCAAGGTCATGAAGCGCGCCAGGCTGAGCAATGGCACCGAACTCAAAGTTGCCGACTTCTGTGAAGTGGGTAACTGGATCGAGATCGACACGCGCACCGGCGACTACAAGTCGCGCGCCAAGGCCCCGGCCTGAGATTGCCGCTCCAGGCCACGAAGAGCTCGCACTACAATGCCGTTCACCCCACAGGTGAACGGCACTTGCTGTGCAAGCCAAGGTAGCGAAGCCCGTCCCGACATCGCGACAAAGGCAAAGCGGATGCATTGGTTTCTTGCTTCAGGGTGCACCCTGACAACCCTGACAGGGACCGTTCGAAATCCTGTGAACCGCCCATTTCTCCACAACGCCAACCCCGCGTGCCCTACAGAAAAACGCGATTGGGATAGGCTTTTGGCCGAGCCTTCTACCGAGCTGCTGTCTGAAGGGGTTTCTCCGGTGAAACCGTCATCAATGAACGAGTTGAGTTTCAGGAACAACCGGACGCCTGCGCAAATCAGCGTGTAACGAGTACCTGGCAGAAGAGGGTGGGTCGCTGCGATCGTCGCGACGCTTGGCGTAGATCAATTGCGCAAGGAAAAGAAGGCCAGTCCCTCAGATTTTCTTGACGATTGGCAAGTTCGTGTTTGCCGCCGCGCGCCATGCTGGACCAGCATAGGCGAGTCTTCCGGTGAAAGCTTCTCTGCCTGTAACAGACTCATTACCTGTCGGTTCTGAATCCGCTTCAGCCAAATTGAGTGCCCGAATATGAAAGACGAAACGGCCGATGGCGACATCACCCGCACTTTGGGCATTGATGGCGCTCGCAGATCCCCTTTCGGTTCCTTTAAGTGGCTTGGGTGGGGCGTCGTCACCTTGGTGATACTCGCTGCCATCATCGTTTCGCAGTCGCTGAACACCGCGCCCGATGTTCAATACAAGACGGCAGAAGTTCGCCGCGGCGACCTCGTGGTTACTGTTTCGGCGACTGGCAATCTCGAACCGACGAATCAGGTCGATGTCAGCAGCGAATTGTCCGGGATCATCGATACCGTCAAGGTTGACTACAACGACAAGGTGAAGGCGGGGCAGACTTTGGCCGAGTTGGATACCGACAAGCTTGCTGCCCAGGTGCTCCAATCGAAGGCCGCGCTGGCGGCTGCCGAGGCAATGGTTCGTGAAGCGCAGGCCTCCGTACACGAAACCCTGCTCAAGTTTCAGCGCTGTGAACGTCTGGCGAAGAACAAACTGTGTGCCGACGAAGAGGTGGATACGGCTAAGGCGGCTTATATGCGGGCCCAAGCTGAAGAGGGAAGTGCGAGGGCGCATGTCGATGAGGCACGTGCCAAGCTCGACGCGGATCGTACGAACCTGGAGAAGTCCGAGATCCGTTCGCCGATCGATGGCGTGGTGTTGGTTCGGGCCGCTGAACCGGGACAGACCGTCGCTTCGTCTTTGCAGGCGCCCGTGCTGTTTACCCTGGCCGAGGACCTTGCGCAGATGGAACTGCATGTCGAAGTCGACGAAGCGGACGTGGGCCAGGTCGCCGAAGGGCAGCAGGCGACATTCACGGTCGACGCCTTTCCGGATCGTATCTTCAAGGCAAAGATTATCCAGGTTCGCTACGGCGCTCAGGAGGTTGACGGCGTAATCACCTATGAAACCGTACTTGAAGTAGACAACAGTGACCTGTCGCTGCGCCCGGGCATGACGGCAACCGCCGAGATCTATGTCCAGAAAATCTCGGACGCGCTGCTCGTGTCCAATGCTGCCTTGCGGTTCAGGCCGCAGGAGCCGGCTGCCAAATCGGCATCTCGCCAGGGGAGTCTGCTCAGTCAGCTGATGCCGCGCCCGCCCAGCATCAAGAAGAATCGAACGACGGAAACCGCCGACAGCGGACAGCAGAGCGTCTGGATCCTGCGTGATGGTGTCCTGGTCGCAGTTCCCGTCACGGTCGGAGCAAGCGACGGTATCTGGACAGAAATCACTGGCGGCGAGTTGCAGCCCGGTATGGCCGTCGTGGTGTCCGCGATCAGACCGGGAAGGCAACCGTGACACCAGAGGGCTCTGACGACCGGACACTGGTCCAGCTGGCTGGCGTCACAAAGGTTTATGGCAGCGGGGCGGCGACCATGCGAGCCTTGCGCGGCATCGATCTTCGCATCGACAAGGGCGATTTCGTCGCCGTGATGGGGCCCAGCGGATCGGGCAAATCGACCTGTATGAATATCCTGGGTTGCCTGGATACACCCACCGCAGGCACGTATCGCTTCGAGGGTGTCGACGTTGGTGCACTCTCACGCGATCAGCGCGCATTGTTGCGTCGGCATTATCTTGGCTTCGTCTTTCAGGGCTTCAATCTGTTGAGCCGGACCTCGGCGCTGGAGAACGTCGAATTGCCATTGGTGTATCGCGGCATTGCAAAGTCCAGGCGTCGGGCATTGGCGATGAATGCGCTGCAGGCCGTCGGCCTGGAGGAGTGGGAAGGTCATACCCCCGCAGAGCTGTCGGGCGGGCAGCAGCAGCGCGTGGCGATTGCGCGTGCAATCGTCACCGAGCCTGCTCTGCTACTTGCCGACGAACCCACGGGAAACCTGGATTCAGCCCGAAGCCGGGAGATCATGGGGTTGCTGAAATCGTTCAATCGGGAGTCGGGCATCACCGTCGTCATGGTGACTCATGAGGAGGAGATGGCCTCTTATGCGCACCGCATCGTGCGCTTTCTCGACGGCATGGTCGAGGCGGACATTTCGAACGGGGAGCACCCCTGATGTTGTGGAACATCTTCACACTGGCGCTTCGCGAGATTCGGCGCAATCTGATGCGTTCGTTTCTGACGATCCTCGGCATCGTCATCGGTGTCGCCGCGGTCATCGTCATGGTGACCATCGGGGGCGGCGCGACCGTCCAGGTGACCGAGCAGATCGCCAGCCTGGGCAGCAATCTGTTGATGGTAACGCCAGGGCAACGCGTTGGCATGGGACAACGGACCTCGGCTCCCGCGTTCGACCTCGGCGATGTCGAGGCACTCGCCAGCCAGGTAGGTGGCATCGTCGCGATTGCACCGTCTTCCTCCACTTCCATGACGGCCGTACACGGCAACGAGAACTGGACGTCGAAGGTCTCTGGCGTGGACAACGCGTTCTTTGGCGTCGGCAACTGGGTTGTCGCCGAGGGGCGACAGTTCACCGACAGCGAGCTGCGCGCCGGAAAGGCGGTGTGTGTGCTTGGTGCCACAGTTGTGAAGGCGTTGTTCGGTGATGAGGACCCTCTGGGCAGCAAGCTTCGTCTGCGGCAGTTCGCCTGCCAGGTCCAGGGTGTCCTGGAAGCCAAAGGTCAGTCCACGATGGGTACCGACCAGGATGACCTGATACTGGTTCCACTACGTACCTTTCAGCGAAGAATCGCCGGCAATCAGGACGTCGCCCTTATTCAGATATCGATGCACGATGACGCGTCTGCCGAACAGGTTGAGCAGGAAATCACGCGACTGCTGCGCAAACGACGGCACCTCTCTGCGGCGGAAGACGATGATTTTTCAGTCAGAGATATGAAAGAAATCGCCAAGATGCTTACGGGAACGACCCAGATCCTGACCGCATTGCTCGGTGCGGTCGCCGCGGTCAGCCTGCTGGTCGGGGGAATAGGCATCATGAACATCATGCTGGTCTCGGTCACCGAGAGGACCCGCGAGATCGGGATACGATTGGCCATAGGCGCACGCGAAAGGGAGGTGCTGATGCAGTTCCTGGTCGAAGCGGTGGTCTTGTCTTCGCTTGGCGGAATCATCGGGATCCTGCTCGCAATTGCCGGCTCTCTGGGGCTGGCCGGCTTGCTTCGTGTACCGTTCGTGTTCAATCCAACGATCGTCGTGATTGCCTTCCTGTTCTCGGTCGCGGTAGGCGTTGTCTTCGGATTCTTCCCCGCACGCCAAGCCGCGCGTCTGGACCCAATAGAGGCGTTGCGTCACGAGTAGGCGGAACCGCGGGTCGCGCCGAGTACTCATTGGCATGGATGCGGTACGGTGGGCACCGGCTACCATCAACTGCCGGGTTCCATGAATTGCGAAGCTCCGTCAGAGCTGGCCCTGTCCTGCTTTGCCGGAACGAACTCCCCATTGACGCCGCTCGCGCCGAGGCGCTGAATAGGCGCATTTTCAACTACCGAATTCCTTGATGCGGCTGCTGTCGTTCAATCCCTATCGCATGCTGGGTATCCCCGGCATTACCTATATCAAGCCAGACCAGATGATTCGCAACCTGCCCTTGATAGCGCAGGCGGACGTGGTCCTTTTCCCTGAGACCTGGCAGCTGAACGTGCTGTGCTACGGGCTGAAGAAGCGCATCTTTCCCAGTCCGGCGAGCTATGACATCGGCTACGACAAGGTGGAGATGACACGCATCTTCCAGGCACTGGCGCCGGCGCATGTGCCGCATACCCTTATCGTGGCCTCTGACGACGAAGGCGAATCACAGGTACTGGAGGAAATAGGGTTACCGGTGGTGGTGAAGAAGCCACGCAGTTCGATGGGCAGGGGGGTGGAACTGATCGAGACGCGCAAGGCTTTGCACGCTTGGGCCGCGCAGGTGCCGGTGCTGTATGCCCAGGAATACCTGCCCTCGGAAGCCGATCTGCGCGTCGTGTGGATCGGAGACCGTATTGCCGCTGCCTACTGGCGGCGCGGCGGCAGTGGTTTCCATCACAACGTGGCCAGGGGTGCGGAGGCCGATTTTGACGACATTCCACCGGCCGCACTCCAATTGGTCGAGCGGTTGTGCCGCGCCCTGTCGATCGACCATGCCGGGTTCGACCTGATCGTCCAGGATGGTCACTGCTGGTTGCTCGAATTGAACGTGTTGTTCGGTAACAGCGCCCTGGTGCAGCGCGGTATTCACGTCCAGCATCTGATCCTCGAGTACCTGCAGCGCTCGGTCGAGGTTACTGCGGATGCTGTGACGCTGCGGTCTGGACCAATGTCCGGCCAACATTCAGACAGCCAGGAGGGGCAGCCGCGCGTGTGAATTCCCATGCGGTACATCGAAAAGAGCGGGTCTGTGCCAAACGTGATTTGCTGGCAGGACTGAACTCAACGCTGTCGATCGATAGGAAGAAGACCGGAAATGGAGGAGTGGATTTTCGGGCCACGTGCAAGCGCTGCGCGAATGCGGGCGCTAGGTGCGGGTGGGAGGAGCGAGCGGGGCGCTTCGATTTTCGCGAAGCCCGGAGATTGACCGCATTTGCCATCTGGGCAGCCAGGACTTTGCCCGTCGGTGGGACGGCGATCAGTGTGCAAGAAAGTCGATTCGCTTTCTACAGCAAACCCCTTGTTGTCGGAATCTGATTCTCGCCGCGACTATGTCCGGGCAAACATCTGGATGTGGGGCCGAAGACACTCAATTGGTGATCAATTTCCAACGTCCGCCCTACCGAAGCTGTCGGTATAAGGACGCATTCGCGGAACGAACCGGTCAGGCGCGAATTTCCATCGCGTGATGGTTTCCGCTTCCTTTCCGATCCTGCCATGCCCCTCGTCCGCTGCAACCGGGCTCGACTGCTGCTGCAGGGTGGAAGCGAAATTCAAATAATGACAGCCTGCCAATAAAAGCGTCCCTCAGGGAAGCGATTGCGGTGTCCGCCTCTTAGTGCTTGCCCTCCAGCGCTGAAACTGGGGGATGCTTTCGTAGCCTTTGCTCAGCATGTACTCCAGGCGGGCACGGATATTGTCGAGAATTTGGACATTATCGCTTTCGATCGAACGACCTTCGGAATCGACGAGGATATCGAAATCCACCCTCAGGGCCTCCTTGCCAAGTTCGTCAAAATAGACCATGGAGGGGCTATGCAGCAGCTCCAACTGATCCGACCAGGCCTTGCCGCTGAGTGAGCTGCCATCGGGCGTGACAACGCGCTGTTCTGGACTGCTGCTGACGTAAGCCAGCTGCATCTTCTGAAGATAAGGCTGCATGACCGGCGCTTTCAACATGGTCCTGAATTGTGCGCATTTCTGACATTCGGGAGACTCGAAAATCACCAACAGGGGCGTTGTGCTTCCACTGCCACGTCGCAGATCGATAACACTCGTTGCTGTGGTGCTGGATTGGCCGAGCGATTTCTCACTGATGTAGTCGCGCAGGGACATGCGTGAGTAATGGTCGCCTGCCAGGTAATCGAGTACCGCGCGCATCGTGATGGGAGACTGGTAGCCGACGAGCCGCAACAGCGCTTTGCCGTCTTTGCCGTAGAAGACGAGTGTGGGGGTGAACTGGGCTTTCTCCGAGATGGCAAAGTCTTTGACCCAGTGGTTGTTTCCCTTGGGATCGACCATCTCCATGTCACTGAAGACATCCAGGCCCACCACATCGTAGTCAAGGCTCAGGCGTTGTGCGATATCGGGTTCTCGAAACGTCTTCTCGACCATGGCCTTACAGTAGCTGCAACTCTTTTCACTGAAGAACACCGCCAGACCCTGTTTGCCGGCACCGAGAGCCTGCTGCAGATCATCCTGCAGATCGTAGAAGCTTTGTTTGAACCAGTCCGGGTAAACAACCTGTACGCCAGGTGCGCTGCTGGCTGCACCATTCCAGAACAGCATCACAAGGATGATTATTCGCAGGTGCTTGTGTGCATACATATGGCCTCCCAAGGCGCAACCCTTCTGTGATTAACAGCCGGCAATAGCGAATAGGCAACTTGCAACACCACAGAGCCCAAGGAAACCAGGAAATGGGCTCTGTGGAAACGCTCACCGTTCAGCGAAGCAGTAGAACAAGCCGTTACCACCTGTTTTCTTCAGCGCCTCCACGCTACAGCCTTTGGACAGGTGCGCGGAGTTCCAGGACTTTGCCCAGGCGTTGTCATTCGGCCCTACACGATCATGATGCCCGAGCATGGCGCTACCTTCTCCATTACTGGTCCAGTCGCCGCAGGTCATGTCAGCGAAGAAACGTGGACCGAAAGAGGTGCCGTCGAGTCTGGAGCCCGTCAATATATCGTGAGTGTTCGGTTTTTCGGTGCGGCCGTTGACCATTTTGCCATTCTCGTCCACAGCGGTTTCTTTGTTCAGATTGTTCTGTGGCGAATGTAACTCGTCCACGTTGTTGGCAATTAGTTCGCCGTTGGCGTTATGCCAAGGGCCGCTACCGATCCGATCCCGCGCGTTGACCACGTCCGGGTCCTTGAAGTCCATACCCTGGGAGCTGAGGTACGCTCGCCAGGTTCGGTTTCCAGCGCCTGCAGCGTTTGCCAGCTTCTGGCAATGACTATCGGCTCCTTTCAACCCGCCCAGATCGGCCCCATTGCCAGGCCCCGAACTGGTAACGAAGAACGACATCTGTCTGGCATCGCCAGCGATCACGCTGGTTGCCACCGAGCCAACAAGAAACACGCCCAGGGTAAACATCGAACTACGCATCGCAATCTCCTCGTTGAACCATTTACTGGTTGAGAAACCCCGAAAATAGCACTACGGAAGCTCAGGACGATAGCGGGATAAACACGAAACGGCGGCAGTGTCGAGGGCGCTGGCGGCCAGCAGAAACGGGCACTCATCGGCACGGCACTTTGGCCCGATTCTTCGCCAGCCGTTTCAGTGGTCAGAACTGTTGGCTGATCGTCTGCTTTTCGGGCGGCTTTTCTGCCGCGTTCGCGCCGAACCACCCCATCAACTCCCAGTCACTGTCGGTGCGGCTCGCGGAGTGTCATTAGGCCTGACGAAGCTCGGGGATTCGGGTTCGTGTTTCCTAAACAAACACCGGCACTTGCCGACTATCTGACGGTTAGGCGGCGCAACGCCAGTATCGACATGGAGGAACCATAGACATGACGCTCTCAAGCCTGGCTGCTGCCCTGGTCGACGTGCTGCGCGGAGGCACGCGCTACGAGGAACTGACCGGCAAGGTTGCGGCGATCGATAAATCGCAGGCGATCATCGAGTTTACGCCGGACGGAAAGATTCTTACGGCGAATCGAAACTTTCTCGATGTCATGGACTATGAGTTGGCGGAAATCGTCGGTCATCACCACCGCATTTTCGCGACCCCCGCTGACGCCGGGCACCCCGATTACCAGGCATTCTGGGACAAGCTTCGCCGCGGCGAGTTCGACAGCGGAGAATACAAGCGGGTCGGTAACGGCGGGAAAGAGGTCTGGATCCTGGAAAGCTATATCCCGGTTCTCGACGGTCGCGGGCGACTCACCAAGATCGTCGAGCTCGCCACCGATGTTACGGCGCAGAAGCACGAGAGCAACGACAGAGAAGGTCAACTGGCGGCGCTCGATCGTGTCCAGGCGGTTATCGAGTTCGATCTCGATGGCAACATCGTCCACGCCAACGACAATTTCCTGCGTACGATGGGATATGCGGCAGACGAGGTCATCGGCCGCCACCACAGCATGTTTGCCGATCCCGACTATGCGGCGAGCGCAGAGTATGCCGCTTTCTGGAAATCACTGCGACGCGGCGAGCCTCAGTCAGGCGAGTACAGTCGTGTCGGTAAAGGCGGTGTAGAAGTCTGGATACAGGCTACCTACAACCCGATTCTCGATCCGGACGGCAGGCCTTACAAGGTCGTCAAGTTCGCAGTCGACATCACCGAACAGAAACGCACGAATGCGGACCATGCCGGGCAGATCGCTGCAATCGGAAGGTCTCAGGCAGTCATCGAGTTCGACCTCGATGGAACGATTATTCACGCCAACGAGAATTTTCTGAACACGGTTGGCTATTCGTTGGACGAGATCAAAGGCCGACATCACCGCCTGTTCGTGGAACCTGCTTACGCCGACAGCAATGACTACCGTGCGTTCTGGAAGCGGTTGCGAGAGGGTGAATTCGATACCGGTGAGTACAAGCGACTGGGAAAAGGCGGCAAGGAAATCTGGATACAGGCGACCTACAACCCGATTTTTGACCAGCGCGGACGACCCTTCAAGGTCGTCAAGTTTGCCAGCGACATCACAGCCGAGAAGGTGCGCAATGCAGACGTCAGCGGGCAGTTGGAGGCCATCAGCAAGTCGCAGGCCGTTATCGAGTTCTCGATGGATGGCACCATTCTGAATGCCAACGAGAATTTCCTGCAGACACTTGGATACGCGCTCGACGAGATCAAGGGCAAACATCACCGGATGTTCGCCGACCCGGACTACGCCGCCAATACCGCGTATCGCGAGTTCTGGGAACGTCTCAATCGCGGCGAGTTCGATGCGGGTGAATACAGACGCCTGGGAAGGAACGGCAGGGAGGTCTGGATACAGGCTTCGTACAACCCGATTCTCGACCCGGATGGCAAGCCTTACAAGGTCGTCAAGTATGCGACTGACATCAGCGCACAGAAGCTGCTGGCACAGACTACTGAGACCTGTCTGCAGGAAGCGACCCACGTCATGGCTGCGATCGCCGATGGTGATCTCGACAAGACGATGGTCGGTGAGTACGAGGGCGATTTTCTTGCGCTGAAGAACGCGGTCAATTCGACCGTGGACAAGTTGCGTGAGATGGTCGAACGCATCCTCGAGGCGGCCGACAGCATCAACGCGTCTTCAGGGGAGATTGCCAAGGGCAATGTCGACCTCAGTGATCGAACCTCGAAACAGGCCGCCAGCCTGGAAGAGACGGCGGCCTCCACCGAACAGCTGGACAGCACCGTCAAGCAGAATGCCGACAGCGCGCGTCAGGCCACACAACTCGCCGGTGATGCGCATATCAGCGCGAAGCGTGGCGGTGAGGTGATCGGCAACGCCATCGACGCCATGCAAGCCATCAACACGGCGTCGAAGCAGATCGCGAACATTGTCGAGGTCATCGACGAGATTGCCTTCCAGACCAACCTGCTGGCGTTGAACGCATCAGTGGAGGCGGCGCGTGCCGGTGAGCAAGGGCGTGGATTCTCCGTCGTCGCCTCCGAGGTCCGTAACCTGGCCCAGCGCAGCGCGGATTCAGCGAAGGAGATTCGCTCGTTGATCGAGGACAGTGTGAAGAAGGTCGATGAAGGATCGCGCCTGGTTAACGAATCCGGCGGAAAACTGACTGAGATCCTGGAATCCGTCGAGAAGGTCAACTCGATCATCGCGGAGATATCGACCGCCAGCAGCGAACAAAGTACCGGTCTGGGTCAGATCAGTCAGGCCATCAGCCAGATCGACGACGCCACGCAACAAAACGCCGCGTTGGTCGAGCAGGCCGCGGCGGCCAGCCAGTCGATGGATGAGCAGTCCAGAAGCCTGCTCGAGCTCGTCAGCTTCTTCAGCACTGCGCGACGCCGGGCCTGATTGCAACCCACCCGGAAAATAATCGGACCCGGAAGTACAAGTCTGCACAGACAGGAGTTTTCAAGCATTCACCTGCTGTCCACGAGTCGTGCTGACGCCGGGTCGCCGTCAGGGCTCATCCAGCAATGCCCGCAGTGCTGCGATCACAGCGGGATCATCCCAGTGAATGGCAGCGTTTACGCCATACCGGATGGTGCCTTTCGGATCGATGACGAATGTCGATGGATATGAGATTACATTCCACTGCCGGGCAAACTCGCCGTCATGATCCAGTAGCACCGGAAAATCGACTTTCACGGATTCGAGGAAGGACCGGATGTCGCTGTCGTTCTCTGCGTAGTTGGCAGATATCAGCTCGAACGGGAGGTCCGCCATCTTGAGCCGCAAACGGTTGAGAGAGGGGATCTCTTCGACGCACGGCGGACACCACGTGGCCCAGAAGTTGACCAGCGTCACCCTGCCCGCATAGTCCGCTCTGACAACCCGGCTCCCGGTGGTGTCCGGCAGGTCGATAGGGACCGGCTTGATGCTTGCCCGGAAGGTTTTCAGCGCAACATCGATGCCGCTCTCGACCGACACTTCTTCATCCAGCGTGACCGCTGTGGCCGCAAGCGAATGTCCATCCAGCAGCGTCAGCATCCTTTCGATACTCGAGGGTAGTCGTGCCAGCTGTTCAGACATCTCTGGCGTCGGCGGGTGCTGGTAGAACAGGCTCATGATTCCGGGAATGACTTGCGTGTAGACAGGGTTGCCGTGTTGCTGCAGCTTCTCCAGCAGGGTCGGGAACTGGGTGAAGATACCGCTGCCCGAGGTCTGGTAGATCATGATCGGGATGTTGCTTGCGGAGACAATCGGAAGGTACCTTGGAAGTTCGCCCAATGGAGGTATCGAGGCGTAGGTATAGGGCGAGAACAGAATCGCTCCGACCAGGGCAGGGTCATCCTGTCTGCGCTGCTGCCAGGTGCGGGCGCCCAGCAGTGCAACGACAGCGCCATAGGAGTTTCCGACAACAGCGATCTTTTTGCCGGCTCTGGAGTGGGCAGATTCCATTATGTCCGCCGCGTAGCTGCCGTCGAGCTGTCTGATGGCTTCGGTGCCATTGGGCAGGAACAGCGATTCCGGGATGTTGCTCATCCAGACTTCGATTCCCCGCTCGGCAAGTTTCGCGGCGAGTGCGCGATGGTTGTCGCGAAAACCGAATTCCGGCGCAAACCAGATGACCAGGTAGCGACCATCGGCAGCGAATCGCTCGGCGGTCAGCTCTTCACCTGACGTTGTCGGCACCATGATTTCATCCGCGTGGCAGAGTGTGCTCACGACGGTGGCGAACAGCAACAGCCCGAGAATGCGAGATCGTTCAGTCATCTTGCCCTACCTCCATACACGCCTGGTCGACGCGAACGGCTGGGAAGTGCAACTTATCCAGACATTCTAGAGTGCCAGGGGAACTTGTGGGCGTCTTATTTGAAGGCGGTTATACGCCGTGATGTTTCTGCGAGAACCGGGACGGTCATGAAGCGATGGCTTGGGAGTGGTCACAGGGGTCAGGCGGTTGCTTGCGCGTGGGAGGAAGGAATCGGTTGCGTCGATTTTCGCGGGCAGCTTGTGGTCGCAAGCGAGACTGGCCTGGGAAGACTCTGACACCGCAGTCAGATCAAGTCCGAATAATCAAGCGCGAGGAGCAGAAGCGGCACTCCCACGGTTGGGCCGTTGTACTTGATTCGTTCGCCAGACCCATCTTGAGGCCCTGCGCGTGATATTCAGTGTGCTACGCTTCTAAAGTCATTCGACGGCACCCGTTGCTCTCCTCAGGCTTGCAGGCCGGAGATCGGTGCCAGGCACCAGGAAGGGAGGCAAAAAATGCTGAAATCCTTCGTCTGTGTCCTTGTGGCGGCCGCTGTGTTCCATGCGACCACTGCATACGCTGCGCCTGTGACCGTGGACTTCGCAATCCCTACGTCGACACCCACGGTAGGTTCGTTTACCTTCGACTCTTCGTTGGATGGCTCCGTGCTCGGCTATGCGGATCTTGACGCGTTCTCGATCACGCTGTGGACTGGAAGCAGCTACGACCTCACCTTTGTTACCACAGGCACGTTTGCTGTGAACGAGTTCGCTTTCGACACCTCCTCGGATTCGTTCGTCAACCTGGACCCCCAGGTCGGTTTGATCACCGCAGTCCGCTCTGACTTCTCCGCCGGCTTCTTCGTGTCCGCACTGGACGAATTCTGCAGCGCCTCATTGCCCGGCCCCTGCGTGGCCGACTACCCGGGTGCAATCGCTGACGGTGGTGGAGTGTTCGACGACGTCGCTGTCGAGCGCGTAAACGGGGTGCCCGTCTCTGCGCCCACGACTTTCACTCTCTTGGCCTTTGGCATGTTGGTTCACATGCGTCGCCGGTGTGGGATCATCTGATTAAAGGGTGCGGGCCGAGCTGGAAGTCATATCACCCGGAGCACGGATTTGGCCGAATGTCAGGCGATGGCTGTGGTAGCCGGCGCATGCCGTTGGCCGTCTTGGGCGCACCCGAGACGGTATCGACGCTGCAGCGCATCGTGCCGAATCGAAAGGCAACCTTGCCCTATGGTGTGACGAATGCGTGCAATGGGCCGATTGCGACGGTCGAGGCGGCACGCTCGATCACACCGGCCTGTCTCCAGGTTTCGAGTTGTCGACGAATGATCGGGGCCGCCTCGGCATACGACATGCCGGCAGCCAGCTCGGGCAGGTAGAGCAGTTTCAACAGCAACACGTCGAAGCCGGTCAGTTGTTCGTTATCGGTGATGTCGCTGAAGATCGTGGGATGAAAATAGCGGGAATCGTTGAGCAGCCCGAGCATCTGGGTCACTTCTTCGATCACGCAGGGTACGAGTTTTCCGAGAAGCTCGGCACGCTCCACCGGAATCACAACGGTCCCGCGGACGATCTCCGCGCGTCTGTTGGAGCGAAACTGCCCGACGCAGATGTTCCGCTTGAATTGCAGGTAACCATTGCGCGAGAGCGCCCTGGCGGCCGCGCGGTTGGGATCGCGGTCGCCGACGAACAGGATGCGGACATTGGCCGTGCTGCGGTCGGACACGAAGGTCACCGGCAGACCGGTTATCGCGCTCAACTGTTGCAGATGCGCGGACAGCAACCACTGCTGCTGCAGCGCATCGCCGGCTTCGCTGTACAGCCAGACCTTGAGTGGCTGGACCCACTTGCGCACGACGGGTGATATCCATTCGTGCTCACCGTTCAGTGCGATATCGAAGAAGCCGCGCTCGATGTAGCGCGTATCCTGCCAGTGCGCTGTGCCCGGCGGTGCGACCGTGGTTGCGAGCGTCGAGACCGACCACAGCGCCAGCATCAATACGACGATCAGGCGCTGCGTGATCTGCCGAGCTGCGGGCCGGCAGTTCTGGTGACGGGCACGGTAGCTGCCCATCTGCGAAGTCGACGTATCCATATACCAATACTTTCCGCTGATACGTGATCCTTACTCTAGTGCCCGGTAGGGACGACTGACAACAAGCATAAGTGTTCCGGTCGTTTCTGATGGACTGGTGTTGACGCCCGCGGGTCAGGCGCTTTTGAGTGGTGACAGGCGGATCATCAGGACAGCGAGCAGCGGTAACACCAGTCCGAGCAGCATTGCCGACCACATCAACCAACCAAGCTCGGAATAGTCGGCCGGCACGTCGATCGCGCCGGAAGCCCGGTCCTTGACTTCGCGTGTCACGGTGAAGACTTGATTGAGGTACTTGGTGCCGAGCTGACTGGCCGACAGGGCGAGATTGGTGAACGAGGCCATGACCGCGAAGAAGGTGGCCTTGAGGTGCGCGGGTGCCGAATTGGCGATCCACGCCAGCATTGGAATCATCGCGATCTGACCGAGCGGCGACTCCAGCGCCGTATCGACCAGGGCAATGAAGTGCGCATCCACGATGCCGCCGGTCATTGCCGACGTCCACTGATGCAGGCCGTAATACATGCCGACAATCGGTAGGTACAGCACGCTGCTGATCACGGTGAGGAACACGACTACATAGGCGATCGAGCGCTCGGCCATGAAGCGTCGGAACAGGAACATGCCAACCAATGTCAGTGCGCTGGCAATCAATGACAGGACGGCGAGAAACTGCTGGTTGAAGCCGAGTTCGTCGATCATCCACCAGGTCTGTCCAGGGCCGGGCGTCGGCATGGCACGGTAGACGAAAATGATGACGGCCGTACCGACCAGCACCAGCCGATCGCCCGGCGTCAGCTCCTTGAGCAGACGGCTCATCAGGAACAGCACGATCGCCATCGAGCCGAAAAAAATGATCTCCTTGTTGAAGGGGACGTCGCTGAGGCCCATGGCGATCGTGAAGCCGACGAAGACCAGGCTGCCACCGAGGATCCACCAATTCGGTTCGCTCGACTGGTCGAGTCCGAAGGCTTTTTCGGCCGCTTTGGCCACGTCCATGCCTGCCCGGCGCAGGTCGCGCAGCTTGCGCCGTGTCAGGTAGGCGCCGAGCAGCACACCGAGTACCGAGATCACGGGGATGGCGAGGGCGTACTCGTAGATGCGTATGTACGTCGCGACTTTCTGTGCTTCGGGCATTGCATCGACGCCGTCGAACAGAAACACGTTCAGCAGCGACACGAACACGCCGCCGCCGATGATTGCGACGCGGCCGAGTGTCTGCATCGTCGTGTGCATGAGCCGGAGTCTGGCCGGATCGATCGGTGCGCCTTGTGCGTCGACGCGGGGCACCGCCTCGACGGTCATCGCGTCGGCGACCACGTCCTGAACCACGTAACCGACCGGTGCCAGCAGCGCGCTGACCACGAACCAGGCCTCGACCGTGAGCGTTTGTGCCATCGCGTCGGGCATCGCGAGCAGGCCGAGCATGATGACGAGGCTTGCCGCGATCATCCCGGCGCCGACGAACACCAGCCACGACTTGTAGCGCCAGATCAGGTCGACGAGATGCCCCAGCGGCATCTTCAGTGCCCATGGAATGCCGGCCCAGAACGCGAGCGCCGCGAGGAACTCGGCGGAAAGATTCAGGTAGTCCTTGACGAAGAAGGTGCCGACGATGCCGGTCAGGCCTGAGATACCGGCCGCCATGTACACCATCAGCGGGGGCAGGTAGGACAGCCGCATCTCGCGGCCGAGTTCGATGAAATTACGGTCCACCCAACGCCAGACGCGATGCGCCGGTGAGTCGTCTGTATGCCCCCTGGGATTGGTTGGGTCGCGTGAGATCTCAGTCATCCTTATTCCTTATTACTTGCCAGCCGTCTGGGCCTCGCCACACTGTGGTCGCACTTCGGCTGTCGACATCGCGATGTGCGACCGAGTTCCGCGGCTGATACAGGGTCTGAATGGCATCGCAGGGCGACAGCATGGCACGGAAAGCGACGGGCGGTCGTTTTGTGTTGCGGACGCCTGGGACGAGATGGCCGGCAGCATCCGTTCGCAGCGCATCGCGTGGCCGGAAGGCCAGGCAGAATCAGTCGCTACAAGCTACTGTGCCGGTTGAGTCGGCGTTTCGCCATGTTGCTCTTTGCCGGAAGGAGTGATCTTACGGATGAAGTCCCCGAGGCCGATTGACCTGCCCGACGCTGTTGCCACACGCGAGGCATTGCGTGCGGGTCACTGCACGGCGGGCGATCTCGTAAATGGTTATATCGATCGGTTGGATCGGCATCACGCCATGCTCAATGCCGCCGTCGACGTGCGGCGCGTGCAGGCCAGGGCCGCTGCCGACCGTGCAGGCGATGGTGCGCTGGCGGGCTTGCCGATCAGCATTAAGGAAACCATTGCCATGGCGGCCGAGCCACTGACCGCCGGCAGCCTGCGTCGTCCCGCAACCGTGCCGGATACCGATGCCGTCGTCGTGCAGCGCCTGCGCGCAGCGGGTGCCATTATCCTCGCGCGCAGCAATGTGCCGGAACTGGCGATGACCGGCGAAACGACCAACCCGCGCTTTGGCCGCACGTGCAACTATCTCGATTCCGGTCGTACCGCGGGTGGTTCATCCGGCGGCGAGGCTGCGCTCGTCGCCTCCGGTTCCACTGTCGCCGGCGTGGGTAGCGACATTCTTGGCTCCATTCGCATCCCGGCAGCCTTCAACGGCATCGTCGGCTTCAAGGCTGCGGCAGGTGCCATCGACAAGACAGGAACCTGGCCGGACCTGGCCGGGCTGTACGTCGACAATCTGCTCGCACTCGGGACGCTGACGCGTTCAGTACGCGATGCGCATCTACTCTATGACGTCATCGCCCGGCAGCCGCTCGGCCCTTTGCCGTCGCCGGGCAGTCTGCGACTGATCATTCCTGAGCCGTTCGTCATGCGCTGGAAGAGTCCGGCGATCGGAACCGCCATGTCGCGCGCCCGCAGGCAGCTGGCACAACACATGCCCGAGGAGACGCATCCGTTTGCCGACGTCGGCAAGCTGTTCAAACAGTTGCTGGCGTTGATTGCCACGGAGCTGGTTCCTCGCCTGACGGCGGAACTGCAAACCTCGGGTGGTCAACCATTCTCACTGGTGCGCGAGATATTCAACCATGTGCGCGGGCGTCCGAGTGTCGATCGTGGTTTGCTGCAGCTGCTGGCGACAGCGCCTTTGGTGAAAACCCGTATCAGCAGGCTGCCCGAGATCCACGCATCGATCGGGCGTGCCCGTGTTCACTATCATTCCCTGCTCGGTGGCGATGGTGTGCTGCTGTTGCCGACGCTCGGTGTCGTGGCCCCGAAGCACGGTGCGATGAACCGTTCGTCTTTGCGACCCGGCGTCAACACGACGGTCACATCGCTCACGTTCTGCAATCTGGTCGATCTGCCTGCGATCACGCTGCCCGCCTGGAGCGATCCTGACCCGCGCAGTGGGTTGCCCCCCGGCGTCATGCTGGCCTGCGCGCCCGGTGCCGAAGCGGCTTTGCTGGCTGCGGCGAGATGTCTGGAGCCGGCGCTGAATCCGTATCTGGTGTCCGTTTCCGCGTCTGGCGATTAACGCAGTGCGCAGTTGCAACGACGATCCGGCAGGTCGTCGTCACCTTGCGACCGCCTGCTCATTGTTTCAGCGACTCACACTGAGTCGGCACCCTGGCCAGCTTATCCGCCAGTCGTTGCAGCGGTGACAGTTTGCGGCTCAATTCCTGGCCTTTGCGCAGTCGTTCGGCCGCGTCTTCGCTGAACCACCATGCCAGTTCCTGACCGCAGCCGTGTGTGGCCGGCGGCGGTGACTGTGGATTGCAGTCCGCCTGGCCGGAAGGACAGTGGAGACGCACATGGAAATGGTAGTGATGTCCCCACCAGGGGCGCAGCTTGTTCAACCATTCGGCCTGGTCGGTACTCTCGCAGGCCGCCTTTTTGATCAATGGATTGACGAAGATCCGTGCCACCTCGGGCTGTTGGCTGACATATTTCAGCACGCTGATGTGTTTGGCCTGGAATTGTTCCGGATCGACATCCTGCTGATCCTCGTCGAGCATGGAGATAGCACTCAGTTGCTCCACCTCCTGTTCGGTCAATGTCCGGTGGTTGGCCGGCGAATCGAGCCAGAACCAGAAATCCCCGTCCAGACCGATCTGATGGCTGGCATGTCCCGTGGTCGTGGGGCCGCCGCGAGCCTGGCCGAGATCACCCACCAGCAGGGTGCCGAATTCGCGGCGCCGGATCTCGGATGCCAACTCGCTGACGAATTGGCGCATCGCTGGTTGGGCGAAGTAGCGGCGGCGGGACTTGCGCATCACCTGAAAGGTTGGTCCCTCATCGGCGAGGATCGATTCCGCCCCTTGCAGGCAGCCGGCACTGTAGCCGCCGATCGCCTGCGGCTTGCCTGAGACAGGCTCCTGCGCATCCGCCCAGGGATTGGGCAACCGGGTTTCGTCGACCACAGCCGGCGATGAGATCACCAGCGAAAATGCTGCCAGGAGTGCGCGGGGCCAGCTGGAGAATATGCGTGTCATGCCTTCCTGTTCCGGAACGTCCACGCGTCCGGTTGTCCGTGGTGGTGTCGTCCCTTCCGTAACACGTCGGGAAACGCAGAAAAACTCGACCGGGAGCAGTTCTGGCGAAACTCTTCCTGGGCCGGCGGCTCAAGGGGATAAGCTGTCAAAAACGAATCGATCCCGCCAATTATGAACGGACTGGAACGGAATGCACACGGGCATCAGGGGGTTGCGGCCGTCAGGGGACTGGAGTGCCCGTTTTTCCTCGCCCCAACAGGCTGCGTGATGCTCATGGCTCGAGCAGCCATTCGAGCACGTTCTTGGCCAGGAAACCGAAAATACCGAATGCGAGAACAAAGAACAGAATGAATGTGCCGAACTTGCCAGCGTTGGATTTTCGGGCCAGATCCCAGATGATCCATAGCATGAAGGCAATGAAGAACCCCAGGCCCCATGTCAGGCCAATGTTGGCGATCTGTTCTTCAGTTAATGACACTGCCCGATGCTCCTACCTGGCGTAGGCCGGCAGCGCGGATGCATCCACCAGGTCGCGATAGACATGCCACGAGGCATGCCCCATCAGTGGATAGAGAACCAGGAAGCCGAGCATTCCGGTGACGAACGAGAGGCCGGTGAGCGCCATGATGACCATGGCCCAAAGTACCATCGTGACCGGATTTTCGCTGGCTGAGCGGACACTGGTTTGCAGCGCGACCCATGAGTTCACATCACGGTCCACCAGCAGTGGCATGGCAACCACGGTGATTGCGAAGGTCACCGCTGCGTAGAGGCCGCCCAGAATGGTCCACAACGCGAAGAGTTCGTCCTCCTGGGTCAGCACGTAACGCAGGAAGTCCATGGGGTTGGCGATCGATACATTGACGAAGAAATAGAAAAGGAAGAGCGACAGAGCAACCCACCAGGCACCAATGAAAACGAGCAGGAGACCGAACCGGAACAGGCACCTACTGGCATGTCGCCAGGCCTTGATGGCGTCGGCAAGCGTCGGCTGTTCGTGGTTTTCCAGCGTGCGACTGACCGCATACAGGCCCGTGGCCAGGAAGGGCCCGACGAAAACGAAACAGGACGCCGCGATGATCAGAAGTTCCCAGCGCAAGAGCGTCGTGGCGAGTACGGCATAACTGAGTACCACGACGACAAGGCCATGCAACAAGCTGATGCCGGTTGCGGATCGCAGGTCATTCCACCCCATTTGCAGCCAGGCAAGAACGCGAATGGGTGCAACGGTGTGAACCGGTGGCGGATTAGGAAGTGGGGGCGGGGTTGCGGAATCAGCGCTCATGCCTGCAGCCATTCATGCCGGGTTGAGTCAGCGATACTGGCACGTGAGTTCGCGCGAGAACAAGCAACCCGCGCTGCTGCCACCCCAAGTCGGCGCTTCAGCGACTGCGAGTGACGCAGGTTTACCACGTGCTGGCGCATCGCCGGTGCGGGGCCTGTTGATTTTGGCCGCAACCTGGAAGCGAACCAGGTCTGATATGCTCAGCCGCCCGCATCAAACCTGGCGCGCTTTCAGGGGCTCGGCCAGGCGGCCATCCCCTTGTAGGGGGACATTCAACCCTTGGTCCAACTTTTTGTCTGGAGAGACAATGATGAAGAAAACGATGGCCATAGCTGTATCGGCTCTGATCCTGTCCGCTTCCACTGCCGTTCTTGCCGGCACCGGTGACGGTGAAGCACTGTTCAATTCCAGCTGTGGCAAGTGTCATGAAGAAGGTGGCACCAAGGCCATTCCCGAGGATGACATCAAGGTCATCAAGGGCCTGTCCGCAGACAAGATTCAGGCTGCGTTCAACGGCGGCGTTGAGGCGCCCAAGAAAATGCTGAAGGCGTGGGATAAGTTCAGTGACGCCGAGAAAGCGGCTGTGATCGATTACCTGTCGAAGTAACACACTTCACCGGTATGCCGGAGCGTTTCTCCGGCATACCCATTGTCCCTGCTGCCTGTTCAAGACCAGCGTTTGATGCTCGTCACCTGATCCGCCTGCCCGAATCACCCGGGTCCACGATCAGCCGGACCTGCGTCGCCGATGAGACGGGTTTTCGTCCACGAATATCACCTGCTTAGCGGCGCGATATCCCTCGCGCGCAGACGGCCGGAAAACGAAGGCGGTGACCAGGATGAGAAACAGGGGGGCGCCGAAGAAGGCAATCCAGAAAAAGGCATCGTGCATTTCGAATCCTCCACATCAGGCTGACCGGCTTGCCCGGTCGAACCGGTCAGCAGTATCTGTAACGTCTCTACCCAAGAAGATGCGGCCGGGCACCCTGTGCTTCAACGGCCTTGGCAGTGTGGTTGGTCGGGGTCATCCGCACGACCCCGACATGGGCACTGGGTCGACATTGCGGTCGCACCTCTGCCGCTGCCATGCCCGGACGATGTGGGCGATCCATCAGGCCGCCGTAGCCAAGCCGCACTTTCGGTTTGCCGGCACGGCGACATCCATCAGCTTGGGGTTGCTCAGCTTCAGCCCGTTCATCAACGCGATGTAGGCTGAGCGATCGGCAACCTGCAGTCGCGGGTTGTGGCGCCTCTCTTCGCCGATGGTGCTGACGGTCATGCCGTTGTAGTCGTGCGCCGGGTAAACCAACGTGTCTTCCGGCAGCTTGAGCAGTCGACCGAACAGGCTGTCGTATTGATCACCGGCATTTCCATTCTGAAAGTCAGTACGACCCGTGCCGCGGATGAGCAGCGTGTCGCCGGTCAGCACACGATCAGGCAGCGCGAAGCTGTACGAGTCGTCGGTATGGCCAGGCGTGTAAATGGCCTGGATATCGACACCGTCCAGCTTGAGCTTCTCGCCATCGGCGAAGCGCATGTTCAGGCATTCGGCCTGCGTCATCTCCCCCATTGCCGTGATGCAACCTGTCTGTTCGCGGAGCTGACCGATGCCGGTGACATGGTCGGCATGGATATGCGTATCGACCGCCAGTACCAGGCGCAGGTCGAGTTCTCGCACAAGCTGGATATAGCGATCCGTATGTTCCAGCACGGGATCGACCAGCAGGGCCTCACCGCCGCGGCGGCTTGCCATCAGATAGGTGTAGGTTGATGACGTGGGGTCAAAGAGTTGTCTGAAGATCATGATTTTCTCCTGATACGTTCACAATTGGATGCCAGGTCAGACCTGTGCCACACGACCGCAGTCGCGACGGCGGTTCCAGGGCATACGCGCCATCAATCGCGCCATGCCACACCAACGCGTGATCCCGGCGGTGATGAGCCCGGCACCGATGGCGGCGCCGGCGACGAAGAACAGCTCATGCACGGTGAAGCCGAAGAACACCTTGAGAATCAGCAGACTTCCTACTGCGATCTGGACCTGGCGTTCGAGCGAGAGCGTAGTGCCACACTTGCGCACCGGGAGCCCGGCCTTCTGCCATGCCTCGGTACCGCCCTGAACCAGGGTCAGGTGTTCCACGCCCGCATCACGAAGCATCTGCGCCGCCTTCTCCGCGCGCATTCCCGCGTGGCAGGTCAGGTAGAGCGGGTGGTCTGCCCGCAACTCTGTCGGGTCGAGGATTTCGCCAAGTTTGCTCGGATCGAGTTCGTCGACAGGTAGCAGGCGTGCGCCGGGAATGTGTCCGGCGCGGTACTCGGCCGGCGAACGGACATCGAGTACCGTCGCCTTGCGGCCGCCATTCAGGCGCTCGGCCAGATCCATCGGCGAGATCTGTGGAAATGCTGCGTTCATTGTTGCCTCCAGCGAGCTGTTACGGCTTTGTTGCTCCAGTGGCATCAAGATAAGAGTTTTGTGATATTCGGACAATTCGAAAGCCTGGCTCATTGAGTTCGAAAAAATCGAAGAATCAGCGCTTCGGCCGGTGTCACGTTTCGTCGACCAGATCGGCTGCAAGACGAGGACGCGAAATCAGCCGGCGTCACGTACCAGTAAGTGGCCACCTTTTCCTGTGGTGGCGGTTCTGGTGGTGAATCGGCCCGGTTTTGCGGACACTCCGTACCAACAGGCAGGGACTGTCGTCAGGAGCGCGTGGGATCGGTAGTCAGCAGAGCTTGGCAACTAGTCCAGCGGGATTCCCGCTGCCTGCAGGTGCGCCAGGAACTGCCGGGTCCGCGCATTGGAAGGCTCGATCGGGGTTTCCTGCTGCAAAAAGCGAATCGACATATTGGTGTGGTAGGCCAGCACCTCGTCCACCTGCCACTGTGCTTCCTCCTCCCGGTGCAATGCCATGAGGCCGGCCACCAGCATCAGGCGGGCATAGGTGGCGTACGGGTTTCGGGCCAGTGCCATCTGTTGATACTTCACCGCTTTCTCGTAGTCGCCCAGGGTGTAGTGCGCCCAGCCGAGATTGAAGAGGTAATCCCAGGAATACAACGGATTGATCAGGATGGCTTCTTCGATCAACGCGATGGCCTTCTCGGCCTGCGCGGAATAGTTGTAGATCTGTGCCAACAGCGACATCCCGTCGGCGTAACCGGGGGCAAGCTGCAAGGCCTTCTCGACGGCCTCTGCAGCCAATGCGTTTTCGTGCCGGTACAGTCGGGTGAAGCCCAGCGACCAATAGGCGTCGGGGGAATCAGGGTCGAGTTCAACCGCCTTCTGCGCATAGTGCAGTGCTAGGTCGCGTTCGACCTGCGGTGTATCGCTCCAGCCCTTGTTGGCATAGCGCGTCAATGCGGCTGCGATGCCACCATACGCGCGGGAAAAATTCGGATCCAGCAGGATCGCCTGGCGATAGTAGTCCTGCGCCCGTTTGTTGGCCTCGGGTGTCCGCTGGCTCAGGGCCTGTCGACCTTTCAGGTAGAGATCGTAAACCTCGAAGCTGTTGCCGGGCAGGCTGACCCGGGCTGATCGCTTCGCGGCGAGACGGGCCGTCAGCGCATCCACGATTTTCTGTGTGAGGTCTTCCTGCACCTCGAAGATCTCGCTCAACGAGCGGTCATATCGTTGCGACCAGACATTCTGGGCAGTGCCGGTGTCGATGAGGCGGGCCGTGATACGCAGGGTGTCCCCGAGCTTGCGCACGCTGCCCTCGACCAGGTGTGAGACACCAAGTTTGCTGGCGATTTGTTGCGGGTCGACCTGTTTACCCTGGTACTGGAAAGACGTGCTGCGGGCCAACACGCGCACGTGGTCGATGCGCGACAGGTCGGTGATCATGTCTTCGACGATACCGTCGGCGAGATATCCCTGGCTGTGGTCGTCACTGAGGTCTGCGAAGGGAAGGATCAGCAATCGCGGTGCCTCCAGTGATGCTGGCGGACCCTGCTTATCGGTTTGTTCTATCGCCGGTCGATCTCCGGCGGTCCAGGGCAAGGCGATGGCCAGCACAAGCAGCAGGAGCAGGCCGGTTGCCGCGGCGCCGATGGTCCAGGCCCGATTGGTGGATTTTCCAGGCCCCGACCGCGGTTCGGAATCGGCCGTGGCGATCGACAGGGTCTCAACCGGGGCAATCAATCGATAACCCACCTTGGGGATGGTCTCCAGGTAGCTTGGGTTCTGCCGGTCATCACCGACCGCCTTCCGCAGTTTGTTGATGGCATTGGAAAGCGCCTCGTCGCCGACCACCCGGTTTGGCCAGACGGCCGCGAGCAGCTCATCGCGGGAGACGGGGTGTCCTGCTTGCTGCGAGAGAAACACAAGCAGCTGTCCCACGCGGGGTTCGAGCTTGATGGTGTCCGGCCCGCGCTCGAGCTTCAGCAGATCTGGATGGTAGGTCCAATCACCGATACGCAAGGGCGTGGAATTCGACTCCTCGCAATTGTCAGCAATCATCAGCGCTCACGACCAGTGGTGAAGTTATTGATTTATATGACTTTGCGTTTTCGTGATCTTTCCGTGAGAGAAAGATTAGGCGTTCGTCAGGGGATTATCCAACCCGGACGCTAAACCTCTCCTTGTCGCAACGATTCATCAATGAACCTGGAAGGAGAGAGCGATGAAAAACGCATTCATTGGTACCAGCCTGTACGGCCTGGTGATACTGGTCAGCGGGGCCTTCGCCGGCGGCAGTGCGCTTGCATCGGATCTCGTTGTGGTCGATCGAACACACTCGGAGGTATTGGAGTTGAAGCTGCAGAATGGCAGGGAACGCGAGAGTCATGTGCTGCAGGCGGGGAGTGGCCCGGCATTCGGGATAACCATCGACGAAGAAAAGAACATCTACGTCACCCACCAGGGCGACGAGCCGGAATTCGACGGTTCAGTGGTGGTCAAGCGCTACGGCTCGGACAGTTTCGAACTGCTGGTGCCCGCCGATGCGGAACTCAATGGCGGGCTCGGGAAGCCTTTCTACCCGATTGTGCGGGGAGACACCCTGTTCGTCAGCAGCTGGCTCACCCACCAGGTTCTGATGTTCGATAAGAACACCGGCGAGTCGTTGGGAGCCTTTGTGGACGTGGACGCGACCACCGGCCTGGGGGAGGGCGGATTGGTCAACCCGCGCGGTATCGTGTTCGGACCTGAAGGCAACCTGTATGTAAACAGCAGCGGCACAGACGAGACACTGGTGTACGACGGCGAGTCCGGGGAATACCTCGGGGTGTTTCTCGATACTGCCGCACACGGCATCCATGTCCCGTGCGGGGTCGTGTTCGATCACCGTGGCTGGGTGGCGATCGCCAGTGCAAGTACCAATGTTGACGTCAATGGCGAGTACGAAGGCGGCTTCGCGTTTTTCGACTGGGACGGCAATCTGTTGCGGCGCGAACGGGCGGGTGGCGTCTGCGGCCTGGAGCGCACCCCCGACGGGAAGCTCCTGGCCGGGGCGACGCAGTTGGAGCAGATCAGGATCTATTCCCTCGACTGGGAAGAAGGTGAATACGAGACATTGCGGGAAGGTGCGAAGTTTCCCGATATGACGCTCCGTCGTTACAGCAAGCCACGCTGGGATAAAGGTCGAATGAATCCCCGCAGGCACGGTCGCTCCAGGTGTAAATGATCGAAGCGCTGCCTGCTTGCCTGTGAAGGAAGGTCGCCGGTTCTTTAGTGGACTGCGAAAAATGCCATCCGTGGCATTTTTTGCGACGGAAATCCAGGAACGTCGTTCACCGAGTTCGGGTCCGTCGCTCCAATTTCACGGATAGTGAAGACAACGCCGGCCGACACGGTGTTGTCGTTGAAATCCCTGGTCGAGCCAGACGCTGCGCCACGCAGGGCGACTATCACGCTCCGACTCGCCTGCGAACCATGCTCACCAGATTCCACTCAGCATCGCGATGCCATGCGCATTGTGGTAGCGCGCGGAATCGAGTAGACCTTTCTTCATACCACCAAGGGCATACACGGGCATCGGCAGATCGCGTATCGCTTCGCTGAAACCATGCCAACCGAGCACCTCAGCGCCCGGGTGGCTGCGCGTCGGCAGCACCGGTGACAGCACCGCGAAGTCGGCATCCAGACGAGCCGCCTGCAGCAGTTCTGCGCGGTCATGACAGGCAGCGGCCCAGAGCAGATCGCCTGCAGGGCGGGCATGCAGCTTTCGATAGTGTTCAGGCTGCAGGTGCACGCCATCGGCACCGACCGACCGGGCCAGTTCGATATTGCCGTTGACCAGTACCTTGGCACCGAACGGATGGCACATCGCGACCACGGTGGCGGCAAACTCGTGCAGTTGTGCCTCGGACAAGTCCTTCTCGCGCACCTGGACGAGACGGATTCCATGCTTCAACGCGCGCTCGAGACGTTCAAGAAAGAGATCAACGCCCAGCCTGGCGGCCTGGGAGATGGCGTAGACCGGCGGAAGATTGAGTGCATCCAGCACCTTCTGATGTGCCGGCAGAACGGGCGCCAGGCTCAGGTTCGTCGGATCCTGCCAACTGAGTTCCTGTCCTTCGACGGGCTTCGGCTCTGCATCCCAGGCGGTGATGCGGAAGACCCTCAGCTGGAATGGGCCGTGCGGATAGTCGAAGGTGCGGGTGATCCAGGGGCGGACCTGGATGGCCTGGATGCCCAGTTCCTCCTCCATCTCGCGGATCAGGGCCTCGCGTGCGTGCTCGTCCGCATCGATCTTGCCACCCGGCAGCTTCCAGTAGGTGGAGAGCTTCTTGTTCGAGGCCCTGCGTTCGAAGAGCACCCGCCCGTCCGGGCGTTCGAGTACTGCGATGGCGCGGTGCTGTATCTTGTCTGTGGTCATGGAATTGTGTCGGTCGAAGGGGCCGTGAATCCGACATTATGCGTCAGGAATCGTTACACGATGAATCCTGCTGTTTCGCACCGAACTGATTGCGCGCCGGTTTCGAACATCGTTGCGCTTGGCATCATGGTGCCGACGAACAGCGAGCAGGACTTCGTCAGCATGCGCGATGAGCTGCTGTGCTTCGTGCGATCGTATCGCGACGAGCCGGGCTGGGTGCTTGGACTGGCGTAAGGGATCGTGTGAGCCGGGTCGTTCGCCGAACCGGTCAGACGATCGGCAACCTGGGCGAAGATCGTGCTGCGTCATCGCCATGATGTCTACCGTATCGGCCCGCGCGCCCGGCCCTGCGCGAAGCATGGGCCGGGCGCCCGCACGCCTCAATCGCGCGGTTGGGTCGGGGGGATGTTGTTGCAGCCTCCCGGGTGCTCCGCACAGTACTTGGACGCCGCTATGGCCAGCGGGCCGCCTGGAATACCGCCGCCGCCAGGTACGCCGTTGGGGCCGGGCGGGACGGGTGCGGCCTGGTGGCTCCAGCCAACCAGCTGCAGATACCTCAGCTGGTATGCGCCACCAGACACCTGTGCAAGCTCCGCCTGGGACAGATTTTTCAATCGTTTCATGGCTCTCTCCTTTCGCGTTCGACCGACTGCAGGATCGCAGCCGTATTTCTACGTTAGGTCGCTCGCACGGTTCTGCGTGGTGACGCGTTTCACCCGATTCGCGTGGACTATTCACGGTGCAGGGACGGCGCGACTCGCGGCTGTGCCGGCGTTTGCGCGAGCGATCCATGATCGCGGGTAACATTACCCGGCCAGACGTCGCGCGGATGTCCAGGCGGTTGCAACGGCTGCCGACAATAGAGGAAGGAGGAGACACGATGCAGACCGGAACCTGGATCAGCCTGGCCATCTACTTTGCCGCGATGCTCGGCATCGGCTTCTACGCATGGCGTACATCGACGGCGAGTTCCGAGCAATACATGCTCGGCGGGCGTGGCCTGACGCCGTCGGTTGCGGCGCTGTCGGCGGGGGTGTCGGACATGTCGGGTTGGTTGCTGCTCGGTCTTCCGGGCGCGCTTTACACCGCCGGACTGGTCGAGGCCTGGATCGGAATCGGCCTGTTCATCGGCGCACTGGTCAATTGGGTCGTCGTTGCGCCGCGCCTGCGTGAACAGACCGAACGCTATGGCAATGCCCTGACCATCCCGGAGTTTCTCGGCAATCGCTTCCCCAGCCAGGCCACGCCACTGCGCATGTTTTCGGCATTCATCATCGTGCTGTTCTTCGCTGTCTACACTGCCTCCGGCCTGGTTGCCGGCGGCAAGCTGTTCTCGTCCGCGTTCGGCGGCGACTACCGGGTCGGCGTCTGGCTGACGCTCGGTATCGTGCTCGCCTACACGGTGATCGGCGGCTTTCTCGCCGTGTGCCTGACCGATTTCGTGCAGGGCCTGATCATGATGCTGGCGCTGATCATCATGCCGGCCGTTGTGCTGTATGCCGGCGACGGCGGTGGGTTCGTCCAGGCGGGCGAGACGCTATCGGGCGTCGAGGGGTTTACCCTTTCGTGGTGGACGGACGACATGAGCCTGGTCGGCTGGCTGTCGCTGATGGCCTGGGGGCTGGGCTATTTCGGTCAGCCACATATCATCGTGCGCTTCATGGCCGTCCGCACGGTCGGCGATATACCGACCGCGCGTAACATCGCAATGGCATGGATGGGCATATCGCTGATCGGTGCGATCGCTGTCGGCATCCTCGGTCGCGCCTATGCCGAGCGCAACGGCATCCTGCTTGGCGACGCGGAGACCATCTTCATCCTGCTCGCCGAGAAGCTGTTTCCGGCGATCATCACCGGCTTCCTGTTTGCCGCGTTGCTGGCGGCGATCATGTCGACCGTTTCCAGCCAGTTGCTGGTCTCGTCATCGTCGCTGGCCGAAGACTTTTACCGCTTGCTGGTCAACAGGGCAGCCAGTGACAGGGCGCTCGTCACTGTCGGCCGTATAGCGGTACTCGCAGTGGGTGCGGTGGCCGCGTTGATCGCGGGTGATCCGGACAGCGAGGTGCTCGGACTGGTGGCCAATGCCTGGGCCGGTTTCGGTGCCGCGTTCGGGCCACTGATCATCCTGTCCCTGACCTGGCGCCGGATGACCGGTAGCGGTGCCCTCGCGGGGCTGGTCGTCGGGGCGCTGACGGTGATCGTCTGGATTGCGCTCGGCTGGAACAGCCGTTTTCTCGGCGGCCCGGGCGTTTACGAAATCATTCCCGGCTTCGCCTGTGCAATGCTCGCGATCATCATCGTCAGCCTGTCCACCGCGGACAGGGGAGAGTTTCGCCATGCTCCAGCCGGGTAGCTAAAATTTTCGAGAACAGCGGAATTGTTCTCTGACCGGAATGGCACCTGCCCAGGCATTCGATTCCCGGGGCGGTGCCTCCAATGTGGGTTGTTCCTTCCCGAAAGCGCCGTGAATACCTCCCTGTAGGCAAGACGATGGCATCCCTGCCATCGACATTCCCTCCACAAACAACCCGCATCGGCTCAGGTAAGTGCCAACTTTCACTTGCCCGGGTTTGGGTCACGGCCCGCTGAAGATGTCGCGCACCGCGTCCGGTATGCCGCCCTTGGGTACGAGCCGATTCTCCCGGTCGACGGCGTAGATACCGAACCATTCCTCCAGGTCCGCCGGCGCCTGGGTATCGGCATCGGTCGGCGAATCACCGCTCTTCCACCATTCGTCCTGGAACTCGAAGAACGAAAAACCGCAGTACTTGTCGTTTTCCCTGGCCGTCTGAAGATCCGTCCAGATGGCGCGGAAGGTGTCGGGAACGTCTTCCACGCGGTTGCCGCCGAACCAGGGTATCCAGGGCTTCGACGAGATCGGTGACGTGGAAAGACCGCTTTGGGTGATGAAGATCGGCTTGTCGGTAGCGCCGGCGAGCTGCTCCATGTAACCCTGCAAAGGACTGCCGGTGGTCGAACCCGGCGGCGAGCTGACGACGCCGCGGGCATAGATATACAGGTTCAGGCAGACCAGGTCGCCGATGTCCGGTGTCAGTGCCGACAGGAAAGGAACCTCCAGGTCATGGCGATCGGCCAGCGGTCCGACATGGGTGAAGCTGGTGTGACAATACAGGTGGCGTTGCCCGTAAGTGGTCAGTTCGTACTCCATGGCCGCATCGATCAGGCGCGCCAGCGCGATCTCCGAAGCGGTCCGGTTGGACACCCGGATATGCTTGCCTTCGAATGCGGTTTGTCGCGGATGCAAGGCGTCGGTACGTGCGATGCTTTCCGGTTTCCATTCGTCGCCGACTGAGAACAGCACCAGCCGGTCCGGCCGCCCGACCCGGTAGGCGTGATCGATGGTCGCCTTGACCCTGTCCAGGGCCTGTCGCTGGTAGTCGGGGGCGAGAAAGTCATGGGCGCGATCCTGCAGCCAGATGTCCTGGCCGTAGACAAGGTCGGTCTCGTCCATCGCTGCGAAGAATCCCGCTGGCATGTGGCGCGGGAACACGTGCAGGTAGTTGATACCGAGCTGGCCGAGCAGCCCAAAGTGTTCGCTGTAACGTCCGTCGTCGCCGGGCGCACCATTGCGGAAGGGGCTCTCCCCGGGCAGGTAGGGCGAATAGCCGATCCCTTTGAAGAAGACTTTCCGGTTTCGGGCCAGATCGACGATCGAGCTGCCGCGCGCGATGAAACGGCGCGGTTGTGGTGTGCCCTCGGCGATGGTCGAGGTCTTGCCCGCCGCAATCTCCGCCGCCTTTTTTTCGAGTGAAACGGCACCCGGCGAGCCGGAAAAGACTGTCATCAGAAACAGGATGCTCGATTTGACAAGCGTGTTGGTCATAGGACGGCATCTCCGCGAGCGTGTGCGGAATCCGTGGGCACGCCAACGCCGCCGGTTCCGGGACCACAGGCATCCTCGGGTCAACCGCGGACCCGTGCAAGCCCCGGACAATATTTCTCTCGGCCCCTTGCACGGTGCAAGAACGCATCTCATGCTTGCGCACCTACCTGCAGCCGAAATGCCTATTGCTCAAAACACCGATTCGACCGCCGCCCACCTCTCGACCCGACTGCCCGGGCACGACGGCGGAGGCACTGCCGCATTGCCGGCGCTCGCCGGATTTGTGCGGACCGCGTCAGTGCTGCGGGACGCCGCGGACGGGAGGGCGGGCGCACCTGGCGTTACCGCAGTGTTCCCCGAGCATTCACTATCAGGAGCGCCTGTCAGCATGTCACCCGCGGTCATTCCTTGCCGGGCCGAAACACCGTGACCGCTGACGATCCCGGGCCGTCCCCACGACCTGCAGGCAACAACGCTCGTCGTGTGCTGGTCATCGGCCCGCGTCGCGCGCTGATCGATCAGCTACGTGTGCGCGGCATCCCGTTCAGCGTCTGGCGTGAACATGACAGGTTTGCGCTGGCCGATGCGCAGCAGCTCCTGACCGCGCCGTTCTGGAACACGACCGAAAAGCTCAAGCGCACGATCATTGAAGCATTTGGCAGCGCGCGCTTCAGCCATGTGATCGCGGGCACCGAGGGTGCGGTTTACCCGGCCGCGCTGGCGCGCCGGCTGCTCGGAGCCAGGCTGTCGCCGGCGACCACTGCGCTGCGCTGTCGTGACAAGCTGGAGATGAAGGAATACCTGGCCGAGTTCGATATCCCGATGACCGACTTCATGGCCGAATCGGCGGCAGGTTCGGCAAGCGAGGTGTTTGCGCGCCTGGGCAGCCCGGTGGTGCGCAAACGGCGCAAGTCCTCCGGTGGTCGGGAGCTGAGCTTCGTTCAGCGCGAGCAGGACCTGGTCCTGCAGAAGGATGGCCGCAACATTCTCGAACGCTTCGTTGCGGCGCCGGAGGCGAGTATCGAGTCGTATGTCAATGGTGGTGAGATTCGCTTCGTCAACACGACCCGTTACGTCGAGAAGCGCCACGTCAACTTCGTGCCGGCCGATCTCGACGAGTCAGTGTTGACGCAGATGCGCGAACTGAATCGTCGCGTGCTCAAGGCGCTGAAGATCAACTGGGGCATCACCCACCTCGAGGTGTACCTGACCGAAGCCGGTCTGCTGTTTGGCGAGATCGCGCTGCGCCCACCGGGCGGCTACATCATGAATGCGATGAAGTATGCCTATGGGTTCGATCCCTGGGCGGCGTTCGTTGCGATGGAACTGGACGAGCCATTCACCTTTCCGCCCGCGCCGCTGGGCTATGCCTGCGTCGAGGTGTTGCATCCGGGGTCGGGCGTGGTCACGGCGGTGAGTGGTGAAAAGCAACTGCGCGAACATCCTGCGATGCGCGAGTTCCGGCTGAAGGTCGCGCCGGGCGACGTGATCGCTGAGCGCCAGGGCGCCGGCCAGGATGTCGGTTATCTGCTGCATGTCAGTTCCTCGCCGCAGGAGCGGCTGGCGCTGCTGGACGAGTTCCGCAGGGGCCTATCGATCGGCCTGCAACAGGAACGCGTGTAGAGGCCGCGGACCGGGCAGTCCGCGATGCGTTCCAAGCTGTTCGCTATGCCGGCAGCCGTCTCCGGGCGTGGATCCATAGATTGCGCGGCGTGACCTTGCGTGGACAGAAGGCATGCAGCGCAACCGCATAGCCCTGTTCTTCCAGGTACAGGCAGCGGTCGAGGATCAGCCACAGCTCGAGCGGCCTGCGGAACAGCTGGCGGACCAGGTCCTCGCGCGAGACCTGGGCGAAGCGCTCGCACCCGAGCTGCTCCATGCGTGCGTAGTCGGTGCCCTTTGGCAGCTCGATCCCTTTGAGTCGTGCGGCGTTCTGGCAGAAGGCTGCGAAATCCTCTCCCGCTTGCGAGGCGGCTATCGATGGCACCGGTAGATACTGGCGCTGGCCGCAACAGGTCCGCAACAGGCTGTCGAACCCCAGGCGCCATTGCTGCAGCCGTACGCGGTTGCGACGTGCGTTCGCTGCCGCGGTGACGGTTTCCTGCACCGCCAGCTTGAGCGCGTCGTCGTCCAGGCGCAGCTGTGTGCTTTGCTGTACGAAGTTGGACAAGGGGCGATACGGCCTGTCGTGCACCTTGTGGTAACAGCAGGGTACCAGGTCGATCTGTGCCACCTGCCCGGCACAGCAGTGGCGTAACATGCTGACGTGCAGATGTCCGCAGGCATGCAGTGCGACATGCTGTGAATCCTCGCCGCAGAAGCGGGCGACGCTCGCTGCGAGAACATCCTGCTGTTCGAACCTGATCGCCAGCGCCTGCTCGGCCGCCATCCTGCTACCTTGTTCGACCAGTACCGGGTCCTTCTCCAGCGCGATGATTTCGCCCCGGCCGTTGCGTTCGAGCAGGCGTCTACCCAGGTGTCCCTTACCGGCGCACCATTCCACCAGTTGCCGATCTGTGCCGTCCGAGCGGCGTGCACGCGCGACCACGAAACGCTCCACCTGTTCCCCTTTGCGTGGCTTCACCCCTTCGCGCGCTGTGACCGACGCCGACGCCCGGGAATCGTCGTTTGGTGCAAGGTCAGACATGTCGGGCAGGCTGATGCCCAGCTGTTCGCGTGCGAACCCGCTCAGCAATGCAGGATCGGCGGACAGTGATTCGAGCAGACTGTCGTCGATTGCGCGCAGCTTCTCCTGCCACTCGGGGTGGCGGTCATACCATCCGAGCCTTGGCTGCTTGAAGGGCACCTCCCGCCAAAGCCAATGCCATTCGGTGAGCAGGCTGTCCAATTCGCGGAAGCGCTGACGAAACGACGAGGGCTGCCTGCCGCCAACTGCGGCGTGGTGGCCTGCCGGCGGACGATTCACGGGTGACATCAACGGTTGTCTCATCGTAATCGCTGCGCCGAGGTCCACTACTGCGGTGGGATCGTACATAATGCCGGGCGCGCGACATGGAATTGGGGATCGCAGGGAATTGTCGGCGTTCATGCACAGGTTGAGCAACCAGATTCGGGCGGTCGTTGCGGGAGTTCTGCTCCTGGCGATCCTCGCGGTCCTTTGGCTGAGCATCTCCAGCCTGACTTCGCTGGGCGCGACGATCAACAGTGTCTACGTGGACTCGGCCATGCAACAGGCCGAGAGTTTCCTGCGCCGGGTGGCCGCAGAGCAGGCCGAGCGTTACGACGCGCGTTTCCGACGCTACCTGATGCAGGTTGCCAACCAGGCGGCCGCGCTGTCGCATTTCTACGAACGCGAGGCGCAGCTCGACGATGCGCAGGTGAAGGTCGACGCTATCCTGTCCGAGCGTCTTGCGAACGGGGGTTACGGCAATACGCGCGACGAACCTGCCTCCATCTTCTACTGGGGTGGGAACGCGCTCGATGATGTACTGCGTCGTGAGCTGATGGTCACGTCGTACCTCGAACCCGTTCTCGTCGAGGCCCAGGTCAGCGATCCGCTGATCACCGCGGCCTGGATCATCACCAGCTCGGGAATCGGGCGTTACACACCCAACACCGATCCGCATCGGGACTGGCCGGCCGGATTCGATCTGCGCAATCCCGAGCATGACCCGGTCTACTCGGTCGCGACACCCGCGTTCAATCCCGAGAAGACGGCGCGCTACAGCGGCTTGTACATGGATGCCGCCGGGCAGGGCGTGATCGTGTCGGCCGTGGCGCCGGTGTATCGCGCTGACGGTCGCTATGCTGCGACCACGGGTGTGGATGTCTCACTGAGCGACATGCGGCGCGAGATCCTCAGCTTCACGGGTTTCTCACAGACCGGGGATGCGACAGGTTTCGCCTTCCTGGTGGCGGCAGACGGGCAGGCGATCGCATTCCCGCCGTCGCAGCTCGATGTGCTCGGTCTGACGCACCCGGAGGAGCTGCTCGAGTTGAACCTTCTGAGCACCTCCAACGCCCAGTTCAGCGAGCTGGTCAGGCGGATGATTTCCCGGCAGGCGGAAAGTGTCGGGCTGGAACGCTTGCAGTTGGCAGGCAACAACTACTACGTGGCCCACAGCGGAATGGCGTCGACCGGCTGGCGGCTCGGCCTGGCCTATCCTGAAGACGAGGTGTTGCGTGGCTCCGAGGCTATTGGCACGACGGCAGGCATCGCGGTCAAGGATACGATTCTGCGGATCGGTGGCGTGGCCGTGTTCGGCTTCGTGCTGGTCGGCGCACTGGTCACCCTTTTCCTGCGTTATCGATTGCTGCATCCCCTGGAAGGCCTGAATGCGAGCGCACGGCGGATTGCCGATGGTGACCTGCAGGCGCCTATCGACACGTCCGGCCGGGACGAGCTGGCGACGCTGGCCGGCAACCTGTCGACGATGCGCGATGCCGTGCGCGAAACGCTGGACAGGTTGCGTGACAGTGAGCAGAGACTGCAATCGATCATCGACAACGCGCCCGCCGCGATCTACGTCAAGGATCTGTCCGGCCGCTTCCAGTTGATGAACCGCCACTGCAGCCAGTTGCTGGGAACCTCACCGGAGCAGGCAATCGGAAAGCAGGACCACGATTTCCTGCCGCCGCCGGTTGCGCATGAGGTCGGGCTCAACGACCGGCGCGTCATCGATGCCGGCGTACCTCTGCACGTCGAAGAAGCGATCCCGGTCGACGGCGAAACACGCACCTTCGTGTCGATCAAGTTTCCCCTGCAGGATCACCGTGGCCAGGTCTTGGGTGTCTGCGGTATCTCGACCGATATCACTGATCGCAAGCAGGTCGAGCATGAACTGCAGCAGCATCGCACGCGATTGTCCGAAATGGTGGCCGAGCGTACCCGCGAGCTGTCGATTGCACGTGAACGCGCCGAGTCGGCCAACCGCGCCAAGACGTCTTTCCTGGCAAACATGAGTCACGAGATCAGGACGCCGATGAACGGCGTGCTGTCACTCGCACAACTGCTGGCGCGCGGCGAGCTGTCGGAAAAGGATCGCCATTACGTGGAACTGATCCTGAATGCAGGACGTGCCCTGATGACCGTGCTGAACGACATCCTGGACTATTCGAAGATCGAGGCTGGCCAGGTGAGCGCGGTGCGTGCGCCGTTCAGTCTCGAACACCTGGTGCGGGATATCGAGGGGCTGATGCTGCCATTGGCCGAACAGAAGAAGCTCGAGTTTCGGACCACCTGTGCCCGGGACCTGCCCGACCGGGTGGTCGGCGATTCATCCCGCCTGCGCCAGGTGGTGCTCAATCTCGTCGGCAACGCGATCAAGTTCACCGAGCGTGGCCGCGTCACGCTTCGCCTGTCGGACCTGTCGAGAGGCCATGATCCGGTGCGGCTGCGCATCGAGGTCGAGGACAGCGGACCGGGCATTTCTGCCGCCGACCTCGAGCACATCTTCGATCGCTTCTTCCGTGCTGGCATCGATACCGGGCCGGCCGGGACCGGAAGTGGCCTCGGCTTGAGCATCTGCAAGAAGCTCGTCGAACTGATGGATGGTGAGATCGGCGTGTCATCGGTGCCCGGCGAGGGCAGCCGTTTTCATATCGAGATCGATCTGCCGAAGGCCCTCGACGAGAGCGGCACCCGGGACGATGCGGCACAGTTGCAGGCCCCGGCGCCGGGACCTCTGCGGATCCTGGTTGCCGACGACGATCCGATCGGCCGGATGGCCTGCCAGACCCTGCTCGAACAGGTCGGGCACAGGATCACGGTGGCGGACAATGGAAGCGAAGCACTGGCTGCACTGGAAGGCGGCGACTTTGACCTGGTCCTGATGGACATCCACATGCCGGTCATGGACGGTCTCGAGGCGACCCGCCGGGTACGCGATCATGCCGATCCGCGCATCCGCGATATCCCGGTGCTGGCTTTGACTGCCAGCGTCATGAATGACGAGTATCATCGCTACCTGGATATGGGCATCACTGCCGTGCTGGCCAAGCCGCTGTCGATCGATGAACTGAACCGCACCATCCAGGATGCCCTGCAGGACGGGGCGCGCGTGCATTGATCTACCATGCATGGTGCCGGTCCGGCTGCCGACGAAGGATCTCCGGTCAGCGCAAAAACGTATCGCCGATAGTGGCTGGTAGTACTTCATCCGCGATCGAAATCTGCAGATCGTAGTGCAGGGAACTGGTTGCGCCTGCACCTTCGAACAGGCCACTGACTGGCATGGTATCTCGCGGATGGGCGGCGGCAGCGATCGTGATGTGGGTGTCGGCGATCGCCTCGCCGTGGGTCGGGTCGAAGCCGCGCCAGCCGGCGCCCGGCAGGTAGACCTCCGGCCACGCATGCAGATGGCGGCGTTCACTGCGCAGGTTGCCTTTCTGGTAGCCGCTGGCGAATCGCGCCGCCAGGCCTTCTGCCCGGCAGCAATCGACGAACAAAACGGCGAGGTCCCGACATGCCCCCTGGCGTGACTGCAGGGTCGCGGCGGGCGTTTGCGGTGTGCCGGTCTCGCGATGCACGTGATGGAAGTCGGCAAACAGTTCGCGGTTCAGGCGATCGACAAAGCGCAGTGTGTCACGTTCGACTGACAGGCTGAGTTCGGCGGCGAACGCCGTCACCGCATCATCCGCCGCGATGCGCTCGAGGTAGGCGCGCGCGCAATACAGGTCATGCGCATGATCGATCGGCAGGGATACGGCTTCGGCGTTCAGGAGGAAGTCGAAGGGGTTGCTGCGCAGGGTCTCGACCTGCATCTCCAGCGTGATATCGAGGTGGTCGGTGGCTGCATCGAACCAGACCTGGGTCACCCGGTTGCCTTCGAGATCGATGTGCTCGTTGCGTCCCTGTGGCGTTGGTGAGATCTGCAGTGCGTAGTCGAGGATACGCTGGGCGCCGTCGTCGCGGGGACAGAATCGCAGCTGGTGTGGACCCAGGCGCACCGGCTGCGAATAGCGATACTGTGTGTGATGGTGAATACGAAAGTGCATGGCGTAAATCCTTGCGCGAGCGGTGGGTCGATGAAGGTTACCGGCGCTGTCAGTTCCAGATGCGCTCGACACTAACAGCCTGGGTGTGCGGATAGACGAGCGGACCGTACTGGCTGTAGATGGCGACATCCGCCGCATCACGTCCATAGCCGACCGCGACGTAGCCACCGTTCAGCCTGGCCTGGGTCGCATCGAAGGTATACCAGCGTCCACCCACGTAGGCCTCGAACCAGGCGTGCAGGTCCATCGGTTGCAGTTGGTACAAATAGCCTACGACCATGCGTGCCGGAATGCTCAGGCTGCGGCACAGGGCGATACCGAGGTGGGCCAGGTCGCGGCACACGCCAATGCGCCGGGCGTTGGTTTCTATCGCCGAAACGGGCACATCACTGCTGCCGGGCTGGTATGACACGTTGTGGCGCAGCCAGCCCGTAATCGCATCCACCTGGTCGTAACCCGGCAGGTTGCCGAACGTGATCTCGGTCGCCATGTCGTGAAAACGGTCCGACTCACAGTAACGACTGGGCAGAAGGTAGCTGAGCACGGCATCGGGCAGGCTCTGTATGTCGGTGAACGGCGCGCCCGGTGCCCGGTCGACTGAATCTGCCGTCATCACCTCGGCGCTGGTGGCAACCTCGAAGGCGCCGGCTGGCGCCAGCAGGCGTTGGCACAGATTGCCGTAGCCATCGGTGAACTCATACACCGGCACGCTGGGTGTGATCATGTACTCTTCCCGCGCGATCCATTGCTGCGCACCGCTGCGTGGTCGCAGCATCAGCACGAACGGTGTGGGCAGTGTGATGCCGAACGAAAACAGGCAGCGGGTCCTGAGCCACATCGAACTTCTCCATTCGGGTGGAACCCGATACGTGGTCTGCCGTCGCCCCGCGCTGGCGGGTATCCAGAGAAATCAAACACAAAGATTCCCGCTGGCGCACGAATACCAGATCTGTAAATGCTCCTGAGGCGGCTCGATGAGCGTTGTTCGCCAGATCGGATGGCAATCGAGTTACAACAGAAGCGCGCCAACAAGGATAAGCGATTTCGAACCGGTTTCCGGAGGCGACGAAATCCCGCCTCGTTTGGCATTGCTGCGCTGCTTCGTTAGGGGCTGGCCGGATTTTCTGGAGGACAGGCTTTTGGCACGCTGGCGCGTGACGGTGCCGTCGGAATGTGGTCATCAAGCCGCCCGGGGTGGGCCGCCGACCCGATGCTGCATGCTGGCGCGGATGGGCGATTGCATGTTCGCAATGGCCTTCTAATCTTCTTGTGTCCAGGTCGATGCTGTCGGATCGACCTCTGCCGGTGCTGCCTTGATCGGAGGTCGGTTGCCGATGAACATCTCCACACCTGTCGCATTCGGGGTTTTGATCTTGCCGGCCAGTCAAGCGGGTGTCGGCGCTGCTCCCGGCGATGCCGACGGAGAAACCGGGTGCCGCGCCCAGGCGCAGAGGGAAAACGTCCTTCCGTATGGAATCGCGGACTACCTGAAAGCTTGCCAGACAGCGGCGAGTGAAACGGACGAACAGGACACCGAGCCAGCGGTCAGGCCGTGCGATGACGGTCAACGATCGAGCGCCAGGATCATGCCCACCCCACTGCAATCGCCGTTAGCTACCGTCCTTCGGCCCTGTTCGAATGTGCGTCGGCGTGCCTGCACGCCGTTCACGACGACTTGCGTGGCATCGCTGTTCGGATGTGCGATTGCACCCACGGTCGAATCCCGGCCGTCGCCGCTCCCTCGTGCCTGGACCCAGCAGGCATCGGAACAGGGTGTGCTTGCGGTCGGCAGGGTGGTGCGGGCCGAAGGCGTGGGTGACCCGTTTCCGCGACCGTCCGAATTCCCGGGTGACTCCCTCGCGGTTCCCGGCGAGCAGACGCCTTCCCTGCGCGACGCATTGCTGAAGGCCGCGTGGCCGGTGATCGTGGTTACCGCCGTCGTCGTGGCGGCACCGGTTGTAGCGACCGAATCGCTGAGCGGGGAGTCTTCGAACGAACCACCGGCATCGAACCCTGCACACGGCGTTTTCCGCCACCCGGTACAGCTCGCGGGAACGCACCAACAGGTGGTGATGGACGAATACCGGCGATTCCGGGTCGGCGACTGTGTTGCCATCAGGGCCACGCCCGCGATGCTGGTGCCGGCGCTGCCCGGTGCCTGCGATTGACCGGCCGGCGCTGATGAAAGACGCAGTCGCTGTAAGGCGGATCGCGCGGATGGCGGGCTGTTGCGCAACTGCAGTGGCCCTGCTCTGTGTCGTTGGCTGCGCCAACAAGCTGCGTGAAGAATCGCCTGCCTTGGCTGCGGATAGATCCGCCGACTACCCGGTGCGAGTGGTGGTGGCCGCAGTCCCTGTCGCAGCCGACGTCGGCAGTACGGCAGCCGGTCGCGAGCCGGTGCCTGGCGGCCAGGTACCGGTCATGGTCGAGACGCCGACAGCGGGCAGGGCCGACGGTGCGCTGCAGTTTGCCGAAAGGGGCGCGCTGGAATGCGGTCTCAGGTCGCTCGGGGCGGGGCCGTACTTTCCCTTTGTGTTCCTGCCCTGTGCTGTCCTGACGGTGCCCACGATGGCCGCGGTTGGCGCGTGGTTGGCTTCCCCCAAGGCCGATGTCGATGCGATCAGGCAGTCATCGGACGAACACCTGCAGACTCCCGCACCGGCCGTGCTCGCGGAGAAGGCGCGTGCCTACCTGGAGCGGGTTGCAGGGCGGCCGATTTCGCTGACCCAGGGACTGCAACCCAGCGCTGCTGCTGCGCCAGGCGTACGGCCGGACTACCCGCCGCAGGCCGGTGCCAGCGGTACCTTGTTCGAACTTGGTCTGCGCGAAATCCGCCTGGCCGGCAGCGGCAAGCGGGACCAGCCGCTGTGCCTGTACATGGAGGCGCGCGGACGAAAGATCGACACGGCCAGCGGCCGACCGATCGACGAGCGGCAGATTGCCCGGACGGTCGAGTGCCGACCGGCATCCGTCTGGTTATCCACCGATGGTGCGTTGTTCGCCCAAACACTCGACGCCGGCCAGCAGATGCTGGCCGAGCAACTGGCCGACCAGCTCTACCTGGTCCACCGGCCGCAGACTGACCTGCCCACATCGGCCGAAGACACTCGTACTGTGCCGGCCTATGTGCTTGCCCCGCTCAGTCCGCCGCCGCCCGAGAGCTACCTCGACCTGCGATCATTGACCGGCAAGGCGCGGCACGTGCAAGGCTGGGGTGGGATGCATTTCGTCGATGTCGACAACCTGTTGCCAGCCTTCCGCTGGGAGGCGTTTCCGCGCCCGTTCGACCTGCCGGACGGCGCCTATTCGGACGTCTCTTACACACTGCGCATCTACTCTGGTGAAGTGCGGCAGTTGCGTGTCGCCGAACCGGCGACACTGCTGCACGAGGTGACGGACTTGAACGAACCGGCTTTCTCCCTGTCGACGCCGCTTCAGCCCTGCCGTCATCATTTCTGGACGGTACGCGCGCATTTCACGTTGAACGGAGTGCGCCGGGTGACGGAGTGGGCCGGGGCCTACTTCACGGCGGGCGGTGAAGTAAGCCCGTCGTATCGCTATTTCTACCCGTTTCGCACGCCACCGGCAGACCAGGCCACCTGCGGTTGGCTGGGCCATGCCGCTGCTGCGGCTGCCGGGATCAGTTCTCGATGATGCGCATGTCCTTGTCGAACCGCTTCGGACCGGTTTTCGCCTGCTCCTTTACGGCCGCGGGCGCCGCCGGCATGCCGCGGCGCAGGCGCGCCTCGACGCGGATCGCGGCCATGCGGTGTTCATCAACGATCTCCGGATACAAGGCGCAGTACTCATCGACCTCCAGCACGTGCAGCTTGGCAGCGGTTTCCATGCGCTCGCGCTCGCTTGTCGTCAGGCCCTGCAGCATCAAGAGTCGCGGTGCCTTGCGCATCAGGTAGCGCTGGCACAGATCGTGGTCGCCCTCGTCCTGCCAGTCCTCGCGGATCAGCAGGCCGGGGAAGTCATCGCTGCAGTCGTTACCCCGCTCGAACCACGCCGCACGCGGGTTGCTGCCGGCGCGCCGGGCGATGAGTTGCTGCAGCCGGTGATTGACCGGCGGTTCAGCGCGTGATTTTTCGGACTCGGTGTTGTCGACCCGCATCTTGGAATGCGGCAGGGCAGTCCATTCGGCCCGCTTCGGAAACGACGCCTTGACGCTCGCCTCGCAGCACGAGTGGATCAGCGCAAGCGGAGAGCCGTCCTTCGCGTCGAGCAGCCAGTACTCGAAGCGATCGCCGAGCGGGAAGGGAATGGTTGCGGTCGTCAGGAACTCGCGCAGTTCCTGGATGCTCGCCAACACCTTGTCGTGATTGACGCAGGCGGGGAAATTGAAGGTATGCAGCTGCTGACCGGCAAGCTTGGCGACATTGAAAAAGCCCCTGTCCAGACCGTAGCCCTGGACCCGGAAGGTATCGCCGTTGCCCTGCTCGTTGCCCGAGAAGTAGTGGAAGTCCCAATTCAGACCGTCAAAGCTCTGCGCGCGGGCGCGCGCCGTCTCGGCGATCTGCACCACGCCCGAGTAGGGCGGCAGCAGGCGTTGTGAGTAGGCTCGTATCACACTGCCATGCTACTACGGCGACCTTGCGCCCAAATCCGCCCTGCGAGCGGGGAATACCCCGCGGCTGGGTTCACGTGTCGCAGCGTGCCGGTATCCACAGCCTGTAGTGAGGCCCCACCAGTGACGAGGGGTTGCCGGTCAGCGGAATGAAGGTGCTCTTCGACCGCGTGCTGCCGCCGCAGCCCCAGTCGCCCGAGATGTCAGCAACGATTCTCACGTTGACGTATCTGCCACGGTACGCCGGTCCCCACGCATGACAGGCGCTGTTCGCCAGGTCACCCAGCAGTGAGGGGGTTGGGTTGTAATCGTAGATGCCATTGCCGCCGCTGTTGGTGCATGCAGCCGGAACTCCGCGCACAGAGCCGTTGTAAGGGTCTGCCCAGGCGGTGTTGATGCAGTCACGTGCCCGCCGGTAAGCGCGCAGCCGGATCGTATTGGGAATGTACCAGCCGCCGGACGCGCGTGCGCGAAAGTGCGTCGTTCGGACCGTGTCCCGAACATTGTCGAGGCCCGCCTCCATCGGAATGATCCTGAAGTTCGCGCTGCACCAGCGGACATAGGTCCGCGCTTCGAGCGCGGAAGACATCACGATCGATCCCAACAATACAGCGCCGATTAGAAATGTCTTGTTCATATCTCCACCCCATCGAATAAAATCCTTTATTCAATAGTAAGTATATTATTTGATGGAAATGCGAACTTGCCTCGGCTCAAGAAAACCCGGTTCTGGCTCCCAGTAAATATATAAATGAGCCTGATTAGATTTATCGATATTTATTCCAGGTTGCTTTTGTAAATCGAGGTCCCCTAAATTCGAACGGATGTGTGGCCGTACTATTTGAGCAATACCGCGATCATACTGTTTCCACTGTCCAGTGCGCGCTCGAAGACCCGGTCACGCGAGCGGTGTGCCATCTGGGCGGCGACCATGGTGCCCTGGGTGGCCGGTAGTGCCGATACCACCCGCGCCGGCAGGTTGGAGTCGGCCTCGATCAGGCCGAGCCGGTTGTCGCCCAGGTCGGCGAACACGATACGTTGGTCGCTGGCGCTGCCCCGCCATGACCACTCGATCCTGACCGGTGCCGACGGAGCCTGTTCGACCCGCGTCAGCGTCACCGTAAACTGGCGGCCGGAGACGCCGAACTGCCATACGGTCTGTTTGCCCGGAACTGTTTTACCTCCCTTGACCTGCCAGCCGAGTAGAGAGGCCAGCCAACCGACCAGCAGTGCGGTCATGGCCACGGCGTGCGGGCCGTGCTCGATCTTCAGCCGGCTGATTCCCGCCAGGGCACCCGGCAGTACCGCCGGGTCGAGCACCTGGCTGAGCAGGCTGCGCCAATGCTTGAGGCGGCGCCAGGCCATGTTGTCGATCACGTACTCGGCACTCTGCGCGGCCACCCAGCGTGACATGGCGTGCATGCCCTTGGTCGGCTCGCTCCAGCCGAAGCTGTCGTAGATGATCTGGTCGACATGCGCGGTGAGCGGATTGAAGACATCGCTCAGAAACGGCGCGGGTTGGTGCGACGCCCACCAAAGGGTGGTGGGCAGATCGCCGACCAGTTGCGCACGCGCCACCGGTGCCAGGCGCTTGCGTGCCGTCGAATCGGCCACCACGCGGATCAATTCGGCGCTGACCTGCACGCCGCCTGGCAGGTTGCTGTACAAGCCGGATACGAATACATCGAGTCCCGGTTCGCTGGTGTAACCCAGGCCGGTCAACAGGATCACGCGTGATGGATGTGGCGTGACGATGTCGGGCAGGATCCGGCGGATGTCGCGCGTTTGATCATCGTCGTCACAGTAGATGATCAGGTTCGACATGCAGGCGCGGGTGACCACCTGGTCTTCAGTCAGTTGCTGGTGCAGCCCGGCCCAGATCGCATCCAGCTCGCGCGGGATATTACGGATGCGGACGTTCTTCTCCGGTACCGACTGCAGGGACTGGCGTGATTTCTCGTTCACAACAGCCGCCAGCGGTGCTCGTCCGCCTCGATCATGCGCTCTGCCTCGACCGGCCCCCAGCTGCCGGCGGTGTATTCGGGCAGCCAGCGAACACCGCTGCTGTTCCATGCATCGAGGATGTCGTCGATGAACATCCACGAGCGTTCGACCGCGTCGCGTCGCATGAACAGGGTCGCGTCGCCGGCCATGACATCCAGCATCAGGCGCTCGTAGGCCTCGGGCGACTGGTCGCCGAAGGTGGAACCGTAGCGAAAGTCCATTTTGACCGGAAAGATGCGCACCTTCGGCCCAGGCAGCTTGGTGGCAATGCGCAGCGACATGCCTTCATTGGGTTGAATGCTCAGCGCCAGCACGTTCTGCTCGAGCGGGTTGGCCGGGTCGGCATTGAACAGGATCGGGGGGATGCTGCGGAAGTGGATCGCAATCTCGCTGGCACGCTTGGTCATGCGCTTGCCGGTGCGGATATAGAACGGCACGCCGGCCCAACGCCAGTTGTCGATGAACACCTTCAGTGCGACATAGGTTTCGGTGGTCGAGTCGGGTGACACCCCGTCCTCACGTCGGTAACCAGGTACATCGAAGCCCTCGTGGTAGCCGGGGCCGTACTGTGCACGCACCACGTGCTGATCGATTTTGTCCGGCGTGATCGGGCGCAGGCAGTTGAGTACATCCTGGCGGTGATCGCGGATCACGTCGGCGCGCATCGCCCACGGCGGTTCCATCGCGATCAGGGTCAGCAGCTGCAGGATGTGGTTCTGCACCATGTCGCGCATCGCGCCGGCATGATCGTAATAGCCGGCACGTGTGCCGACGCCTTCGGACTCGGCCACGGTGATCTGTACGTGGTCGATGTGATTGTGATTCCACAGCGGTTCGAAGATCGAGTTGCCGAAGCGCATCACCAGGATGTTCTGCACCGTCTCCTTGCCCAGGTAATGGTCGATGCGGTAGATCTGGCTCTCGTCGAGATTGCGTGCCAGGGCGTCGTTGACCTGGCGCGCGCTGCTCAGGTCATGCCCGATCGGCTTCTCGACGATCACGCGCGAAAACGGGTTTTCGGAACCGGGCGGATGGATCAGGCCAGCCTCGCGCAGGTTGCTGACACAGGTTTCGATGAACGCGGGCGGGATCGCCAGGTAGAACACCCGGTTGCCCGGGATGCCGAACTCCGGCTCGATCTGTTCCAGCCGCTGTTGGATGCGCACATAGGTCTGCGGGTCTTCGAACGAGCCGCTCTGATAGTGCAGCAGGTGCTCGAAATCTGGCCAGTGCTGTTCGTCTAGGGGGCGCCGCGAGTAGGCATCGATGCCCTCGCGTGCGAACGCACGGAACCCGGCATCGTCCATCTCCGTCAGCGCCACACCGAGCAATGCGAAGTTGGCCGGCAGTGCACCCTCGAGGGCCTGGTTGTACATCGCCGGCAGCAGCTTGCGCTTGGACAGGTCGCCGGCCCCACCGAAGATCACCAGCGTGCAGGGTTGCGCCACCTGGTCTTCCAGCAGCCCGGCGAGCAGGGGATTGGCAGAAGAAGATCCGGTCATGGTCAGTTTCTCTGTCAGGGTGCAGGTATCCGGCCGAGGTCTGTGCGCCGTCGTCTGCTTCGAACCATATGCGCCAAGTTGGTACAGGATCATCGTGCATCCGCACCTTCGCGGTGCAGGACGCTCGACCCGAGCCCTATATCTGCATCCCTGGTTGACGCGTCCGGGCTGCACTTGGAGCAAAGTTCAATGCCGCATGCCGCCTCAATTGGACGTTGCTTCAGGCTGATCGGCGATCGAACCCTCCGCCCTTGCACAGGCAGCTTGCCATTGCCGAGCAATCGCCGTGCCTGAACGGCAGGCGTCGCAGTCGCCGCACGATCTGCGCAGCGCCGCTTCATCGACACCGCGACACGCGTTAACCTGATGGCCTGTTCCGTGCATGAGGCATGGCTCAGTTGAACGGGTGAAACAGGGCGCCGCGATTCCCGACGGCCGTCACAGAATCGGAAACATGGAAAAGCACCTGCACGTGCGACGACGCCGATCGGCGTTCAGCGGCGCCAACGCTGAGTATATCGACCAACTCTACGAGGCATTCTGCGAGTCACCGGATCTGGTGTCACCGGAATGGCGTAGCTTCTTTTATGGCTTCGAGCAGGGTTCTGATGGTTCGGCCGAGCATGCCGCGGTCGACTCACCGAATGCGCCGGCCGCTGCATCCGGTGTCGAACGCCTGTTCATGGCCTACCGTCACCTCGGCCACCTGTACGCCGACATTGACCCCCTTGGCCTGGCAGCGCGCAACCGGCCGAAGGAACTCGACGCCAGCTATTACGGACTCGATGCGAAGATGCTGGCCGAGCCGGTCAGCGTCCTGTCGATCGATGCCGAGAACACCCTGCCGGTGTGCGAGGCGATCGATGTGCTCGAACAGGTCTACTGTGGTTCGGTTGGCACCGAGCATATGCATATCACGGCATCGGACGAACGGCGCTGGGTCGAGCGGCGCCTGGAGTCGACGCGTGGCGACTGGGCCGCGCAGAACACGCCGCAGATGCGCATCGACACGCTACGCGACCTGACCGCAGCCGAGGGGCTCGAGCAGCACCTGCACAAGCGCTATGTCGGGCAGAAGCGGTTCTCGCTCGAAGGCGGTGATTCACTGATCCCCCTGCTCGACGAGATCGTCCAGGGCGGCGGTCAACGTGGTATCACCGACATCGTCATCGGCATGGCCCACCGCGGGCGGCTGAACGTTTTGGTGAACCTGCTCGGCAAGGCACCGAGCGAACTGTTTTCCGAGTTCGAGGGACGCCGTAACGCCGATGCTTCGAGTGGGTCCGGCGACGTGAAATACCACCAGGGCTTCTATTCGAACATCCAGACCGACGGTGGCCCGGTCCACCTGTCACTGGCGTTCAACCCCTCGCACCTGGAGATCATCGCGCCGGTGGTGCAGGGCGGCTGCCGGGCGCGCCAGGACCGGCACGAAGAAGACGCAACCGACCTGGTTCTGCCTGTCATCGTGCATGGCGACGCCGCGTTCATCGGCCAGGGTGTGGTCACCGAGACACTGAACCTGTCGAAGACGCCTGCCTACGGCACCGGCGGCACGATTCACGTCGTGATCAACAACCAGATCGGCTTCACCACCAGCCACCCGCAGGAGGCGCGTTCGACGCTGTACTGCACCGAGGTGGCCAAGCTGGTCCAGGCGCCGATCTTCCATGTCAATGCCGACGATCCCGATGCGGTGCTGTTCGTGACCCGCCTGGCACTCGACTACCGGCTGACGTTTCACAACGACGTAGTCATCGACCTGGTGTGTTACCGGCGCCAGGGTCACAACGAGGCCGACGAGCCGATGATGACGCAGCCACAGATGTACAAACGCATCCGCGAGTTGCCAACCACGCGCGCCAAGTATGCCGAGCGACTGATTGCCGAGGGCGTGATCGACAGTACCGGAGTCGAGCAGATGCGCGAGTCGTATCTGAAGTCACTGACCGAAGGGCATGTCGTGGTGCGCGAGTTCCTGCACGGCTCGCGCACCGGCTACGAGGCGCATTGGGAGCAGTACCTGCATGCGCGTCCGGACGAGTTCGTCGAGACCCGGGTCGACCGGCAGAAGCTGGTATGGCTCGGTGAATGTGCCCTGCGCCTGCCCGATGGATTCACGCTGCAACGGGCCGTGGCCCGTGTGGTCGAACAGCGGCACGAGATGCTCAGAGGTCGCACACCAATCGACTGGGGCATGGCTGAAACGCTGGCCTACGCGACCCTGCTGCACGAGGGGTTCGCGGTACGCCTGTCCGGGCAGGATTCGATCCGCGGCACCTTCACCCACCGCCATGCCGCGTACCACGACCAGGAAACCTTCGCGATCCATACGCCGCTGAAGCACCTGTTCGGCGGCCAGCCGCGCTTCGAAGTGATCAATTCGCTGCTGTCCGAACTCGCGGTGCTGGGTTTCGAGTACGGCTATGCCACCTCGAAACCGAACACCCTGGTCATCTGGGAGGCGCAGTTCGGTGATTTTGCCAACGGCGCGCAGATGGTCATCGACCAGTTCATCGCTAGCGGCTACCTGAAATGGGGGCGGCTGTGCCAACTGACCCTGTTCCTGCCGCACGGCTTCGAGGGGCAGGGGCCGGAGCATTCGTCGGCGCGACTCGAACGTTTCCTGCAGTTGTGCGCCGAGCTCAACATGCGTGTCTGGGTGCCGACCACGCCGGCCCAGTTCTTTCACCTGTTACGCGACCAGATCAAGCGTCGCTTCCGTCGTCCACTGATCGTCATGACGCCCAAGAGCCTGTTGCGTCATCCGCTGTCGAAGTCGGACCTGTCCGCGTTCAGCGACGCCCGCCTGGCAACGGTGCTGGCCGAGAGCGACGAGATTGCAGGGGAACGGGTACGGCGCGTGATCCTGTGCAGCGGCAAGGTGTATTTCGACCTGCTCGGCGCGCGTCGCGAACGCGCCATCAACGATGTTGCGATCCTGCGCGTCGAACAGCTGTACCCGTTTCCGCGTGCCCGCCTGGCTGAAATGCTGTCCGGCTTTCCGGCCATGGACGAGATCGTCTGGTGCCAGGAGGAGCCGCGTAACCAGGGTGCCTGGTACCAGATCCAGCACCACCTGCGTGCATTGACCGGAGCGGGCAAGACGCTGGGTTACGTCGGCCGCGCACCGTCGGCGTCGCCGGCCTGTGGCGATGCCGGTCTGCACCGGTCGCAGCAGCAGGCGCTGGTCGATGCGGCGCTGGCGGCCGGCAAGGTCGAAGATCTGGGCGAGCGCCTCGAGGACACCGACACGCATCACGCGGGCGCCTGATGCGGTGGTGGTAGCGCAGGAAACAGGCACTGCCACGGGAATGATCCCGCGCAGTGCCCGGTTTCAGCGTGGTCTACCGGTGGCGCAAGTCTGCGACGGCCGACTGCAGGGGGCATCAGGCAGGCGTTATGCTGTCATTCCCGCGAATGCGGGAATCCAAACATTAGATTGTACGACCGCCCACATAGGTGACAGATTGAACCGGCCACATGGGTAACACCTCAAACGGGCCGGATCACCCGACCCAGACGCTCGTCTACGAGACCAAGCGTCAGTCTTCCAAAATATAGCTCCCAGCGATCTTCACTCACGGGATCCAGGCCAATGTACTCGCCAACCAGTTGTCGCGTTGTGTAGATGGATTGCCCGTGCAGCTTGATATAGCCGCCACAGCGGACTTTGCGGACAGCATAATGATCTGGGTAGATCAGTTCGGGAAGCCGCTCCGGGTAAGGACGCCCCATGACCTCGTGCACATCCGCTGGACAATGACCGAGCCCCAGTGACTCATGCGGCCGATGCTGGTTGTATTCTTGCCGGAAACGGTTGAATGCCCGCTGCTGAGCTGAGAAATTCCCCTTCGGTGGGCTGGCCGTGGCCGCTCTGGCAGCACGCCCAGGCGTATCAGCCAGATCGACAAGCCGGTCAGACCACCCAGGCAGCACATCGCGAACGGGAAGCCATTATCGGTGCGTATACGGTCTGGCAGGCCATATTCGCGGAAGGCGCGTTCATAACTGGCGCGCACAGGCAACAACCGAGGGCCAGCCATCCCCTGGCAGGCCAGCAGCATGCGACTGTAGTTGTCGGACAAGGTCAATGGGTAGCACCACGCCCCATTGCCCAACTGGAACTGACCCTTGAAATCGCCGCTCCACACCCGGTTGGGGGTCGTCGCGTGGGCAAGTGGTTGGCTATGCGGCGGCGTGTGAACCCGACGGCGACGCGGTTTGACCAGGCCGTAGCTCTTGAGCAGCTCACCAATCGTGCTGGCTGCTGGCCAGCCCTCATCCGGTGCCGAGCGGTACAGCGCCGAGCGCAGCTTTTTGGGTCCCCAATCCGGGTGCGTCCGCTTCAGTGCCAGCACTTGCTCCACCACTGCATCAGCCATTCGGTGTGCTTGGCTGTGCCGTGCGCGGCTGCGATCGGACAGGCCCGTCATCCCCTCGATCTTGAACCGATCAATCCACTTGTAGGCCGTTTTGCGCGATATGCCGTAACGCACACTGAGCTGGCTGATGCTGAAATCGCCGCCCAACCATGCTGCTATGAAAGATCGTCTTTGTTCCATGGTACAGGTCTCTTTCCACGGCATTGGCTTCTCCTCATCGAAGCCAACACGCTACACCTGTTACCCATGTGCCCGGTTCGGTTTGTTACCTATGTGCCCGGTTCGTACCTAGATGTCTCTGGATCCCCGCCTGCGCGGGGATGACAAACAAGGTGAGAGGCACTGCGTGGCCGCGACCTGCGCGCCAGCTTCAGGACGCCGAGTGCAGCTGAATCACTTCTGCCGAAGCAGCGTCGTCCGACTGTGCAGCGGCAAACAGGTCGGCGACCTGCGCCAGCTGAGCCTGCCAACGGCTGTACCAGGCCTTGGCGCGTTGCCGGTCGAGCAACGACAGGCATTCGCCATCGGTGCGGTTAGCCGCAGCCCAGAAGCTCATCCCTTTCCAGTCGATGTTGCCCATGACATTGTCGTCAAGCTTGGCCAGGTCGATGATGCGGGCACCGCGCGCCTGTGCCTGTGCATTCGCTTCGGAGGCATCGAAGGCGTCGAAGTTGCCGCCGCGGCCAAAGTTACGCACGACCACGAACGAGACGCCCTGGTGAGCGGCGAACTCGTCGAGCATGCGCTGCAGTAGATCGACCGAGTTACGGCTGCCGTCGGTGACGTGCCACACGGTGACCGGGATGGCCAGTTCTGCGGCCAGATCGAGGACGCCGCTTTCCTGTACCCAGTTCTGCAGCGCGCTGGCGCTTTGCGCCGGCAGGTCGACCAGCACGGCCTGGTCGGTGTCGATTGCCGACAGCAGGATGGCATCCGCGCTGGCGTTGTCACGCAGGTTCAGCGGCGCACTGTAGTCCGCGTAGAAGCGCAGCAGGTCGCCATGCGACTGGTCACCGTCCAGGGCCACGAAGGACTGGTCGCGGTTGATGAATTCCTGGGCCAGCAGACGTGCCACGGTGGACTTGCCGACGCCGCCTTTCTCGCCACCGACCAGATGAATATGACTCATTTTTCCATGCTCCATGTTGGTGCCTTGCACCAATATAATTCAATGATTTTTCAGGATTTTCCGGCTAAATTCGGACCCGCTCGAGGCGCGGGGGCGGCGGATTATACAGACCGCTTTTTGCATTTCCAGTGACCGGGTGATCGCAATGTGGAATGCGCTTTTGCGGTGCGCACCGCGGCGAGAAATCGGTGCATCGCGCGGGGGGGCGCGCCAGGTTCAGAGATGCCGGACCTCGACCTTTACCGTCATCTTGGGCTTGGGTTCGATCGGGCCGAAGAAGGTGCCGGACACCGGTGGGATGGCTTCCGGGTGACGGTGCACGGCAACCGCGATGTGATCGGCACCGACCAGCTGCCCGCTGGTCGAATCGAAGCCGCGCCAGCCGGCGCCGGGCAGGTAGATCTCGGCCCAGGCGTGCGTGGTCGCCAGGTCTTCGACCGCGGCACTGGAGACCAGGTAGCCGCTGACGAAGCGACTTGCCAGGCCACAGTGGCGGCAGGCCTCGATGAACAGCGTCGCCATGTCGCGGCATGAGCCTTTACCACGCGCCAGGGTCACACCGGGCGCCTGCACGCCCGGGTCATGGCGGACGATGTACCTCACCTCGTCGGCGATGCGGCGGTTCAACGCGGTGAGCAGTTCCAACGTGCCGATCGAATCACCCTCGCGGTACGACGCGGCGACCCAGTCGCCGAGCCCTTCGCTGCGATCGGCAAAGGCCGCGGTCTGGTAGGGCACCAGGTCGATCTGTTCCATCGCCGGGTAGTTGAACGGGTAGTTTTCCGCCGCCTCGGTCAGCGGCAGCCGTTCGACGACCGCCGGCTCGTATTGTTCCACCGTCACGCTGCTGGCGATCTCGAGCCTGTCGGCCGGTTCGCTGAACCAGACCTGCGCCACCGAGTTGCCGTAGACGTCGCGTCGCCAGCGGATTTCGAAGGCGGGACGGATCTGCAACGACGATGATTCGATGCGGATGTCGTGGCCCTCGCGCGGCCGCAGGTGCAGGGAATGCTCTCCGAGTTCCACCGCGCTGGCGTAGGTGTAGGTGGTGGTATGGTCGATCTTGATGCGTTGCATGGCGCATTGTCGGCGAAGCGATACGGATCGATACTGTAACAGTTCGCGATCATTCGCCGGACGACAGGACACATGAAGCCTTGACGGTAGCACCCGGGAATTTCTCTGACGCCATCGCGCAGCACGATGCGGCTGCCGGTGATTCGATCTGGGTCGGGTCGGAACCGACCTTCACCCTGCGTGATTCGGAAGCGCGCGAGTGGTTGTGCGAGCCGCTCGGTGGTGACAAGTACCGCTACGCGCAACGCATGGTCGCAGAGCTGCGACGGCGGCATCCGGGCAGCATGGTGCTGCGCACGGTCGGGCGTCAGTATGCCGCCGAAGACGTGCCACGCTGGTCGATCGGCCTGCTCGAACGGCGCGACGGCAGGGCGCTGTGGCAGGGTCCGGACGATCCGCTGACAGACGGGCGCGACGGCATCCTGGCCGACGATGCCGAGCTGCCACTGGATGGATTCTGGCATGCACTGCGCAGCGCCGGCGAACAGCGCGGCTGGCATGTGGCGGGATTCCGTTGCGAGCAGGCGCTCAGCCACCGCCTGTTGTTCGGCCGTGACCCGCAGGCGGTCGAACAGGCCGGCTTCGATGACCTGACCCGCCGTCCGTCGGTGCATGTCGAGAAATCACCCCCCGACGGCTTGCGCGATCCGCTCGCCGAACGCGGCCTGCTGTTGTTTTCGCTCGGGATCCACGAGGCCGATGGCCTGCCCTGCGGCCTGTGTATCGAACTGCCACGGCTTTCCGGCGTACAGGACTTCCTCGACTGTGTCGCCATGCTGCAGCAGGCCTGCGAGGACGCGCAGGTCAGTGCGCTGGTGGTGCAGGGCTTTGCGCCGCCGATCGACCATCGCCTGGCCTGGTTGACAGTCACGCCCGACCCGGCCGTCATCGAGATCAACCAGGCGCCACAGCCGCAGGTCGACGCCTTCTACGCGGCCAGTCGGGAGTTGTACGAAGTGGCCGCGGATCTCGGCCTGTCGCCATACCGGCTGCAATACAACGGCAATGTGTCGGACTCGGGCGGCGGCGGCCAGTTCACGCTCGGCGGCGAGGCGCCGGCGACCAGCCCGTTCTTCGTCCAGCCTGCCCTGCTGCCACGCCTGGTGCGCTATTTGAATCATCACCCGGCGCTGTCGTACTACTTCGCGCCAGATTACCTGGGCGGAGCCGGCCAGTCTCCGCGCCCGGACGAAACGACGCGCGATGCCTTCCGTGAGCTGGTGCTCGCATTGCGTCAGCTGGAACAGCAGCAGGATCCGACACCGGAGTTTCTGTGGGCCAGCCTGGCGCCTTTCCTGGCCGACCCTTCCGGCAACTCGCACCGCAGCGAACTCAATATCGAGAAACTCTGGAATCCCTACCTGCCGGGTCGCGGTTGTCTCGGCCTGGTCGAGTTCCGTGCGTTCCGCATGCCGCGCTCGGCCGAGCGTGCGTCCGCGATCGCAGCATTGCTGCGCGCCGTCGGCGCGATGCTGATGGAACACGACGTTACGCCTTCATTGCGAGACTGGGGCGACGAACTGCACGATCGCTTCGCACTGCCGTTTTTCCTGCGCCGCGACCTGGAGGAGGTGTTCGCCGATCTCGCTGCACACGGCGTGGGTCTGCATCCGCTGTTGCAGGCCGAACTCAGCCGCGAGGCCTCGGCGTCGACCTGGTCATGTGAATTTGGTGGCTGCGAGCTGCAACTGGAACGCGCCGTCGAGTTCTGGCCCTTGGTCGGTGATGTCGCATCGCAGGAATCCGGCGGTTCGCGCACAGTGGATTCGAGTACGACCCGGATGCAGCTGAGCCTGCGCCAGCTGCACCAGTCGGCGGCAGCCTTCGACGGCTGGACGATCCGGGTCGCGGGATTCGCGACCCCGTTGCATAAAGTCGACGCCAGTGATCAGGGGCTGCGGCTGATCGGCATCCGCTATCGCGATTTCGCACCCTGGCGTGGCCTGCATCCGGGGATCGCACCACTGGGCCCGGTGGTCGTCGAGTTGTCACACCCGGATGTCGTACAGGCGGCGCGGATCACGTTGCACAATTGGCATCCGCACGGCGCCGCGTACGATGGCCTACCCGGCTCGCTGGAAGTCGCCGATGTACGTCGGCGCGAACGCCTGCTGGTTGAAACCATCACCGCATCGCAGCTGCCGGCTGCACGGCCGGCGCCGGCCGAGGCGGTGACGCCATACACGCTGGACCTGCGCCTGTGCCAGGTCACGCCGGGCTGATCGACCGTCGCCCGCTGCAGGTCACGGCTGCAGGCGCTGCACCGCTACGTGTGCCGCGCCTATCAGTGGCGCTTCCGGGTTCAGCGACAGGCGCAGCGGGATCTGTTCGATGGTGTGCGCCATGCGCCCCTTGTCGAGATAGCCGTGCAGGAATTCTCCCGTCTCCAGCGCCGCTTGGATCTTCGGCCCGATACCGCCGCCGATGTAGATGCCGCCGCGCGGCAGACACTTGAGCGCCAGGTTGCCGGTCTCGCTGCCATAGATGCGCACGAACAGGCGCATGGTCTCGGCGCACAGCGCGTCGTCGCCCTGCAGTCCATGCTGGCTGATCACGGCATTGCGGTCACCGGCATGCATCTCCGCCTCGATCGCCGGATCCGGCGGCGCATGACCCGATGCGCTCAGGAAATCGTACAGATTGCCGAACCCGGCGCCGGCGAGGATGCGCTCGTAGCTGACGTGACCGCCGAAACGCGCGCGCAGATACAGCAGTAGGGACTGTTCCTGCGGTGTATTCGGGGCGAAGTCGCAGTGTCCCCCTTCGCTCGGCAGCACCTGGTAGTGGTCACCGTCCCAGGCGAGGATGGCCTCGCCAAGACCGGTACCGGCCGCGATTACCGCCGCGTGTCCGGGCTGGGCGACGGCATGCGGATTGAGTTCGACGAATTGATCGGCCGGCAGGTGCGGCATGCCGTGGGCCGCGGCCTCGAGGTCGTTGAGCAGGTGGACGTCGGCGATACCGAAGTCGTTGGCCAGTTCCGCCGCATCGATTTCCCAGGGCAGGTTGGTGGCGGTACAACGCTGATCCTGAATCGGCCCGGCGATCCCGAGGCAGGCCGCTTCCGGACGCTGCGGTGCGATCTCGCCCAGGAAAGCGGCCACCAGGTGGGCGAAGTCCGCGTAGTCGGCGCTCGGGTACAGGGTTTTGTGGATCTCTTCCGGTCGCACACGTGCGCCCTGCCTGCCATCGATCCGGTACAGGCACAGGACCGTCTTGGTGCCGCCGACATCTCCGGCGAGTATCAGGCTCATGCAGCATCACCCTTGTCATTGCTGAGCAGGTAGGCCAGTGCGGCCATGACATGGTTGGCCACGACCGACGGCGGGCTGAGGTAGAACGCCTTCCATGCCTCGCCGCGGCAGCGATCATAGTCGGCTGCCTTGTCCGGGTGCTGTTTGCCCCAGGCCAGGCGCACCGCATAGCCGATCAGTACGTCGAGGTAGAGCGTGTCGGCGATACGCAGCTGCGGGTTCTTCCACATCACGACCATCAGCACCTGCAGCGCCTCGGTATACAGTTGCAGGCTGTCCGGGGCCGGCGTTTTGTTGAGGATGTGCGACACGCGATCGCGGAACAGTTTTTCACCACGTGTCATGTTGGCGCACAGGCGGTGGTCGAGACGCAGCTTGGGGTTCCACTGATCGCCGATCACCAGGCCGAGGGTCTGGTTGACGATGTCCCAGACGCCTTCGAAGAAGCCCTCGCCATAGCGTCCGAGGTTGCCCTGCGCGGCGCGCCATTCATGCCAGTTGGCCGCATCTCCCAGGTCCGGATCCATGCTCTCATCGAACGTGACCATGAGCATCCCGCTGGAATCGGATGACACGTGCATGCGTTCGAGTTGCAGCAGGGAATCGTTGGCATCCTGGAAATGCGTGAGCATGTCGCGTACCGCACGGGCCAGGCGGTGCGGCGCCATGTCCATCAGTTCATCCATGGCCTCGCTGATCGACAGGCGGGCTTCGGGGCGCAGCCGCACCGCGATCAGCTGCAGCAGTTGCCCGGTGCGGACCAGGTTCATGTTCTCGAAGAACTCCGGGTGCGAGCGTAACAGCAGCCCCAGGTTGAGGATCAGCTCCTGGGTCAGGATCTGCGCGCGCAGGTCGTCTGGATTGAATTGGCGGATCGCCTGCAGCAGCTCGTTCGCGCCCATCGGTCGGCGGAAGGTCGAGTGGCGGCTGTACGAGCGCGATACGCTCAAGGCCATCTGGTGCACGATGATCTCGGTGGCGGCGCCTTCGAGATTGATGTCGTGCTTGCCCAGCACGGCTGCGCTGAGACGGATCAGGCGCCAGCGACGTTCCTCGCAGGCACGCATGTAGACTTCCTCCAGCAGCTTGCCGACACGCGCCGGTCGTTCCTCCAGGTCGCAAAGACCGGTGTCAAATTCGAGGCCATGGCGCGCTGCCAGCAGGCGCAGGGTATCGAACTGGGTCTGCAGGTCTGAGGTGGTCGTCATCAGGCGCAGCAGCTCGTCATCCGCCAGTGACTCGGAGAGCTCGACAGGCGCCGCGGCTGGTGTCTTCGTACCGGCTTCGGCATCGTTCAACAGCAGCGGATAACAAGGGCGTTCCTGTTGCTTGCTGTCGCTTTCGGAGAAGTGGAAGCCATGCAGGACATCGATGCGCTCCCGCCCGGCCGTCGGCAGAAAGCTTGCGACCCGTCCGAGCTGCACCGGCGTGCCAGCGACCCGGCCCTCACGACACTGCTCGATGAACTTGAGCAGGGCGGCGCTGCCGGCCTCTGTCAGCATGCTTTCGGTGACCACCATCACCACCAGTGGATGTCCGGGCGCGTCCCATTGCTTGCTCACATAGGCGAGCAACATCTTCATACGCTCGACCAGCATCGTGTTGTCGAGACTCAGGTAGAAGTCGTGCCGGTTCATGAATTGAGGCTGGAACAGCATGCGCTGGCCGGCGAAGGTGTAGACGGTACTGGTCGCAAGCCCGCGCAGGTGGCGCAGGGGTCTGCCGCTGAGACCAAGACGCGGGTTGCGACCCAGCTGGCTGAAGGCCTCGGCCAGCGAGTCGGCCTCGTGAACGGCAATCGGCGACACTTCGTTGCAGGTTTCCGACTTGATGCCGTTTTCCTCGAGTTGCAGCTTGATGCTCGGCGTATCGGCGAGCAATGCGAACTGAACCCGCCGCCCACGACGCCGACCGACGCGCAGGCGCCGCCCGAGCGGGTCGACATCGGCCACGTCGAGCAGGCCGTCCTGAATGAGGGCGCCGAGGATGTACAGGCTCTGTGCCCAGACCAGGGGAACGTTCTCGTTCGGTTCGCGCAGCTGGCTGTGTGGATTTGCCCGCTCCGCGTCGATGCGTTCCAACGGCACCCGATACAACTCCGGCAACAGCAGGTCCCCGTCGTTGTCGACCAGAAGGCCTTCGAGCTTCCTGCGGTAGTCCCTGGCCTGCTGCTCATTGCCGCGGAACAGGTGGTAGAGCAGCAGGTAGGTGAAGAACAGTGGCCATTCACATTCGATGTGCTCGAACTGCAGCATCTCTTCGGGTTCGTAATGCAGTCGGTTGTGGTCCTCGATCAGGGTCTGGTGGCCGTCGCGCAGGAAGCGCTTGCAGCCGTAGCGCCCCTGCAGTTTGCTCACGACCTGGTCGACCGTCTCGTCGACCAGCGCCGGGTCTTCCACCGCGAATGCCGGGTAGCCGACCACGCTCAGGGTGGCGGCGTCGACCTCCTTCGACAGCGATTCGCTCGGCAGGTTGGATTCGAGCGTGATGCGTGCGCGCGCGACCTCGTCCTGCACCACGTGCACGACCGAGGCTTGGCCACCGCCGGTGCCGAACAGGTTGAAGCCGTCCATCGCCTCCAGTGCCGCCTTGGCCAGGCCGACCGAGCTGCTGTTGATTTCGGCAATGCCGTGGTTGATCTTGTTGCCACGTTCCCAGATGCCGAAGTCCGGCGTGCGGTAGGCACGACCGATGTAGTGCACCAGGTTCTGCACGAAATTGACTTCGTCGATCGTGAACACGATGCGCAGTCCCGACGCGGTCATCTGTGCCAGCATCAGCAGGAACAGCGAGGTTGCGTCGAGTTGCAGATGACCCCATTCGTCGTCGCCAACGACCGGGTCGCCGGTGGCGGTGTCGTATTTGGCGTGCAGCGCGTCGCGTGGATCCTGGGTCTGCTTGAAGCGTTCAACCTTGGACGATTGCTGCATCATCGCGACCAACAGGCCGCGCATCAGCTTGACCACGCTCTGTTCGAGCAACACGGTGCGACCGTCACTCTCGTCGAGTCGACGATAGGCCAGGCTCAGTCCCCAGGCGGCCAGGATGCTGTAGACATTGTCGCGCACCCAGGCGTCCGTGTAGTCGCCATGCGCGGTAATCGCGGTGCTGGCCGGCAGCAGGCCGGAGATCGGGTGCTGGCGCGACAGGATGATCCGGGTCACCTGGCGGTAGTAGCCATCCAGTTGTTCGAGGGCATTGGGGTTCATAGGGTCGATACGTCGATGTCTGGATCAGTCGCCGACAGCGGCCAGCAGTGCATTGAACGTGGTGCTCGGCCGCATCACCTGTTTGACCTTGTCGATATCCGGCACGTAGTAGCCACCCAGATCGACCGCCCGGCCCTGGGCTGCGGTGAACTCTTCGACTATCTGATTCTCCTTGTCGGCCAGCGCCTGCGCCATTGGCGCGAAACAGGCGGCGAGCCCGGCATCCTCGGTCTGCGCGGCCAGCGCCTGCGCCCAGTACAGGGCGAGGTAGAAATGGCTGCCGCGGTTGTCCAGTTCACCGGTCTTCGGTGTCGGCGACTTGCCGCTTTCCAGCAATGTACCGGTGGCCTCGTCGAGTGTTCGGGCGAGGATTGCCGCCTTTTGGTTGCCGGTCTTGATCGCCACGTCTTCGAGCGACACGGCCAATGCCAGGATCTCGCCCAGCGAGTCCCAGCTCAGGTGATTCTCCTCGACCAGCTGCTGCAACAGCTTGGGCGCGGTGCCGCCGGCGCCGGTCTCGAACAGGCTGCCGCCCTTGAGTAGCGGCACCACGGACAGCATCTTGGCGCTGGTGCCGACCTCCATGATCGGGAACAGGTCGGTCAGATAGTCACGCAGAATATTGCCGGTGACCGAGATCGTGTCCATGCCACGGATGATGCGTTCGAGCGAATAGCGCATCGCGCGCACCTGCGACATGCGCCGGATGTCGAGGCCTTCGAGATCGTGCTCGGGCAGGTACTGCTCGACCTTCTTTATCAGCTCGGCATCGTGCGGCCGGTAGGGATCGAGCCAGAACACCGCCGGCATGCCGGACTGGCGGGCACGAGTGACGGCCAGCTTGACCCAGTCGCGCACCGCCTCGTCCTTGGTCTGGCACATCCGCCAGATGTCGCCCTTCTCGACTTTCTGCTCGATCAGCACGTCGCCGCCGATCTCGACGATCCTTGCGTTGCCGTCGACCGGGATCTTGAACGTCTTGTCGTGCGAGCCGTACTCCTCGGCCTTCTTGGCCATCAGGCCGACGTTGGGCACCGTGCCCATCGTGGTCGGGTCGAAGGCGCCGTTGGTCTTGCAGAAGTTGATCATCTCCTGGTACATGCGCGAGTAGGTGCTCTCGGGATTGACCGCCTTGGTGTCCTTGAGCTTGCCGTCCTGGCCCCACATCTTGCCGCCCTCGCGGATCATGGCCGGCATCGAGGCGTCGACGATCACGTCGTTCGGCGAATGCAGGTTGGAAATGCCCCTGCGCGTATCGACCATCGCCAGTTCCGGCCGGGTCTGTTAGC
>JAGRHE010000200.1 GCA_020445165.1 Gammaproteobacteria bacterium
CGTTGCCATAATCGGTAGTTCAGGTAGATCAGTGAAGCCAATAGTAACGCAGCGACGCCGTTATGCGCGGTCGCCACACCCAGCGGCAGGTGCAACAGCACGTTGCCTATGCCCAGCGAGACCTGCACCAGTAGCAGTACGCCAACCAGCATCGCCGCGCGCGACAAAGCCGGCTTGGAACGCCAGACACCAAGCGCCAGCCAACCCAGGTACAGCAGGACCACGACTGCACCGATCCGGTGGGTGACATGGATCGCCGTGCGCGCCGGGTGTTCGAGTACACCGTATTCGTAGTTTACGCCGAGCCCGCGCCACAGCACGAATGCCTCGTCGAAGTCCATCTCCGGCCACCAGCTTCCGTGACAGGTCGGGAAGTCGACACAGGCAAGAGCCGCGTAGTTCGAACTGGTCCAGCCACCCAAGGCGATCTGTGCGACCAGGATGACGATACCCAGCATGCCGGCAGCCTTCCAGTCATTGCGCACGATCGGCGGTTGCCGCGGCGCGGCGCGCAACGCCAGAAGGACCAGCAAGCCAAAGGTCGCGAAACCACCGAGCAGGTGGCCCATGACTACGACCGGCTTGAGCAACAGGGTCACGGTCCACATGCCGAGCGCAGCCTGGAAAATCACCAGGGCCAGCAGGAAGGTCGGCAGACCGACCGGCTGATCGGGATCGCTGCGCCGGCGGATGTAGGACCACAGGGTGATCACCAGAATCACCAGGCCCAGGGTTCCTGCAAAGTAGCGGTGGACCATCTCCTTCCAGCCCTTGGCCACCTCGAGCGGACGCTGCTCGAGGTAGGACTTGTCGGTCACATGTGCCGCGCTCTCGGGGACGGTCAGGTGACCGTAACAGCCGGGCCAGTCAGGGCATCCCAGGCCCGCGTCGGCCAGGCGCGTATAGGCACCGAGCAGGATCACGGCAAAGGCGAGCAGGCAGGCGAATATGATGAAACGGTAGTAGGCCATGGTATTTATCCGATCTGCGAGATCTTCAGCAGCTTCTGCAGGTCCCGCATCATGCCCTTGGTTGGGACATCCAGGTCGTAGTACATCATCAGGTTACCCAGCGGATCGACCAGGAAATACTGGACACCGCCGGGAGCAAACCCGGTTCCACGGAAATCTTCGAGCACGGACTCGGCCGCAGCATCGCGAACCGCAACGATCAGGTCAGCGTGTGCCTCGGCCAGCTCAGCGGCGAAGTCCGGCTGTGGCGCGCCATCGAGCACCAGCAGGCGCTGGACGCGCGGTATATCCTTGCTCATCGCCAGGCGCACCTGGCGCGTCAGGTAGAGTTGCTGCTGACAGGCCTCATCGCAGCCGCCAGAAGCAAATATCACGTAGGTCCAGCGACCACGCAGGGCATCGTCGCCGATCGCCTTGCCATCGCGGTCGTGCAGCCCAGCCAGCGTCAGCGGCCGCGCCGGAGCCACCAGCGTGCCGGCATTGGTCGTCACACTCACGCCGGCACCGGAAAAGTACTTCCAGGCCACCCAGGCGGAAACCGGCGGCAACAGGAACAACGCGAAGATCAGCAGCAGCTTGGTGCGGTTGCGACGGGTCTGTTCATCAGGCCTCGGCATGCTCACCTCCGTCGCGACCGTTGCGCTGCATGTTCACGCCGATGTAAATGATCAACAGAGCCAGTGCGAGCCCAAACCACTGCACCGCGTACCCGAGGTGTTTCTCCGGGCCCATCTCCGGAATCGGCGACCAGTCGTGCTGCAGGATGCCGGGCTGTCCATCATCCAGGACCAGCGCATAGCGCTTGAGTTCGAGACCGCGTGCGCTGGCCAGCGCTGCGATGTCCAGGGACTGCACCAGGACCCGGTCGGCAACGCTCGCCAGTGGCACCTCGCCCACGACCAGTCCGACCGATGCCGGCGAATCGAGTCGTCCGCTCAGGGTCAAGGTTCCTTCAGGCGCCGGCACTCTCGGCAGGAACTCGCGCGACTCCCCGACCGCGACCCAGCCGCGGTTGACCAGCAGGCCAGGCGCCGTCGTCCCCTCGATCACGAAAGGCGTGAACACGTGGTAACCGGGCTGGCCGCGGTAGACCCTGTTGTCGAGCAGCCATTGCTGTTCATCGACGTAGTGTCCCGTCACGACGGCCGGGCGGTAACGGTCGTCTGCACTCAACGTGCTGCTTTCGTGCAGGCTGAGCGGTGCCGTGATCTCGCTGGCAGCCCGCTGCTCGACCAGTGCCTGCTTGGCATGGGCACGGTCCATCTGCCAGTAGCCCAGCGCGAGCAGCACCGGGAACACGGCCAGAAACGCCAGCGTCGGCCACAGGCTGGGGGCAAAGCGGTAGCGGCCGGCTGAAAGAGTGGGGAATTTCATGATCGGACGCGCTGTTATACTGAAACGCCGCTGAAAGAGGTAACGCAGATCGTGTGGGTCAAAGTCATCATAGTGCTTGCCTTTATTGGCATCGTCGCCAGCCTGGCCTCGGGCCTTTTCTATCTCGTCAACGACAAAGGTGAATCGCGCCGGACACTGCGCGCGCTGACCTGGCGCGTTGGCATCTCGGTCGGCCTGTTTGCGTTCCTGATGATCCTGGTCGGACTCGGTGTCATCAAACCGCACGGGGTCTATCCCGGACAGCCCGGACCGAATCCGGTTCAGCAGCAGGGCGTGCCGAACTCCTGATCCTGCCGGGCCTCGTACGAGGCCCGGCGTCTGCGTTCAGATGACGTAGACGAAGATGAACAATCCGAGCCACACCACGTCGACGAAGTGCCAGTACCAAAAGTACCAGGCCACGCCTTCGAACGCGAAGTGCTGGTCAGGGGTGAAATGTCCCTTGGCCGCACGCAGCGTGATCACGATCAGCATCGCCGTTCCGATGGTCACGTGGAAGCCGTGGAAACCGGTCAGCATGAAGAAGGTCGAACCGTAGATTCCCGAACCCAGGGTCAGGTTCAGATCCTGGTAGGCGTGCACGTATTCGTAGGCCTGGAAGCCGAGGAACACCGCGCCAAGCAGCACGGTCGCGGCCAGCCACAGCACGGTCTTGCCCTGGTCATTGGCTTTCAGCGCCCAGTGCGACAGGGTGATCGTCACGCCCGAGGTCAGCAGCAGCAGGGTGTTGATCGCCGGGATGCCCCAGGGACCCATGGTCTGGAAGTCGCCACCGACGTTACCCGGGCCATTGGTCGGCCAGCTCTCGCCGAATGCACTCCACAGGGTCTGGTGGGTGGACAGGTCCTCGCCCAGCAGCCACGGCACCGACAGTACGCGTGCGTAGAACAGGGCGCCGAAGAACGCGGCGAAGAACATGACTTCGGAGAAGATGAACCACATCATTCCCTGGCGGAACGACCGGTCGACCTGCTCGTTGTACATGCCTTTCAGGCTTTCGTTGATGACCGTGCCGAACCAGCCGAACATCATGAATGCCACCAGGGCCAGGCCCAGGAACAGGATCATCTGACCCGAAGCATTGCCGTTGAACCAGTTGGCAGCCCCGATCACGCCGGTGAACAAGGCCACGCTGGCAACGATTGGCCAATGACTGCCGTGCGGCACGTAATAGTGGTCACTCGTGTGTGCCATGGATTCCCCCAAGATTCTCGTTTTATAAAAGTTCGTGGTTACAGATTCAGCGCACGACGTTGTCGTCGCAACGCGGCTATTTCATGGCCAGCTGGGTCACATCGAACACCGTGTAAGCCAGGGTCAACGTGGTCACGTCTTCCGGCAGGTTCGGGTCGACGATGAAGCGCAGCGGCATCTCCTTGGTCTCACCGGCAGCCAGGGGCTGCTGATCGAAGCAGAAACACTCGGTCTTGTTGAAGTAACGACTTGCCTTGCCCGGCGCCACGCTTGGCACCGCCTGGCCGGTCATGTCACGCGTGGTCGGGTTGCTGGCAGTAAAACTGGTCGCATAGACCTTGCCTGGATGCACCTGCATGCTGGCGACGGTCGGTCCGAATTTCCATGGCATACCAAGGTTGTTGTTGGCAACGAACTGCACCGTAACGGTTCGGCTCAGGTCAGGCTGGTAGCGCTTGGCAATCGCCGCTTCATCGACGCGCCCGGTCTTGCCATTCAGGCCGGTGATCTCGCAGAACACGTCGTACAGCGGAACCAGCAGGTAGCCGAAGCCGAACATGGCCACGGCGACCAGCGCAATCCGGGCAAACGAGCGCGTGTTGTGGACCTGCTTGCCGGCACTCATGCCTATTCCCCGCTGCCCATCGACAGGTACAGCCCGAGCAGGAAGAAACCGAACGCCACCACACCGAGAATGATGGCCAGACGGATATTGGCTGCGGACTTGTTATGCGATTGTTGCATCATCGAATCAGCGACCGCCCCCGTGTTCGACAGGGGCGGTCAATGCCTCACTTGACCTGCGGTGCTTCGGTGAAGCTGTGGTACGGCGGCGGCGAAGGCAGCGTCCACTCCAGGCCTTCCGCACCTTCCCACACGCGGTCGGTGGCTTTTTCACCGCCACGGATCGCCTTGACGATGATCCAGACGAACATCAGCTGCGACACGCCGAACACGAAACCACCCACCGACGAGATCACGTTCCAGTCGGTGAACTGCACCGAGTAGTCCGGGATACGACGCGGCATGCCGGCCAGGCCGAGGAAGTGCTGCGGGAAGAACAACACGTTCACCGACACGGTCGAGATCCAGAAATGCCACTTGCCGAGGCGCTCGTCGTACATGTTGCCGGTCCACTTCGGCAGCCAGTAGTAGGCCGCAGCCATGATCGAGTAGACGGCACCGGTCACCAGCACGTAGTGGAAGTGCGCTACGACGAAGTAGGTGTCGTGGTACTGGAAGTCAGCCGGGGCGATGGCAAGCATCAGACCGGAGAAACCACCGATCGTGAACATGATGATGAAACCGACCGCGAACAGCATCGGCGTCTCGAAGGTCATCGAGCCCTTCCACATGGTCGACACCCAGTTGAACACCTTCACGCCCGTGGGCACCGCGATCATCATAGTCG
>JAGRHE010000201.1 GCA_020445165.1 Gammaproteobacteria bacterium
TGTAGCTGTTGTCCCAGCTGTTGCCGCCCCAGGGGCCGTTGCCCCACCATGCCGAAGCCGAAGCCGAAGCGACAGCCAATGCTGCGACCGCAGCAACTTTTGCAAATTTCATGTGAATTCTCCCCTAAGCGAAACGAAGCAGTTTTGTCTGCACCCGGCTCCGGTATGTGCCGTCGGAACCTGCTGCATAGTATTTTAGAGTTTGCTTAAATTGTCAATTAGTATTTTTCTTACGCTTTACCAAGGGCACAAAAAAGCCCCGTCGAACGGGGCTTTATCGGAAAGTCTGGAGGACCTGCGCTATTGCGGCGGCATACCGTCGTGCACCAGGCTCTCGCGCCGCTGCAGGTAAGCATCCCGGATAAAGGCATACGGATCCAGTGCGCCCTGGTCGACGACCCGGCTGGCGTTCATCAAGTCCGACCGGGTGTCGACGATGTTCAGGCCGCGCAGGCCCATCTGCCAACCGTCGTCATGCATGTAGGTGAGCGGATCGGTGTACCAGTCGGCGACCAGACCCACACCGTCCCTGGCTGTACTCGGCCCGAACAACGGCAGCACGATGTAGGGACCGGAATCCATGCCCCATACGCCGAGCGTCTGGCCGAAGTCTTCCTTGTAGCTGGGCAGATTCATATTGCTGGCAACATCCATCAGGCCGAGGATACCTATCGTGCTGTTGATCGCGACCCGGCCGACATCGCTGAAGGCGCGGCCGATCTTGAGTTGCAACAGGTTGTTGATGGCCGACCGGACATCACGCAGGTTGTCGAAAAAATTGGTCACACCGCGATCGACCGGATCGGGCGTGATGTAGGCATAGCCACCTGCCAGCGGTTTGAGTATCGCTTCGTCGAGCAGGTCGTTGAAGCTGTGCGCGGCACGGTTGTACTCCTCGAGCGGATCACGCGGATCGGCATCCGGGCCGGTGGCGCAACCGGTGATTGCGAGCATCGTCCCCAGGACGATTCCGGGCAGCAGCTTGTGCCGTACGGCGTTGTTCTTCATTCTTCGTGTCCTTGGTTTTCTGATCGTCGCCAAATCGAGTGTCCCCTCAAACGACGGCCGCATTATAAGCCCCGGCGCAGGAAATTCGCTCATGGTCGCCACAGCTCGACCGCGTAGCCGTCACCGCGCAGGCTCCGGACCAGGCCGTCGTCGCCCAACAGGTGCATGGCGCCGACCGCGATCAATACAGGCCCCTCGGCCAACAGGGGCAGTATCCGCTGGTGCATGCGTTCGTTTCGTCGACTCAGCAACACTTCGTCGAACCAGGCGGCAATCGCGGCCGACGTGTTGGCCTGCTGTTCACGCACGACAGCCGCCAGCCGGTCGGGATCACCCGACAGGTAGGCCACGGTCAGCTGTTCCAGCTGTAACGGCAAATCTGCAGCGTTCTTGATCATCTCGTCGAGCAGTTGCAGCTGTTCGCTCAACGGCATCTGCTGGAATACCGCGAGTTGTTCGGCGGCCGATTCCAGGCCGATCGCCTGCTTTCCCCGTTCCACGGCCTCGAGGTACAGCGCCGAGTCGAGAAACACCCCGCTCTTCGGCGGCGGCGTGGCCAGGGTCAAGGCGGCTGCCCAGGGACGCAGCCGCACGAGCGTCGAACCGGGCACATCGAGACCTGCGGCCGCCTCTTCGAGCGCCGCATAGCGTTCGCTACCGATCAGGTCTTCCAGGCGCTGCCCGTGCGGCAGCATGCTCGCAGCCGCGATCGCGACCATCGTTACCGCATCCGGGATCAGCTCGACAGCCAGCGTATCGACTCGCGCCAGCAGTGGCCGGATTGTCGGCAGCAGCTGCATGACACGCGGATCTTCGCTGTGCATCGTGCCGACCAGGAAACCGACCATCGCCTCGTCACGCCGGATCTCGTAGACGAGACCCGAAGCGGCGGCTTCGACCGCAATGGCGAACCACATGGCCAGTGGCAGCAGCACACGCGCCAGCTGCGTCGCTATCGGGGGATTCATTCTGTATCCTGCTCGGCGTGGAAGAACCAGCTTACAACACCCTCATCAGCCAGCGCTTTCGCGGCTACCTGCCCGTGGTCGTGGATGTCGAAACGGCGGGCTTCAATGCCGCCACCGACGCACTACTGGAGATCGCCGCGGTCATCCTGCGCATGGACGACGATGGTACGCTGCGCCCGGCATCCGCCGTCAATTGCCATGTCGAACCGTTCGCAGGTGCCAATCTCGACCCCAAGGCACTGGCATTCAACGGGATCGACCCGGACCATCCCTTTCGCGACGCGCTCGAAGAACGTGCCGCACTCGAACACGTGTTTCAGCCGATCCGCGCCGCGGTCAAGGCAAGCGGCTGCAAACGCGCGATCCTGGTCGGACACAACGCCTTCTTCGATCTCGGATTCATCAATGCCGCGGTCGAGCGCACCGGGTACAAACGCAACCCGTTTCATCCGTTCAGCACCTTCGATACCGTGACCCTGGCGGGCATGGCCTTTGGTCAGACGGTTCTGGCGCGGGCGGTGATGGCAGCTGGACTACCCTGGGACGCGAGCGAGGCGCACGGCGCGGTCTACGACACGCAGATGACGGCGGAACTTTTCTGCGACGTGATAAACCGTTGGCAGTCCGCGACCGGCGAAAGGGTCTGGTTGACCCCGGCTGACGCGCAGTGAGCGCGGGCGCCGCAAACAACGGCGCCCACTGTTCGCTCAGCGATAGATGCGCGGTGCGCCGACCTTGTCGTGCAACTGGTTGACCAGGTTTGCATCCAGGCCGGTACCCTGGGCGAGTTGATGCAGATACTGCGCTTCCGGGTTCGAATCCAGGTCGATGGCCATCAGTGACACCAGGTAGGCCTGCTGCTCCATGCCACGCGGGATCTCGCGCACGAATCCGTCGACATCCAGCGGTTTCTGGAATTCACTGCGCACGAAGGCGATCTCGTCCTGGGTCACCTCGCCCAGGCGATCGACGATCTTCTTCTGTTCGCCGGCATCGATGTTGCCGTCACATTTCGCTGCATTGATCATGGCCTTGATCAGCACCTCGGCCTGGCGCTCGGCCTGGTCGTAGCTGACGCCACTGGGCATGTTGTCACGCATCTGCGCGCGCACCTCGCCGGCATTGCCCTGGCGCGCGGCACCGAACTGCTTCATCGCCATGCCGAGCAGGTCGCCGATCCCCGCGCCGCCGCTGCTGGGCGCCGCCTGCGAGCCCCCACCGCCGAGCAGGCCGCCGAGCAGATCACCCAGGCCACCGCCGCCGCTCGAACGTCCACCGCCGAGCACGCTGCCGACCAGCCCACCAAGGCCGCCGCCCGAACTGCCGCCGGTCGGCTGCGAACCGCCGGTCATCGCCCCGATCACGGAACCCAGCACGTTCGAACCGGAACCACGCGACAGCACACCGCTGCTCAGCAGGCTCCCGAGAATTTTCATTGCATCGATATTGGCCATGTCGGCTTCCTCTGTTTTTCGTTTTTCGGCATGCGTCTCCGCCGCTGTCGGGCAGACCCGACAACCCGGTACCAGCATACGACATCAAAGACTGGCGGGGCGCTGGGGTGAAGATTACCGCCCCACTGGACCAGGGATTATCCCCGGCCCTGGGATGATAGGCTGATGCTACGCTCACGCCAGACCCGACAGTCTCAGGAGAAGCACGATGGATGCCAAAGCCTTCATTGACGATCTGATCACCTCGGCCAGAAAGCTATCGACCCAGGGTCGCAACCTGGCAGAGGACAAGCTCGGTGTGCCGGCGCAGGGCAGCGAGCGCGATGCAATGCTCGACGGTATGGGCAAGGGGGCACTCGCCGCCGGGGCACTGGCGATCCTTCTGGGTACCGGCGTCGGCCGACGGGTGGCCGGCTCGGCCATCAAGCTCGGTGGCCTGGCCGCGGTCGGAGCCGTCGCCTACAAGGCTTACCAGAACTGGCAGTCGAACAACCCGCAGGCCGGCGGGGCCGCGGTGCCGGTCGATACGCTGGATGCGGCACCGCTGCAGGCGCGCAGCGAACTGCTGCTCGAAGCGATGATCGCCGCCGCCATGGCGGATGGTCACGTCGACGCGGATGAGCGCGCCAGGATCGGACAGCAACTGGCCGAACTCGGACTGGAGCAGGACGTCGAGCGCTTCATCGCCACCCGGGTCAGCCATGTCCCCAGTACCGGTGAGCTCGCGGCCAAGGCCGATTCGATCGAAACGGCCGCCGAGGTCTACCTGGTCACGCGGCTGTTGATCGACGACGGCAATCCACGCGAGCGCGCCTACCTCGAAGAACTGGTCAGCGCGCTCGGCCTGGATCCGGCCATGCGCGAGGAACTGGAACGCCAGGCACGCGCCGTCTGAGAAATGCCAGGCCGGGGACGCGCGGCTGCCGGACAGAAAAAACCCGGCACGGCGGCCGGGTTTTTCGTCTGGGCAAGCTGCGGGATGCGCTCAACCTTGTGATGCGTCCTCTGCCGGCCATTTCTTGGCTGCCGCGGCAACTGCCGTCTGCAGATCACCGCTGCTGTGCATCTCGAGCGTGATGTCGCAGCCACCGATCAGCTCGCCGTCGATGTACACCTGTGGAAAGGTCGGCCAGTCGGCGAAGCGCGGCAGGTTTTCGAAGATCTCGGGGTCGGCGAGTACGTTCACGTAGGCGAACTTCTCACCGCAGTCCTGCAGGGCTGCCGCGGCGCGCGACGAGAAGCCGCACTGCGGGAACTGCGGCGTACCCTTCATGTAGATGATGATCGGGTTGTTCTCGACCTGTTCGCGAATTCTGTCCAGCACGTCCATACCAGTACCTCGGTTGCAATGGCGACCGGACCTGACATGGGGCCGGCCAGCGTGGATTCAAGTGGGAGCAGTGTAGCAGCGGCCGCGCCGGATTATCCGCAAACGCAACCGGGCAATCAGTCGACGTGGCGCTGCAGCCAGAATTCGAGCAGCGCCAGGTGCCAGAGCTTGCTGCCCATGATCCGCGTGTGGTGCATCTCCGGCGCCGCC
>JAGRHE010000202.1 GCA_020445165.1 Gammaproteobacteria bacterium
GGAGATGATCTCCGATACCGAGGCGGCACCGGTTGGATTCGGATCCGCCTTGGGCAAGCCGCCGTAAGCGGCACAGGTACCGACCGACACGATTGCGGCCGCCCCTTCAGCGACCTCGCGCAGCATCGAAAGATTGGTGATTCCGGCAATCGTCGAGTAGACACCGTCGTCGCGCATCGGTATCGACCCGTCCACCACGAGCAGGTACTTGCCCCAGTTTTCCTTCATCGCCGCCTCGCGGGCATGTTCGGCGGCATCGCCGGCTGCGGCCTGCAGGGTGTGATGGTAGTCGAGCGAGATGTGATCGAATATCAGCCCCTCGATCGTCGGCGCATGGCTGCGGGTCAGCGATTCCGTGCACCCGGTGCATTCCTGGAAAGACAACCAGATCACCGAAGGCCGCCTGGCCTGCTCGAGTGCCTCGGCAATCCGCGGAACCATGAGTGGCGGCAACGCCATCATCGAAGCCGTCGCGGCACAGAACTTCATGAAGCCGCGGCGTGAAATGCCGCGTTCTCGCAGACGTTCAGCCAGGGTCTTTTCGTCACTCATCGAACAACCTCTGTCATGATTCGGGAAACTCGCGATTCAGTGCGTGCAATTCATCGAGACCGTCGGCGACATCTTCCAGTGGTGCAGCCAGGATCTCGGGGAAACGCGTGATCTGCAGGTGCAGCGTCAGCCGGCGCTGCTCGGCATCCAGGTGCTCGACCAGCCAGACTCCGGAAAAACGGGTTTCCTCGACATGGCTGGGGCCGAAAGCGGACAGTTCGGCACGCACCTCGCCGGAACCGAGCACCTCCCGCAGATCGGACTCGTCCTGTTCACTGAATGGCATGGCGCCAAGATCGATGACGCTGTCGACGCCGGTATCAACCAAGCGACGAACCGCCTGTTCCAGCTCGATCAGTACCGGGCGCAGGTTGTCCGTGCGATGAGGCGTGTTTGCGCCCCCTTCGACACGCACCGCGATGGATTCAAGGCCGCTCATGGATGATCGCCGCAACGCTCTGTGGTTTCACGGTTCCAATCTAACCGATCGGCCCGACCAATTTATGACGCAGGTCAACAAGGTGCCGCTTACAACGCCGAACTCACGCCTGCCACTCTTCCACCTGCTGCAGGACCAGCCAGGCCGCCTGCGCAATCGCCGGTTTTACGCGCTCGCTCGGGACCTCCCCCCACCCCAGGTACGCCGGTTCAATGCCGACCAGGGCACGCCGGGCAGGAAAGGTCCCGGAGAGACGGGCGATGTCGAACAGATCCATCAAGCCCACTTCGTGCACGCTGTGGCGATTGCCCGTGAGATACCGGTCCATCGCCTCGCCCTGGAGGCAACGCACGGTGCCCGGCGCCTCTCCCAGGCGGGCGGCATCGATCACGATGAGGTAATCGTGATCGGCGATCGGCCCCGCCAGCGTAAAGCTCAGCGTGCCACCATCCAGGTAGGTGACGCCGGGGATGTCGGGATGGTGTGAGGCGAGGTATTCGACGACATGCACACCCACCCCCTCATCGGTGAGCAGGCTGTTACCGATTCCAAGGATCAGGGTTGAGGGCATCTGGGGTACATCGCGCGTTATTGGCCAAACCGAAACTGCTGGCAGTAAACTATCAGATCATGTGTCTCGGCATACCAATGCAGATCAAACAGATCGACGGCTTCACGGCACGCTGCGAGGCGAAGGGCGTGGAACGGGAGATCAGCCTGTTCATGTTGCAGCATGAAGCGATCGCCGTGAACGACTTCGTCGTGGTTCACCTCGGCCATGCGGTGCAGAAGGTCGACGCCGACGCGGCCGCCGCCGCCTGGGAAGTCTACGAGGAAATGCTCGCGCTCTCCGATCGACAGAGGCCCGCCCCATGAACGCCCGAATCACGGCCCTCAACGGAGCAGACCGATGAGCGAAGAGCGCAGCTTCATCCCCCTCAACCTGGCCCTGTTGACAGTCTCGGATACCCGTACCGAGGCCGACGACAAGTCGGGTGCCGTGCTCCGGCGGTTGGTCGGCGAGGCCGGCCACCAGGTGCACGAGCAGGTCATCGTCCCCGACGACACGTATCAGATTCGCGCAGTCGTATCACGTTGGATCGCCGATGACGAGGTGCAGGCGATCATCAGCACCGGTGGCACCGGCATCACCGGGCGCGACGGCACTCCCGAGGCGGTCGCCCCATTGCTGGACAAGGTGATCGACGGCTTCGGCGAGATGTTCCGAATGATCTCCTACGAGCTGATCGGCACATCCACGATCCAGTCCCGCGCAGTGGCCGGCGTCGCCAACGGCACCTTCGTGTTCTGCCTGCCAGGCTCATCCGGCGCATGCAAGGATGGTTGGAGCAAGCTCATATCACACCAGCTCGACTATCGGACCCGGCCCTGCAACCTGGTCGAACTGATGCCGCGGCTACGCGAACACTGAATCGAAAGCGTCAGGGCCGGTAGCTCTTTTCCAGCATTTCCGGCGTCAGAATGCCGTAGTAGCGATAGATGCCGGGTGCCGTCATGCGCCGCACGATCAACGCCTCAGCCGCGCTGTTCTCGAACAGCGTCCACGCTTCCTGCAGATTGGCCTGTAACTCGATGGTTTCGAGTTGCAGACGCTGGGCCGGGATTGCCAGCAGATCGATCTTGGTGTGAGCTTCAGCATCCGCGCGGCCATCTTCCTGCCGCTCGCCCTCGAGCGTCGCCAGATGCCGTGACAGGTCCGCTGCCGGCATCGCCAGTTGACCATCCGCAGCGTCTACCAACAGGTATACCGGGTTTGCTTCGAGCACCGCTTTCGCGCGAGCTACATCGATCTCCCGATCGACACGTACGAAGGCACGCTGCATGATGCTGGCCACCCCGATACGACGCAGCGCCTGGTGTATCGGAGATGCCGCATAGTCGAGGCCGTTTGCACGCAGCATCGATACAAACAACGAGTCCTTACCGAACACCTCCTTCGACGTGATGCCTGCTATCACCACGGCCAGCATACCGGGCAGGATGACCTCGGGCTGGTCTGTGAGCTCGAGCATCGCGGTCAATGCCGCCAGCGGCGCCTGCAGGCTGGCCGACATCATCGCGCCCATTCCGACCAGGGCGAAGAAGCCCACCGGGTTGGCCGCATCGAATCCGAGTCCCGTCCCAATCTCGGCGACCAGCGCACCCAGCATCGCGCCAATGAACAGAACCGGCCCGATCATGCCGCCCGGCACGCCGAGGCCGATGCACAGCGATGTCGCCAGCATCTTGCCTGCCAGCAACAGTAGCAGCAGTCCGATTCCGATTGAGCCGTTGAGTGCGAGTCCAACCGTGTCGTAACCGATACCCATGACCTGCGGCACAAGGATCGCGCACCCGCCCATCAGCAGACCCGCCAGCAACATACGCCAATGCAGGGCCAGGGGCTTGGCGCGTCGCCCCACACCCTGAACCGAATGCACGAAAGCCGCAGCGCAGGCTCCAGCCAACAAGGCGAGCATCAGCACCAGGCCGAGTTCCGTGACGCTCGCGTTTTGCATCGACGGTACGATGAATGCCGGGTGATCCCCGAACACCTGGTTGGATAAGGTGGTCGCGCTGACCGCAGCGAGAATCACCGGTATGAAGCTGGCAACCGAGTACTCCATCATGACCACTTCCAACGCAAACACGACCCCCGCGAGCGGTGTGTTGAACGAGGCGGCAATTCCCGCGGCCGTACCGCAACCCACCAGGGTCCGGGTCACGTTGTTCGGCAATGCGAATGCCTGTCCGAGCAGGCTACCGGACGATGCGCCAAGAAATATGTGCGGACCCTCACGTCCGACCGAATGCCCACCGATGATGGCGATTGCTGCACCGAAGAACTGCAGCAGGAACGCGCGTGGTGTACAACGCCCCTGGTGATAAGCCATGCGCTCCATCACCCGTGCCACGCCAAGCATCACAATGCCGCCACCGAACCAACGGAACATCAACGCCAGCAGCACAGCAGCAGCCAGCGGCAGAACCAGGCGTGCCCAGCCCGGCAACGCCTCGAAATTCTCGGCGCCTTCTCCAGGCAGCATCCAGTCCTGCGTTCCTTCGACGAAAAGTCGGAACAGCACGATGACGCCACCGGCCAGTAGCCCTGTCATCAGGCCGAGCACCGCCAGCTGGATCAGGGCATCGGGTCGGGCCAGGCGCAGACGCGCTCCGTCGAGCCAGCTCTGCCAGCGGTTGTTGATCTGCTTGAACCGATGCACCGTCCGTCCCGTTGCTTGCAGAAGGTTCCATTAACCGGCCGCAGCGGATGTATCCTTCCCGAGGCACCGCTCACGACCATTCGCCGATACGCCAATCAGGCAACTTCACCTGATATTCCCGACACTTGTACGCATCTTCAGGTAACCGGGAAACAATCTGCAGCGATTCTTGCACAGTCACCGCAGCAAATCGCCATGGCAGTCGACGACAACCGGGTTTCGATACGCCGCAGTCGTAACCTGAAACGTGTAGGCCAGCAATCCCCTACCAAGGCTACGTTTAAAGGTTCGCAAACCATGGTTTTTTCTGTTAATAGTTAGCTAACCAATCCGCCCTGCCGGGTCGGTCGCTGGCATTCGCGACTTCACCACCGTGGTGCTGAAGTCGCCAACTAGATCAAGAACATCGCCAGATCAGGAACGTCTGACTAAACATGCACGCGGTGTTGTCCGACGACAGCAAATCGAACGAGGAGAACGATTCATGATTTCACGGAAACAACTTTTTGCGGCCGGACTGGTTGCGGGCCTCGGCCTCGGCATGACCGCCGCGGCCAATGCGCAGAGTTTCATTACCATCGGCACCGGCGGCGTGACCGGCGTTTACTACCCGACCGGTGGTGCCATCTGCCGTTTGGTCAACAAGGGACGCAAGGAACACGGCATCCGTTGTTCGGTCGAGTCGACGGG
>JAGRHE010000203.1 GCA_020445165.1 Gammaproteobacteria bacterium
CGCCCAGCACCTGGACGACCTGGCCGAGAGCTTCCTGATGTCGGCCTTCCACCAGGGCAAGCTGGACACGATGAAGGCGCACTACACGATCGATGCCGAAGACCTGCGCGTGATCCGGCCGCTGGCCTACGTGCGCGAGACCCAGACCGCGGCCTACGCGTCTGCCGCCGGGCTGCCGGTGGTGCCGGATTCCTGTCCTGCCTGTTTCGACGCACCCACGCAGCGCGCCTACACCAAGTCACTGCTGGCACGCGAGGAGCGGGCTCACCCGCGCCTGTTCGCCAACCTGCTCAGCGCGATGCGACCGCTGATGGGCGAGGCGCAGAAAGGACCCAGCTAAAGGGAGCTTTCTAAAGTTTCTACCAACTCCTTCGCTAACCCGAGAAACCGGCACCTGCAGACCGGCCAAAGGAATCGATGCGAAGGAGATGACTATGAAGGCGATTACCCACCTCGCGGCAGCGGCCGCACTCATTCTTGGACTCGGCGGTACGGCAATCGCCGGCGATGTCTCCCCCGAAACCGTCGACGGCGCGACGACCGTCGACACCGCCGCTGCGCGTGCCCTGTTCGACCAGGAGGCCGCGTTCGTTGACACACGCAAGGACAGTGATTTCGAGGCCGGACGGATCCCCGGCGCGATCCATATCGAGCTGAAGAAGAAATTCTCCGAGGAAAGCCTGTCGGCCGAGGTCGGCAAGGACGAACCGGTGGTCTTCTATTGCAACGGCCACTCCTGCCTGCGCAGCTCCGAGGCGAGCAAGCTCGCGGTCGGCTGGGGCTATACCAAGGTGTCGTATTACCGCGATGGCTTCCCGGCGTGGAAGGCGGCCGGTAACCCGGTGGAATAACAGCGCGCAATGCCGCCTGCCCGGTGGGCGGCAACTTGCCGAAGGGAATCATGATGAATCTCAGTCTCAAGAACCGGCTGCTGCTGACCTCGCTCGTCTGCATGATGATCGTGGTCGCGACCTTCTGGATCGCTGATTCTGTCTCGCACAGCCGGCAGCTGGAACAGAAGACCCAGACCAATATCTCCTATACCCAAGCCTTGTTGTCCGCCGTGTCGGCGGCCCGCTTCTCGGCGATGGAAAGCGAGACCCAGGCCCTGACACGCAGCCGCGATACGATCAAGGCCGTCAAGAGCGGCGACATGGCGGCACTCAAGGAATCCGTGGTCCCGACCTTCAACCGGGTCAGCGCCAACGGTGCGATCGATGGCCTGATGATCACCGATCTCGGTGGCCAGCGGCTGCTCGCCAGTGGTCGCAGCGCGCCAACCGACCTGTACCGCGCAGTCTCGGCCGATATGAAGGTGCACCGCGGCCTGCAGCTCGACGACGAAGGCCGGCCGGCACTGGCGCTGGGCTTTCCACTCTACTCGCGCGGCAAACCGGTGGGCGTCGCGATCTACCTGCTCGGCGCCGATGTGGTCGCCAACGAGATCGCCGAAAACGCCGACGCCATCGCCCTGTTGCTCGACCAGCAGGGCAATGCACTGCACCGCAGCGCCGGCGATAGCTCACCCAAGATCGACTGGACTCAGTTCAATGATCGTGGCGGCCACTGGCAGATGATTCCAGCAGCGGGCAAGGTCTACGCGACGACCCTGCTGCCGCTCACCGACATCAACAACCAGGCGATTGCCCGGCTGGTAGTGCAACGCGACTTCACCCAGGTTGCGGCTGGCGTGAAGAACATCAACCGGATTCAGACGGCTGTCGTTCTCGGCGTGGTACTGCTGGCGATGTTCATAACCTTCCGCCAGGTGAGCGTCGCCTTCAGGCCGCTGCAGAAGGCCTCGATGGCAATGGCAGCGATCGCCAAGGGCGACCTGTCGACCGAAGTGACCTGTGAAACGGAAAACGAGATTGCCGAGATGCTGGCCGGCATGCAGAACATGCGCGACTACCTGCGCGGCATCATCGGCGCCATCCATGAGGCGACCAATGAACTCAACCAGGTCGCACACGAGGCCGGCCAGGTTGCCGAGCGTGCAGTTGGCGGCGCCATGCAACAGAAGGAAGACACCGACAGCGTCGCCACCGCGATGACCGAGATGACCAGCACCGTACACTCGGTGGCCGAAAACGCCCACCAGGCCGCGGATGCCGCCCGCAATGCGGACCAGCAGGCACAGCAGGGTCAGGCGATCGTGCGCAGTACGGTCGACGCGATCCGCAGCCTGTCCGGCGAGGTCCGATCGGGTGCCGAGGCGATCGAGAAGGTACGGCAGGAGTCGGACGCCATCGGCCAGATCCTCGACGTGATTCGCGGCATCGCCGAACAGACCAACCTGCTCGCACTGAACGCTGCCATCGAGGCGGCCCGTGCCGGCGAACAGGGACGTGGTTTCGCCGTGGTCGCCGACGAGGTGCGCACGCTGGCCAGCCGTACGCAGGCCTCGACCACCGAGATCCAGTCCATGATCGAACGCCTGCAGCAGGGTGCGCAGCAGGCAGTCGGCGTGATGGACAGCAGCCGGCAGCGCGCCGAGGCCAGCGAAACCAGCGTGCATGCCGCCGGTGACGCACTCGATGCGATCACCGCGGCCGTCGGTCACATCTCGGAGATGAACGCGCAGATCGCCAACGCCGCCGCCGAGCAGGGCCGCGTCGCCGAAGAGATCAATCACAGCGTGATCAATATCTCCTCAGTCGCCGAACAGACCGTGGTTGGCGCCGGCCAGTCGACTGCGGCCAACGAGCGTATCAACAACCTCGCCGGCAGGCTGCAGCAGCTGGTCGGCAGCTTCAGGCTTTGATGGGCTTCTGACACTCGAACGTTCGTCATCCCCGCGCAAGCGGGGATCCAGTGACGGCAATGTACGAGCGCCCACATGGATTCCCGCTTGCGCGGGAATGACGTGCGAACAGAGCTAGCATTCACGAACCTTCGAAAAGAGCGCCACGGGAGGACATCTTCGCCCTCCCTTTCAGCATCGCACCGGAACGGTCGATTCAGACGATCCGGTTGCGCCGCTCACCATCCAGGAACGCACGGATATTGGCCACGGTCTCGTCGACCACGTTCTGACGCGCCTGGCGCCCGGCCCAGGCACTGTGCGGGGTGACGATCAGGTTCGGGATGTCGTCGGCCAGCAGTGGATGATCCAGCGGCGGCGGCTCGATATCCAGAACATCGATACCGGCACCACCGATCACGCCATTGCGCAAGGCGTCAGCCAGTGCCCGGTTGTCGACGATCGCGCCACGCGCGGTGTTGATCAGCAGTGCCTCGGGTTTCATCTGCGCCAGTGCATCAGCGTCGAACAGGTGATGGGTGCTGTCGAGCAATGGCAGGTGCAGCGAGATCACATCCGACGTGCGCAGCACCTCGTCGAACGCCACCCGGCCCGGCGCCGGTTCCCCTCCCGGGCGCTGCGACACGATCACGCGCATGCCGAATGCCTCGGCCAGGTGGGCCACGCCCTTGCCCAGTTCGCCGTACCCGACGACGCCCATGGTCATGCCGCGCAGTTCGCGCACCGGGTAATCGAGCAGGCAGAACTGCGGGCTGCGGGTCCAGTCACCGCGCTTGACGGCGGTGGTGTAGTCGAACAGACGCGTGTGATGCGCCAGGATCAGCGCGAACACGTGTTGCGCGACGCTGTCGGTCGCATAGGCGACGACGTTGCTGACCGCGATACCGCGCTCGCGTGCCGTGTCCAGTGCGATGTTGTTGTAACCGGTCGCGGTCACGCAGACCAGGCGCAGGTTTTGCGCGGCGCGGATCACCGCGTCGTCGAGAACCACCTTGTTGGTGATCACGATCTCGGCATCGCCGATGTGCTCGCTGCGCTGGTCCGGCGCGGTGGCCGGGTAGCTGCGCCAGTCGTCAACCAGCGACGCGAACGCCGACAGGTCGAGATCCTGTTCGGCCAGGCTGGCCACATCGAGAAATACCGCGCGCATCGCTGTCTCCGTCGTCGAATGAAGTCCGCAGTCTACTGCGCGGAACGGTCGCGGGCATCAGCTGACGCGGCGACCGTTGAACAGGAAGATCAGCGCCACGCCGAGCAGCAGCACCTGGAATTCCATGCCGCCGAACGGGTGCGACTCGCTGGCGACGAACGACCACTTCGGCCAGTGCACGATGAAGATCGCGCCCAGCAGCACCGGCACGGCGGCCAACCCGGTCAGGCGATTGACCAGGTCGCGCCGAGGGGCCCGTTCGAATCCGGCCACGATCGCGCCGATGCCGGCCAGCACCTCGGCAATCCCGACCAGCAGCGACAGGGCCAGCGGGATGCCGAGCATCTCGGCCGATGCCGCCGGCATCAGCAGCTTGCCCGCGCCATGTCCGGCAAAGGTGATTGCAAATGGTATCCGTATAAACCATAGGGGATTCATGGGCTGCTCCTGGTCGATGGCCGGCCTGGTAGTGAGACCCTGTCGCACGCCGAAACCTTTCCTGACACTTGAAGAAAACCCGTACAAGCGCTGCCCCCGGGCCGCTCACCCGACGGGGCATTTCGGATAGACTTTCCGATTGTCACCTGCAAACGCAGTCTTCGTCGCATATCACCCGGCAGGCCCATGGAACGCATCCGCGAGATTCCGTACAACTACACCTCGTTCTCGGACCGCGAGATCGTGATCCGCTATCTCGGCGACGACAACTGGCGCCTGATCGAAGAGCTTCGGGCCACGCGCCGTACCGGGCGCTCGGCGCGCATGCTGTTCGAGGTGCTGGGCGACATGTGGGTGGTCGAGCGCAACCCCTACCTGCAGGATGACCTGATCAACAACGTCGACCGCCGCGACGCACTGATCCAGGCCCTGAATCACCGCCTCGGCCAGTTCGAGCAGCGCCTGAACGACAACCAGGATGCCGCGCGCCTGCTGGATGCGGCGCGTACTGCGGTCGACCGTTTTTCCAACTGCTTCGGCGA
>JAGRHE010000204.1 GCA_020445165.1 Gammaproteobacteria bacterium
CAGATGCTGATCGACCGCTACGGCGCCGACACCGTGCGTCTGTACACCATGTTCACTGCGCCGCCGGAGCAGTCGCTGGAGTGGTCGGATGAAGGTGTCGAGGGTGCTCATCGCTTTCTCAAGCGCCTGTGGTCACTCGGTGCCCGGCTCGCTGCAGTGAGCAACGACGCACCCGCCGGCGACATGTCCGCTTTCAGCGACACCCGTCGCGAGCTGCACGGCGCATTGCAGAAGGCCTTGTTCGACTACGAACGCCAGCAGTTCAACACCGTGGTGTCGGCGTGCATGACCATGGTCAACGCGCTGAACAAGCTCGAGGATTCGCCCGCCGCGGCCGGCGTGTTGCGCGAAGGCGTTGGCATCATCCTGCGCCTGTTGTCGCCGATTGCGCCGCACATCAGCCACGCCCTGTGGCGTGACCTCGGCTTTGGCGATGAAATTCAGCAGGCCGGCTGGCCGCAGGTCGACGAAACGGCGCTGGTCTCCGACACCATCAGCTACGTAGTCCAGGTGAACGGCAAGATGCGCGGCAAGATCGAGGTGCCGGCGGACGCCGACCGTGGCGCGATCGAGTCAGCAGCACGCTGCAATGAGAACGTGCAGCGATTCACCACCGACCTGACCATACGCAAGGTCATCGTCGTAGCGAACAAACTGGTCAACATCGTCGCCAACTGACGGAGCTCTTCATGCCGCGAGCCACTTTGCGATCCTTCCTGCCCTACCTGATCGTCACGGCACTCATGCTGACAGCTGTCACCGGCTGCGGATTCCAGCCACGCGGCAGCACGGCGGGACTGAACAGCGTCCCGTCGCCCCTGTATATCAGCGGCATCGGCCGCTACTCGGCCCTGCACCGAGCGATCGAGCGCGAACTCGTGCGCTCGGGCGGTAGCCTTGCGCAAAGCGCGGCCGACAGCAGCGTGGTACTGCATGTCATACGCCACGAATCCGATGCACGCGTGTTGTCGGTCGATGGTCGCAACAAGGCGGTCGAGAACGAGTTGGAGGAGCTTGCACGGATCGAGGTGCGCCGCGGCGCGACCCTGGTCGCTGAACCGCAGACGGTGCGCGTTCTGCGCATCCAGTTCCGCCCCAGCAGCGAGATCCTTGCCAGTGAACGTGAGTCGGAGCAGGTCCGCGACGATATGCGACGTGAACTGGCCCAGCGCATCCTGCAGCGGGTTGCCGCGCAGCACTGACGCCAGGTGCGGGTCTATCCGGAAAAACTGCAACAGCAGCTCGATGCGGGCCTGAGCCCGGTCTACCTGGTCAGCGGCGACGAACCGTTTCAGACCGGCGAATGCTGTGATGCGATCCGCGCCGCCGCACGTGCCGCCGGCTTCACCACGCGCGAGGTGCTGGAGGCCGGCAGCGGTTTCGACTGGCAACAGTTGACCGCCGAGGCTGCCGCATTCTCATTGTTTGCCGACAAGAAGGTCATCGACCTGCGCATCCCCGGCGGCAAACCCGGCGCCGAGGGCAGCCGTGCACTGGTGGCCTACTGTGACGATCCGCCGCCCGACACGCTGCTGCTGATCACACTGCCCAAGCTCGATCGCACCCAGCAGAACGCGAAATGGTTCAAGGCGATCGACGGCCTGGGTGCAACGCTGCAGATCTGGCCGATCGAGGTCGCCCGGCTACCGGCCTGGATCGACGGGCGCCTGCGTGCGGCCGGCATCATCCCGACCCGCGAGGCCGTGCAGATGCTCGCCGACCGGGTCGAGGGAAACCTGCTTGCCGCCCATCAGGAGATCGAAAAACTGTTGCTGCTGCAGGGTGAGGGACCACTCGACGCCGAGCAGCTCGCCAGCGCCGTGGCCGACAGCGCACGCTACGATGTGTTCGAACTGGTCGACAGCGCACTGCGCGGCGAGGCTGCGCGTGTCGTGCACATCCTTGACGGGCTGCGCGCCGAAGGCACCGCGGCAGCGGTCGTCCTCTGGGCCCTGCATCGCGAGACCCACACCATGGCAGGGATGGCGGCCGACATCGCGAAGGGGTTGTCGGTCGAACATGCGATCAGCCGGGCCCGGGTGTTCAACAAGCGGATCGCGCTGGTCCGCCAGGCACTGGGACGCTTGCGAACGCCGCAATGGCTGGCGTTACTCGACGTGTGCCAGCAGGCCGACGCGGCGATCAAGGGCACCAACCGGCAGCAGCCCTGGATCCTGCTCGAGCAGCTTGCACTCGGCATGAGCGGGCAGACCGGTCTGCCCGCCCACTAGCCTGCCTCGTCGTACTGGATCGGCGGCGGAAAATACAACGTGGCCAGGTTCTGATGCAGGCCCATGATGTCGAGCTGCAGCTCGTCGATGAAGGCATGCAACGATACCTGGTCAAGCTTGGCGACCTCGGTCTGGCGAACCTTTTTCTTGAGCGCAGCAATCCTGCGCAGCGCCGGACTCTTCTCGTCGATCCGCGCGACACTCTCGTCGACCGCTTCCAGGCAATGGACGAACGAACGCGGGAAACGGGCATCCTGGAACAGGAATTCGAGCACATCCCCCCGGCTGACCCGGATCGCGACCTGGCGACGGTATACCTGGTAGCCGGACATCGAGCGCAGCACGCTGATCCACTGCAGGGTGTCGAGTGAACGTGATTCGAGCATGTCGTCCGGGAACAGGTCGGTGGAACGCACGTCGATGATGCGCGTGGTCATATCGGCTCGTTCGAGATTGCGGCCGATGCGCGCGAAATCCCAGGCCTCATCGCGATACATGACCGAGCCCAACAGGCCCGTGATGCCCTGCGAGCCGGAGATGATGCGGTCGAGAAAATTGTCACGCCCACTCTTGGTCAGGCCGGACTGGATGTTTTCCTTGGCGAAGATGTGCAGCTCGTTGAGCCTTTCCCAGGAAGAGCGCGGCAGCACGTCACGCACCGTGCGGCAGTTTTCTCGTGCGGCCGCCAGTGACGACAGGATCGAGCCCGGATTGTTCGCATCGCCGATCAGGAAACGCACGATGTTGCGTTCGTTGGCCTCGCGCTCGACCGAGTGGAACTCGGCCGTGAGCCCGGCGATATCCACCAACGGCTCCCAACCGGGTGCGATGCCGGTTGGCGTATCGAGCACCAGGTGCGAGTTGACACGCACCAGGCGCGCCGTGTTCTCGGCCCGCTCGACATAGCGCGACAGCCAGTAAATGTTTTCCGCTACCCGTGACAGCATGACTGTTCTCCGCTCACTCGGTGTCCACGATCCAGGTGTCCTTGGAACCACCGCCCTGGGATGAATTGACCACCAGGGAACCCTTGCGCAATGCGACCCGGGTGAGCCCGCCGGTGGTGACGAAGGTCTTGCGGCCGCTGAGGATGAATGGCCGCAGATCGACGTGCCGCGGCTCCAGGCACTGGCCGGCCACGGTCGGTACCGTCGAGATCCCCAGCGTTGGCTGTGCGATGTAGTTGCGCGGGTTCTTCTTGATCAGGTTGGTGAATGCCTTGAGCTCCTTCTTCGTGCCGCGCGGCCCGATCAGCATCCCGTAACCGCCCGATTCGTTGGCCGGCTTCACGACCAGCTCGTCGAGATGTTCGAGCACGTACTGGCGCTCTTCGGGATACATGCAACGGTAAGTGGGCACATTCGGAATGCCTGGCTCCTCGTTGAGGTAGTACTTGATGATCTCGGGCACGAAGGCATACACGACCTTGTCGTCAGCGACACCGGCACCGGGCGCATTGGCCAGGCCGACATTGCGTGCCTTCCAGGCGCGAAGCAAACCCGGCACGCCGAGAATCGAGTCTTCGCGGAAAGCCTCCGGATCCATGAACTCGTCATCGATGCGCCGGTAGATCACGTCGACCCGCTTGGGGCCCGATACCGTGCGCATGTAAACGACATCATCGGTATCGACGAACAGGTCGCGACCCTCGACCAATTCTGCACCCATTTCCATTGCCAGGTAGGCATGTTCGAAATAGGCCGAGTTGTAGATCCCGGGCGTGAGCACGGCGACGGTGGGCCGCTTGACGTTGCGTGGTGACAGCGCGGCCAGCATTTCGTAAAGCTGGGTCGGGTAGTCATCGACCGGCAGCGGCGCATAAGAGTCGAACAGCTCCGGGAACACGCGCTTGGTCACCAGGCGATTCTCCAGCATGTACGACACACCCGATGGCACCCGCAGGTTGTCTTCGAGCACGTACATCACGCCGTCGGTATCGCGGACCAGGTCCGAACCGCAGATGTGGGCCCACACACCCAGCGGCGGCTTGACGCCGACGCACTGCGGGCGGAAGTTCTTCGACTCGGCCATGACCTCGGCTGGAAAGACCCCGTCCTTGATGATCTTCTGCTCGTGATAGAGGTCGTCGATGAACAGGTTGAGGGCCTGCACGCGCTGCTTGAGCCCCGCCTCTATGCGGTCCCATTCCGCCTTGTCGATGATCCGCGGCACGATGTCGAACGGCCAGTTGCGGTCGATCATGCCGTCGTTCTCGTTGTACACGGTGAAGGTGATCCCCATCTCCTTGATCGCGAGATCGGCCGCGTCCTGGCGTGCCGCCAGTTCGCCGCTGTCCATCTTGCGGAACAGGCCGATGATCTCCTTGGCCAGCGGGCGCGCCCGGTTCTTGCGGACCATCATCTCGTCGAAGAACGGGCCCGGGTCGTATTCGTTGAGGTCGATTGGCATAGCTTGGATTTCGTCGTTGTTCGTCGGGTCGTGGCCGTGACGGCGCGGACGGCCAGGCCGGTCTCTCCCGCCCCTCGGCGCGTCGCCCTCCATCATAGCGGGCGCGCGTGTCGTCGGCATGCCCGCCTAGAGCTTAGTACAGGACGCCCGTTCGGCACCCCTACACGGATCAATGGCGCCGCACCGGCCCCGGTCGAGGTCCGGGCCTGGGCACGGCACCA
>JAGRHE010000205.1 GCA_020445165.1 Gammaproteobacteria bacterium
TACCGGCACCGTTGATGCCGACCATCAGGATGACCAGTGGTCGTCCGACCGGGGCCTCGACGGCCGGCTTGTCGACCTTGCGCAGAATGTCGGCCAGCAAAGTGCGCAGTCGCTCGCCCAGTGCCTGCGGGTCGGACAGCTCCTTGCGTCGCACCTGCGTGGTCAGGTCGTCGATGATCCGGCGCGTGGCGTCGACGCCGACGTCGGCGGTCAGCAGCAGGGTTTCCAGTTCGTCGAGCAGATCGTCGTCGATCTGGCGCTTGCCACTGAGCAGGTCGCCGAGCGCATCGCCGAGGTTGGCCCGGGTGCGTGCAAGGCCGGCCTTCAGGCGCGCGAACAGGCCCTTGGGCGCGGCGGCTTCCTGTGAGGGTGCCTGGGGCTGCTCCGGGGGCGGAGTTTGCGAGGATGTTTTTTTCTTGCCGAATCCGAACATGCTTTTACGTCTGGGGAACTGTTGCCCGCCATGCGGGTCGATTGGCGGAGTACCGCGCCGAGCCGGTGGTTGTCACTCCCGGATCGACTTGCCAGAATCCCGGCCGGTCGACGCACTATATAGTGTCATCGCGCAGTGGAACACCCGCTCGCCGCGACACCGCAAACGGAGTACCGATGGTCGTCAAACAACTGTTCAGATTCATCCCGCTCGCCCTCCTGCTGAACGCCGTTCCTGCGCTCGCGCAGGTCAGCGAGTTTTCGCTGGCCAATGGCATGAAGGTGATCGTCAAAGAGGATCACCGCGCCCCGGTGGTCGTCTCCCAGGTCTGGTACAAGGTCGGGTCGAGCTACGAGCCGGATGGCATCACCGGCATCTCGCATGCGCTCGAGCACATGATGTTCAAGGGTACGGAAAAGGTCGGTCCCGGTGAGTTTTCGCGCACCGTGTCGGCCCTGGGGGGCGATGAAAACGCGTTCACCAGCCGCGACTACACTGCTTACTTCGAGACGCTCGCCGCCGAGCACCTGGAAACGGCGCTGCAGCTCGAGGCTGACCGCATGCGCAACCTGCTGCTCGACCCGGCCGAGTTCGCCAAGGAGATCGAGGTGGTCAAGGAGGAGCGCCGCCTGCGCACCGAGGACAAGCCGAGCGGCAAGGTGTATGAGCAGTTCAGCGCGGTCGCCTGGCGGGCCTCGCCCTACCGCAACCCGGTGATCGGTTGGATGAGCGATCTCGACAACATGACCATCGACGATCTGCAGGCCTGGTACCAGCAGTGGTACAGCCCCAACAATGCGACCCTGGTCGTGGTCGGCGACGTGCAGCCGGATGACGTGCGCATGCTGGCCGAACGGCACTTCGGCGGCATCGACGTCAGCGACGTGCCCAGGCTCAAACCGGCTGCCGAGCCGCAGCAGCAGGGGGAGACGCGGGTCGAGGTGCGCGTGCCTGCGCGCCAGCCCTACCTGCTGATGGGCTACAAGACCCCGATCGTCGGCTCTGCCGATATCGAGCCCTGGGAACCTTATGCCCTGTACGTTCTGTCCAGCGTGCTCGACGGTGGTGAGAGCGCACGCCTGTCGCGCGAACTGGTGCGCGGCAGCGGCATTGCAGCGTCGGCCGGGGCACAGTACGGCCCCTACAGTCGGCTGCCCGGCATCTTTCTGCTCGATGGCACGCCCACCGACGGACACACCACGGCCGAGGTCGAACAGGCCCTGCGCAGCCAGGTCGAGCGTTTGCGCAATGACCTGATCGAGGCGGACGAACTCAAGCGCATTGTGACCCAGGCCGTCGCCAGCAAGGTTTTCGAGGCTGATTCGCTATTCAACCAGGCGATGGAGATCGGCATCCTGGAGACGGTCGGCCTGGACTGGCGCCTGATCAAGACGGAAATCGATTCGATCAAGGCGGTCACGCCAGAGCAGGTGCGCAGTGTCGCGCAGCGTTACCTGGTCGACGACAACCTGACGGTCGCCACGCTGGTGCCACAACCCATGGAAGAGCAGGCGCCACGCAAGTCGATCGTGGGAGGCCGTCATGGCAGCTGAGCGTCATCGCATGCCCCGGTCCCACGGCCGAATGCTGCTTGCGCTGGTGACACTGCTGCTGGCCGCAGCATTGCAGGCCGGTCCCAAGGTTGAATCCTGGCAGACATCGGGTGGCGCAAAGGTGATGTTCGTGCATGCACCCGACCTGCCGATGCTGGATGTGCGCGTGCTGTTCGATGCCGGCAGTGCGCGCGATGGGGGACAGGCAGGGCTTGCCCGTTTCACCAGCGCCATGCTGAGTGAGGGCGCCGGGGACTGGGACGCGGACGCCTTGGCCACGCGGCTCGAATCGCGCGGCATTCAGCTGGGCAGCAGTTCGCTGCGTGACATGGCCTGGGTCAGCGTGCGCAGCCTGACCGAGCGCGAGGTTCTCGATGTCGCGCTCGACACCCTCGCCAGCGTTCTGGCCAAGCCGCGTTTCGATACCGACGCGATCGAGCGCGTGCGGCAGCAGCTACAGATCGGTCTGCGTCGCAGCCTGCAGTCACCCGGCTCGGTGGCGCAGCGCCGCTTCTACCGTGCATTGTATTCCGACCATCCGTACGCCCATGATCCAATTGGCGACGAGACATCGCTGGCGGCCATCACGCGTGAGGATCTGCAGGCCTTCCACAGCCGCTATTACGTGTCGGCGAATGCCGTGATCGCGATTGTCGGTGATGTGAACCGGGCGGTCGCCGAGCAGATCGCCGAGCGGGTCACCGCCGGACTGGCCATCGGCAGACATGCCCCGCCACTGCCGGTGGTGCCGACCGTGGATGGCGGTGAGTTGCGCGAGCGGTTTCCGTCCTCGCAGACGCACATCTACGTCGGCCAGGCCGGCATGGCACGCCACGACCCCGACTACTATCCGCTGTATGTGGGCAATCACGTGCTCGGCGGCAGCGGCCTGGTGTCGGTGCTCGGCGAAGAAGTGCGCAACAAGCGCGGCCTGTCCTACAGCGTGTACAGCTACTTCAGCCCGATGCGCGCCGAAGGGCCGTTCCTGATGGTCGCTCAGACCAAGAACGACCAGGCCGATGCGGCGCTCAAGGTGATGCGCGATACCCTGCAGCGCTTCGTCGACCAGGGGCCGGATGCGAAGGAACTCGACGAGGCCAAGCAGAATCTGGTCGGCGGTTTCCCGCTGCGCATCTCGAGCAATGGCAAGATCGTCGAGTACCTCGCCATGATGGGTTTCTACGACTACCCGCTCGATCATCTCGACACCCTGCCGGAAAAACTCGCCGCGGTAACGGCAGAGCAGGTGCGCGACGCATTTGCCCGCCGGATCGGCAGCGAAGGTGGCATCGCCGTGATCGTGGGTGGCAACGGCAAGGGCAACGACTGAGTCTTGGTCGCGCTGGCAAACCAGGTACGCATCATCGGTGGGCGCCACCGCGGCCGCCGGCTGCGTTTCGTTCCCGGGCGTGGTCTTCGCCCGACGCCGGACCGGGTGCGCGAGACGCTGTTCAATTGGTTGCAGGCTGATATTGCCGGTGCGCGCTGCCTCGACCTGTTCGCCGGAAGTGGTGCGCTCGGCCTGGAGGCGTTGTCGCGCGGTGCCGCTCACGTGACCCTGGTCGAGCACAACCGGCAGGCCGCACAGCGCCTGCGTGACAACCTCGACCTGCTCGGTGAGGGCGCGGTTGCGGAGGTCGTACAGGCCGATGCGCGTCGCCTGTTGGCGAAAGCGCCGCCAGCACCCTACGACATCGTGTTTCTCGATCCGCCATTTGCTGACGGACTGCTGCCTGATGTGATCTTGCAGCTGGAACACAACCGCTGGCTCGCGGATGCAGCGCTGGTCTATGTCGAGCAGGACGCGTCGCATGCCTGGCCATCCTTGCCGGAGACCTGGGGTGTCCATCGCGAGGGGCGGGCGGGCCAGTCGGCGCAGCGATTGTTGCGTCGCAGCAATATGCGCTAGACTTTTGCGGTTACAGTCTGTGAAAGTCTGCCGGGAGTCGGTGCTCTTGCGGCGCCGAAATGACAATACGCAATGAAGACAGCCGTCTATCCAGGTACATTCGATCCGATAACCAATGGCCACAGCGACCTGGTGGCACGCGCGACCCGCCTGTTCGACCGGGTCGTTGTCGCAGTGGCGAAGGACACCGGCAAGGCCCCGGTGTGTGGCATCGATGAGCGGGTCAAGCTCGCCCGGGCTGCGTTGGCGGAGCTGCCGATGGTTGAAGTGGTGCCGTTCGAAGGGTTGTTGGTCAAGTTCTGTCGTGAGTACGGCGCGCAGATCGTGATTCGTGGCCTGCGCGCGGTATCGGATTTCGAGTTCGAATTCCAGCTCGCGAGCATGAACCGGCGCCTGGCTCCGGAGATCGAAACGATTTTCCTGACTCCGGCCGAACAGTATGCGTTCATCTCCTCGACGTTGGTGCGGGAAATCGCGCGTCTTGGCGGGGATGTGTCAGAATTCGTACATCCGGATGTGCAGCGGCTGTTCGACAGCCGGCGTTGCACCTGACCAACGCTTTGAACAACAGTATTTTGGAGTAGTCGACATGGCATTGATGATCACCGATGAATGCATCAATTGCGACGTATGCGAACCTGAGTGTCCGAATGGTGCAATCTCCCAGGGTGACGAGATCTACGTGATCGACCCGGACCTTTGTACCGAATGCGTCGGTAACTACGAGACCTCGCAGTGCGTCGAGGTCTGCCCGGTAGACTGTATCCCGCATGATCCGGATCACGAGGAAACGCAGGAAGAACTGCAGGCCAAGTACGAGCGCATCACGGCCGCCAATGGTTGAGCCGAACAAGCACGGATTCCCACGAAAGGCTCCCCTGTGGAGCCTTTTCGTTTTCTGCCTGTTCGCCGGCGCCGCAACCGCGGCCCAGCCGCCACGCA
>JAGRHE010000206.1 GCA_020445165.1 Gammaproteobacteria bacterium
ATTCCGTGGATCGATGTTGCACTGGAAAACGGCCAGAGCAAGGAAGAGTGGAAGGGCGGTGCCGAGACCAACAAGATCCTCGGCCGCCGTGGCAATCCGGTTCCGATCGATGGCACCTGCGTGCGAATCGGCGCCATGCGTTGTCACAGCCAGGCGCTGACAATCAAGCTGACGCGTGACGTGCCACTCGACGAGATCGAGCAGATGCTGGACGAGGCCAACCCATGGTCGAAGGTGATTGCCAACGACCGCGCACTGACCATGCAGGAGCTGACGCCGGCCAAGGTGACCGGAACGCTGTCGGTGCCGGTCGGCCGCTTGCGCAAGATGAATCTCGGCCCGCAGTACCTGAATGCGTTCACCGTGGGCGACCAGCTGTTGTGGGGTGCGGCCGAACCGTTGCGGCGGATGCTGCGAATCCTGCTGCAGCGTTGATGGTGCTGTGATGCATCGGCTCTGCGTGTCCGCAGGCATCGCCGATGCCTTCAGTTCCTGCTTTTGCTGCCGTTAGTGCCATTGGTACAAAACCTTGATTCGGCTATAGTTGGCGCGAATTCTAAACACCGGTTCTTGACTGTGAGTCGCCGCTTCCGGCGCAACATCACGGCGATGCAGCCGGGGCAGGAACGCACCAGGGGGAAAATCCATGGTCCGCAAGTTGGCGTTAGCGGTTTCACTCGCATTGGGAACGGTGAGCGTCCCTGCCCATGCATTGGGTCTGGGTGAGCTGAGCTCCAAGTCCACGCTCAATCAGAACTTCAATGGCGATATTGCGCTGCTGTCGGTCGATCCCGACGAGCTGAGCTCGGTACGGGTCAAGCTGGCAGACCCCGAGGCATTCGATCGTGCCGGGGTCGAACGACCCTTCTACCTGTCGTTGCTCAAGTTCGATCCAATGGTCGATGCCCGTGGCAAGCCGGTGGTGCGGGTCAGTTCGGAATTCCCCATCCGGGAGCCGTTCCTCAATTTCCTGATCGAAGTGAACTGGCCCAAGGGTCGGTTGTTGCGGGAATACACCGTACTGCTCGATCCGCCGACCACGACCAGGCGTCGCGCGCCGGTGGTGCAGCCGGCGGCCAGCACGACCAAACCTGTTGCGGCCAAGCCGGCAGCCGCCGCGCCGGCCACGAAACCCGCGAAGGCACAGCCGGTGTCGCGTCCGGCAGCCGCGTCGCCCGGTGAGTACGGCCCGGTCAAAGCCAACGACACGGCGTGGCGGATCGCTTCGCGCCTGCGTCCATCGGGTGTGACGATGTCGCAGATGATGATGGCACTGCTGGAGGCCAACCCGCATGCCTTCATAGACAACGATATCAATCGCCTGCGACGTGGCAGCATCCTGCGTGTTCCCATGCTGGATGAGATTCAGCAGCTCAGTCGCGCCGAAGCGGCGGCAGCCTACCGTGCGCAGCAGGACGAGTGGCAGGCACGACGCGATGCCAAGGTCCAGCAACAGGCGGTTGCACAGGACGAGCCGCCGGCTGCGCCGCCGGCGCAGCGTCAGCCGTCGCCGGCAATCGCCGCTACTGCACCTCCGGACAAATTGCGTATCGCAACCGCGCGTCCGGATGGCGAGGGTGAGGCCGGTGCCGGTGACGACAACGCGGTCGCGCCGGCGGCCAGCGATCTGAAAGCACGCCTGATCGCCGCGCGCGAGAACGCCGAGAGTTCACGCCAGGAGGCGGAGACCCTGCGCTCCCAGGTCGACGACCTGCAGGAACGCCTGAAGAACATGCAGCGACTGCTGAGCCTCAAGGACGACCAGTTGGCGCAGTTGCAGGACCGCGTGGTGGTCGAGGAAGCTGCTGGTGCAGAGCCACCGCCGGCCGAACTGCCATTGCCGGGCGCGACGACCGACGAGGTCGTCATGGGCAACCAGATCCAGATTGAAGACGCGCCGGCAGTCGCTGCCGAAAGCGACAAGGGCAGTATGTCCGAGCCGGCCGAGGAGCTGTCGAAAGCGGTCGATGATGCGGTCGCCGACCTGATGGCTGGTGCTGCACCCTCGGCGGAGGATTACCGGATCGCCGATATTCCGCCGCAGATCGACCCGGACCGGATCGTGATGTCCGGTGCACCGGCCGACTCGGCTCCTGCCATCGAAACAGCGCCGGCGCCGGTTGCGACCCCGGATGTCACCCTGGCGGAACCGGCCATGCCGGCGGCCAGGCTGGATCTGGATATTCCGCCGCAGGTCGATCCTGACCGAATCGTTCTCGGCCTGGACCAGTCGTCCGCCGCCGAGGTGTCGGACACGACCGTAATCACGGCACCGGCCGAAGGCGGCCCCAACGACATCACGATCGACGGCCTGGCGGGTGATGCCCCTGCGATTGACACGGCGTCGGCAGCCGAGCCTGCCAGCGCCCCGGTCGAACTGGCTGCCAATGAGCCGCAGCCGGTCGAGCCGGCCGCCAGCGAACCGCCAGCGTCGCAGCCGGCAGAATCCATGGTCGATCCGGCACTTGCCGGCATGGTGGAAAAGAACATCGTGCCGATCGCGGCCGCCGGCGTTGGATTGCTTGGCCTGTTGGGCTGGATGTTCACCCGTCGTCGGCGATCCGAAGATGATGACACGGACAAGCCGATTGCCATGGCGGCCGCGGCTGCTGCGTCGGCTTCTGCCGATTACGCACCGGCGCCGGCAAAGGCGCAGGCCGCGGTCGATGAACCGATCCTCGATCCGGACGCACTCGCCGATCTGCCGGACAGCTCCTTCCTGGACGATTTCGCACCGAGCGACATCAACGCCCTGCAGGACGAAACCGGCGAGGTCGACCCGGTTTCCGAGGCCGATGTCTACATCGCATACGGTCGTTATCAGCAGGCAGAAGAATTGCTGCAACAGGCAATGTCGCGCGATCCCGACCGCCTGGCACTCAAGCACAAGCTGCTCGAGGTGCGTTATGCGACGCGCGATGCCGATGCATTTGCCGCGCTGGCCCAGGAGATGGTCGACAACGGCCAGGATTCCGTGGACGAAGAGGCCTGGTCGCGCGCTCGTGACATGGGGCGTGAACTGGCGCCTGGACACCCGCTGTTTGCAGACGACGAGAATGGACCGGACTGGAAGACAGGTGCGGCGGCCGCTGCGGCAGTCGCGGGTGGCGTGGCTGCGGCATCCGACGCGGTCGACCAGGATACCCTGTCGCTCGAGGACCTCGAGCTGTCGGAACTGAACGCCGCCTACGAGGAGGAGGCGAGTTCGCTCAGCGAACTGGACCCGCCGTCGGAGGTCTCGGTCACGCTCGATCTCGAAGACGACAGTGCCGGCATCAGTCTGCCGCCAGAGCCCGAGGCCCCGCGGGCCGTGTCCCTGGACGATCTGGAGCCGCTCGAGTTCGAAATGCCTGATGCGGACGTCGACGATGCCGGGTCAACGGCCGGCTTGAGCGACGAGATCACCGATACCCTGGATCTCGACAGCATGATGGCCGAGGCCGAGGCGGCGGTCGACCAGAGCGATTCCAATCTCGCCCTCGATTCGGATTTCAGTGCGGCCGAGTTGCAGGCGCAGCTCGATGAGCTCAGTGATCTTTCGGCACTCGATTCGGGCTTGAGCGAGGAGCAGCCTGCCACGCCGTCCGTGGGTGACGGGCTTGGCCTGGTTGCCGAAGACCAGGGGCCGGCCGAAGTCGGGCTGGACCAGCCGGTCAGTCTCGATGAGGCGTTTGCCGGCGACGACGTCGACGAGGAATCGCTGGATGTACTTGATCTCTCCTCGACGCCCAATGACGAAGATGAGGTCGGCACCAAGCTCGACCTGGCGCGAGCCTATGTCGAGATGGGTGACCAGGACGGTGCGCGCAGCATTCTCGAAGAGGTCATGGTCGAAGGCGACGAGGGACAGCGCGACGACGCCGAGAAGTTGCTGGCAGGACTTGGCTGACCACGCCCGCTTAACCCGAACCTTGGAACGAGGGGCGCCTGCTGGCGCCCTTTTTACGTGATGCGGATAGCACTGGGAATCGAATACGACGGTGCCGACTTCAAGGGTTGGCAGGTGCAACGCCACGATCAGCGGACGGTTCAGGCGGTCGTGGAACAGGCGCTGGCAAAGGTTGCCGCGCACCCGGTCCGCATTGTCTGCGCCGGTCGCACCGACACCGGGGTGCACGCGGTCGGCCAGGTGGTGCACTTCGATACCGATGCCGAACGCGAGCCGCGTAACTGGGTGCTTGGTGCCAACGTCAACCTGCCTGCCACCGTCTCGGTTTCATGGGCCAAGCCGGTGTCCGATGCGTTTCATGCGCGTTTTGCGGCGACCTCCCGTGTCTACCGCTACCTGATCCTGAATCGCCCGACCCGCAGCAGCCTGCTCGCCGGCAGGGCGACCTGGGTGCATAAGCCGCTGGATGCGGAGCGTATGCACGAAGCGGCCCAGGTGCTGGTCGGCACCCATGATTTCTCCAGTTATCGCGCCATGGGCTGCCAGGCCAAGAGCCCGGTACGCACCGTGCACAGCCTGTCGGTGGTGCGCAATGGCGAGCTGATTGCGTTGCGCGTACATGCCAACGCCTTCCTGCATCACATGATCCGCAATATCGCCGGTGTCCTGATCGCTGTCGGTCGCCATGAGCAGGACACCGATTGGGCCGGGCAGGTGCTGGCCCTGCGGGATCGGACCCTGGGTGGGGTGACCGCAGCACCGGATGGGCTCTACTTCGAGCGGGTCAGCTATCCGAACGAATTTGCGATCCCGCCGCCGGTACCACTGCCTTTCTTCGCACCTGCGGAGCGATGACGCAGACAATCCGCGCGTCGCACCACGTTTAAT
>JAGRHE010000207.1 GCA_020445165.1 Gammaproteobacteria bacterium
TGCGGGCGGGGCGTTGCAGGGTGGGCTGCTCATGCTGGCGTTCGGGCTCGGAACCCTTCCCAACCTGCTGCTCATGGGGGTGGCCGCTGCGCGTGTTCAACGCTGGGTGCGCAAGCCGGCGACCCGTGCGGTCGCCGGTGCCATGGTGATTGGCTTCGGGATCTACCAGTTGATCGGGGCGTGGCGCATGTGAAGAGCGCGTCACGCCGTCTGACTCAGTCGGTGTAGAACTCGTGCCGCACGCTGGCACGCAGCGGATAACGTCCGCCCTCGGGCATTACTTCCAGTTCGAACCGCAGCATTTCGCGATGGGCGACCGGAAAGTCGGCGATGTAGTAGATCGCCTGGTCCTCGACCACTTCGCGCAGTTCGATGGGCCGGATCTGCCCCATCAGTGTCTTGGCGACGGCCCGGATTTTTGCCCGTACCGGAACGCCTGTCGTGCCGGGCTGGTCGCGGATCACGCTGACGTTGAGCAGGGCGCGGCTCTTGCTGCGCTGGATACCATAAGCGGTTGCGACCTGGACCGGCAGGAAATCCGTCGTCATCGCATTGTGATGAATCGTGTAACCGCCGGTACGGGTGCTGTTCTCGGCCAGGGCCGTCGCCGTGAACAGCGCCATCAATAGCATCCCGGCAATTTTGCTTGCAACAGACATCGCTTGATCCTCCGCTAGGGATTCGTGCACTTCGTTGGTCGCGGACAACAGCTCCCGCATGTTCCTGAATATAGACCAGTGTCGCCGATGGCAGGTCGCTGGATGCGTCTGCGGGTGATAAGGGTGCACGCGCGCAGGTCCGGGCCGTCAGTGCCCGATCAGCGATACGGAGTTCAAGCGGGGTGCCTGAGGTAGCGATGGTTCAGTTCTGGCCACTCGCTTCGGCGGTGATCGAGGACGCCTTTTTCTGCGCCGGCTTGCCGATTATCTGGCGTACCCGGTTCAAGGTGGTCAACTGGGCCTGCAGGTGGACGCCGTCACGGCGCAAGGCGGCGACGTGCTCGTGAATGGTCCGGCGTGATTGCGCCGTCGCATGCAGATCGTCGATCTGTCGTGTCAGCGATTCGCGATAGGCCTCGACCTCGGCGGTCAGCGGTTCCATTACCGACTGTGTCCACCGCTGTGCCTCGTCGTGCGCATCGCGGATGACTCGCCGCGCCCGCGAGACGATGGTGTTGAAGTAGCGACGGGTGACGAAGTGCTGCTCCATCAATGTCGTGCGGGCACTGTTGCGGAACTGTTCCGCTTCCTGTTCCAGCAGGCTCAATTCGACCTGGTGATGCACGATCGAGAACATCGGCGGTGGGGGAAGGGTGAAAGCGTGCTCCTGCTCGAAGTGGCGGTGTACCCGGCGCAGTTGCCGCCGCATCTGCTGCGTCTGGCTGCCGGCGACGTCGATCCGGCTGTTGATCTCGGCGAACAGGCCGTCCATCGCGTCGCGCAGGCCGATGGTGGTCCAGGCACCGGTCATCGTGCGATGGATTTCGGTCAGGCGCTCTTCCAGTGACGTCCCGTTGAGCGCCTCGAGCAGACGCGTGGTCTGGCGAGCGAACTTGTCCTGCCCGCGCCGGTAGACCTCGAGGTTGGCCTGGTAGTGCTCGTGATCGAGTTGTACGCGTTCGAGCATCTGGTTGATCGCAGCCGCACTGCGCCCGGCCAGTTCGAGCAGTTCGCGCCGCTGCCGACCGTTGTGCTTGAGCCTGCTGCGGATCGATGTCTCCAGCGCATCGAAGGCCTGCGTGACGATTCTCATATGCTCGGCCTGGATCAACCGGATCCGGTCATGCATGACGCAATCACCGATATGTCTTTCCAGGCCGCGGATGCCGCTGCGCGTCTCCAGGGCCGCGTCGTTGCGAACGCGCGCGACCAGGGCCTTTTGTGCCGACACGGCAAAAACCCGCTCATTGTCGATGGCGAGTGTCCCGGCCACGGTCGCGCACTGGCGGAAGATCGATTCGGCAATATGCTGGGTCGGTCGCAGGTCGTCCCACAGGGTGTCGGTCTTGTTCAGTACCACCATCAGTCCGCGCCCGCGCTGTTGCTGCGGGCGTTTGATGTAGCGCTGCCAGATTTCCAGGTCGGATGCGGTCACGCCGGTGTCGGCGGCCAGCACAAAGATCACCGCATGCGCCGCCGGCAGCATCTCGTAGGTCAGCTCGGGCTCGTTGCCGATGGCATTAAGCCCCGGCGTGTCGAGGATGCGCAGACCCTGGTCCAGCAGTGGATGTGGGATGTTCAGCTGGGCCAGGCGCCAGCGTGGAATGCCCGTCTCGCTGCCTTCGACGCCGCCCACCGGCAGTCCGAGTGCGGCAGCCGTGGCGAGCGGGACGGTCTGTTGCTCGGTCAGTCGTTGCAACACCGCGACCAGGGCTTCGGTGTCGTCCATCGGCAACGGGATTTCGAGCCACTCCTCATCACTGCTGCGCAACGTGCCCAGTGACTGTTCGCCACTGCGTGTTTCGATCGGCAGCAGGCGCAACATCGGTGCGCGTTCGGGGTCGTGAAAGATCTCGGTCGGGCACATGGTCGTGCGGCCGGCATCGGTGGGCAGCAGCCGGCAATTGAGGTCGGCGAAGAACAGGGCATTGAGCAACTCGGTCTTGCCGCGTGAGAATTCGCCGGCAACCGCGATCGTAAGACGCTGGTCTGCCAGACCAAAACGTGCGCGGCCGAGTGCCTGGTCGACTTCGGTCGAGCGCAGCCCCTGTTGGTCGAGCCAGGGTTGCAGTTCATCCAGCAGGCGCAGCTGGGACTGCTGCCAGGCGCGCAGGGCGCCCAGCTGTTGTGACAGCGATGTTCGATGCATGACGGTACTCGCCACCCGCGCGGCTGCAGGCTCGGCACGCTTTCGCCGCGTTATGTTTTCCGGGCAGCCGGGTGGCCACTGTCCGGGTTTGTTTTCCGCAGTATAGGGCAGTGACCACCGCCACGGGTAGTCGGTGGAACTTTGCGGGGGACCTCAAACAACGCCATCCACGGCATTTTGCTCTACGGAAATCCGAAAACCTCGTTTTCGGTTTCCTTCATTTTTAATCGCTTGTCGAGAACGAAAATGGCAGTACATCCCTGCACCGCGCGGGAACTTCGATTTTTCGAAGTTCCCTTCAGTGAGCGGGGCGAGGGTCTATCGCGTCGGGCAGACGGGCCGGTGCATGTACCCGGATGCGTTTGATCCGTGCGAGCGTGCCGGCTTCGATGGTGATTGCCGATCGGCTGACGCCGAACACCTGTGCCAGCCATCGGACCAGGTGCACATTGGCCTTGCCGTCGACCGGCGGTGCGGTGATCCGTACCCGCATGTGGTCGCCCTGAACACCAGCCAGTTCATCGCTGCTCGATTTCGGTATCACCTTGACCTGCAAGAGCAGATCGTTGCCGTCCCAGCGAAACCAGTCGACCGGCTTCACAGCAGGGGGCTGATCAAGGCTTTCACCGGCGGGATCAACAGCATCTCCAGCAGCACCAGGCCGATCATCACGACCATCGGTGACAGGTCGATACCGCCCATGGACGGCAGGCGCCGACGCACCGGGGCCAGCAGTGGCTCGGTGAGGCTGTGGATCAGGCTGATTGCCGGATTGTGGCTGCCGGGATTGATCCAGCTGATGATCACCTGGATCAGGATCGCGAACAGGAACACGTTGATGATCAGCATCAAAAGCTCCGGGACCGCCAGCAGTGCGGCAGCGGCCAATGCAAAACCGGCTCCCGACACCGCCAGGATCAGCAGCTGCTCGATCGTGAGCACCAGCCAGGCCAAGACGAGCGACGCGACGTCCATGCCGCCGACGCCCGGGATCACACGGCGCAGCGGGTTGAGCAGCGGCTTGGTCGCCTTGACGATCAACTGCGACACCGGGTTGTAGAAATCGGCGCGCATCATCTGCAGCAGAAAACGCAGCACGACCAGGGTCGCGTACAGGCCGAACACGACCTGGATCAGGAACACCGCCGGTGTCGTCAGATAACCCTCTCCCATCATTCAGCTCCCAGGTCGGCGGAAAGTTCGATGGAGCGGTCGCGCGCCCCCTTCATTGCCCGTTCGAACAGGCTGCGCAGACCGCCATCCTCGAGGATGCCGACGGCGCGTTCGGTGGTGCCGCCGGGCGACGTGACCCGTTGCCGCAGGGTGGCCGCGTCGGCATCGCTTTCCAGCGCCATGCGCGCCGCGCCGAGTGCGGTCTGCAAGGTCAGCAGGCGGGCGGTCTCCTCGGACAGGCCGAGCTCGCGCCCGGCCGCCTGCATGGCCTCGATGACCAGGAAGAAATAGGCCGGACCGCTGCCGGACAGCGCCGTTACCGCATCCATCGCTGCCTCGTCGTCGACCCATTGGGTCAGGCCGACCGCACGCATCAGGGATTCGGCCTGTTCGCGCTGCTCGGCCGATACGGCCGGCGTTGCGTACAGCGCGGTCGCCCCGGTCTGCAGCATGGCCGGCGTGTTCGGCATGGTCCGGATCAGTGCGACCTTGCCACCGAGCCAGGTATCGAGGGTCGGCGTGCGGATCCCGGCCGCGATCGACACCAGCAGCGGTCGCCGCTCCTGGACCACGCTGGCGATATCGCGGGCCACCTGTCCGAGGATCTGCGGCTTGACCGCAAGTACCACGATATCGGCCTCGGCCACTGCGGCGCGATTGTCCTGCAGCGTGCGGATGCCGGATGCGCGCGCCAGGGCATCGCACTTGTCGCCTGCCGGGTCGCTGGCGATCAGCCTGTCGGCGGGATAACCGTCGGCGAGCAGGCCGCCGATCAGTGCGCCGGCCATGTT
>JAGRHE010000208.1 GCA_020445165.1 Gammaproteobacteria bacterium
CAGGCCGAGGGATTCGAACGACATTGAAAATACTTCCTGGGGACACCCACACAGGCTTTGGCCTGACGCGGTCGAGGGGGTGTTGGCTGGGTCGGGCCGCACGACGGCGGCGTCAGACGAGGCGCAGACCGATGTGCGCCGGATGCAATAGTGTATCAGGTTGGCGGCAGGCTCGCAGGAAACCTTTGCTGGCAGGTGCGGAGTCCGGTGCTGTCAGTCGTCGTTGGCCGTAAGGTCGATCAATTTCGGCAGCTCGTCACCGGCGCGCCGGTAGTCTTCGGGGATGCCGATGTCGATGAAATAGCCGTCGTCGCGAAAGCCGTACATCTGCAGCGAATCGGTCCGGGTCGCCATCACGTCGTTCTCGAACGAGAACGCGCCAGCAGGCAGGGCGTCACGCAGGCTTGTCTCGACCAGGTACACGCCGCCATTGATCAGGCCTTCACGGGTCGGGGATTTTTCGCGGAAGCCGATCACCCGGCCGTTCTCGATCTGCACAGTGCCGTAACGGTCGAAGTCGGTCATCGGCTTCAGCGCCAGGGTGAGTTGCGCTGCGTGCTGGCGGTGAAAGGCCAGCATCGCGGGTAGGTCGACCCGGAAGATCGTGTCACCGTTCAGCACGAAGCAGCGTTCGCCGCGCACGCTCGCCAGCGCCAGTGCAATCGCACCGCCGGTTCCCAGAGGTGAATCCTCATGCGCATAGTCGATCTCGATACCGTGCCAGCGGCGGCCGAAGTGGGCTTCGATCTGATCGGCGAAGTGTCCGACCGAGAGCACGACCCGGCGCACGCCCCGGCGGCCGGCTTCACTCAGCAGGTATTCGAGGAACGGGTGTCCTGCGACCGGCACCATGGGTTTTGGCGTCAAGCGCGTCAGTTCGCCGAGCCGGGTGCCTTTCCCGCCGGCGAGGATAATCGCTTCCATTCAGTCTTTACCGAACAGCGCCTGCTCAACGGCCCAGCACAGGATATGGCCGATGACGATGTGTGATTCCTGGATGCGCGGTGTCTCGCTCGAAGGTACGACCAGGCAGTGTTCACACAGCCCGGCCATCTTGCCGCCGCTGCCGCCGGTCAGGCCGACGGTCACCAGTCCCAGGTCATTCGCGGTATGCAGGGCATGCAGGATATTGGGCGAGTTGCCCGAGGTCGAGATGGCGACAAAAATGTCCTTTTCCCGCGCATTGGCGTTCAGCTGGCGGCTGAACAGGGTCTCGTAGCCGTAGTCGTTACCGATCGCAGTCAGGATCGAGGTGTCCGTGGTCAGGGCCAGCGCCGGCAGCGCCGGTCGGTCGAAAGAAAACCGGCTGACGAACTCCGCGGCGATGTGCTGGGCGTCAGCGGCACTGCCACCGTTGCCGGCAATCAGCACCTTGTTGCCGGCACGGTAGGCATCGATGGTCAGCGCGGCGATGTGCTCGATCCGGCCAAGCAAGTCATCGTTGTCGAGGATGGCCTGTTTCACCGCGAGTGAGTCGCGGAACTGCTGCGCAGCGTAGCCCGGCTTCAGACCTGCCATGCTTGAACTCCCTGCTTGACGAAATGGAAATGCATCACCTGGCCCGGCATCGCGGACAGTGTGCGCACCAGATCAACCCTACGCACCGGGTCGACCATGAACATGATGAAACCACCGCCTCCGGCGCCAGAAACCTTGCCCGAGTAGGCGCCCGCGCTGCGCGCCTTGGCCAGCACGTCGTCGATCATGGGGTTGCTGATCTTGTCGGCCATCTGCCGCTTGGCTTCCCAGGATCGCCCAAGGTGGCCGGCGAATCCGCGAATGTCGCCACGAAGCAGCGATTCCTTCATACGCGAGGCATCCTCTTTGATCTGATGCATCGCCGCCAGCGCTTTGGCCTCACTTTGCTGGTAGTTCTTGATCTGTTGCGAAATGATATTGGCAGACTCACGTGACACGCCCGTGTAATACAGCACGGTGGATGCCTCGAGCTCGTTCAGGATCCAGTTCTTGACCCGTAGAGGATTGACGATGACATGGTCATTGGCGTGGAACTCCAGAAAGTTGACACCGCCGAACGTGGCTGCGTACTGGTCCTGGCGGCCGCCGCTCAGGCCGACATCGTTACGTTCGATCTCGAACGCCAGGTGGGCGATGTCGTACTCGCCCAGCGGCAGGTGCAGGTATTCCGCGTACGCGGTCAGAATGGCCACGACCAGCGTCGACGAGGAACCCAGGCCTGATCCGGCCGGTGCATCGGAATAGGTGGTCACCCGCACCGCCAGCGGTTTTCCGTCGAGAAAGTCGCGAGTCACCCGCTTGTGAATCCCCTTGTGCAGGTCGAGCAGGCCATCGAATGGCATATCCGCATCTGCGGCACAGGAAAAGGTTTCGTCGCGATCGGCGGCGATGAATTCGACTTGTCCGTTATCCAAGGGCTCGAGCGAGCAGTTGGCATACATGTCGATCGTCGCATTGAGCACGGCGCCGCCGTACTCGTCGCAATAGGGTGAGACGTCGCTGCCGCCTCCTGCCAGGCCGAGTCGAAGCGGGGCCTTGGAGCGTATGATCACGTGAATTTCTCTCTACTGTTTGGGCTGGCCGTAATCGCCGCGCCGACCCTTCAAAGAGTCGACCGCAGCGCCAGAAAGCTTAGCGCAGCCGGGGTCACGGCGTGTTCCCACCGATCCGCCGGTCTGCCGGAATCGGTTGTGATTCGAGCAGGTTTTCGATCAGGCGAAGATTCGCGTCCCAATTGTATCGCGCCAGCACTGACGACCGTCCGCGCCGCTCAGGCGCTGGCGGCGAAGCCAGGACACCCAGTACGGCCTCGGCGAATGCCTGCGGCTGGTCAGCGATGCGCGCCTCGAAATCCTCATCGTGCTCGATGCCGACCATTGCCTGCGGCGTGGCGACGATCGGCAGCTCCATGGCCATGGCCTCCAGGGCCTTGTTCTGGATGCCACGGGCGATGTGCAACGGCAGGACCGCCGAGCGCGCGTGGGCGAGATAGGGTCGCACGTCCGGTACGCCGCCGGTTACGGTAATGCCCGGCAGATCGCCCAGCCGGGTCACCTCGGCCGAGGGGCGCATGCCGACGACGTAGAACTCGGCCTGCGGCCGTCGTTCGCGTACCCGGGGAAAGACCTCGCTGGCGAACCAGGTCGCCGCCTCGATGTTCGGCCAGTAGTCCATGGCGCCGGTGAACACCAGCGGCAGGCTGTCGGGAGAGTAGGGATTGTCGTAGTCGCGTTGTGGGTCGAAGAAATCGCTGTCGACGCCCTGGGTGCGGTAGGTGGTGCGCGCAGCGCATTCCGGCGCCAGAGAAGCGAACAGCGACGCCTCGTCGGCCGATACGAACACGCTGACATCGGTGTTCGCCGCCATGCGCCGCTCATAGGCGAGCAGCTTGTCCGCCTCGCGTGCGTAAACCCAGTTCATCGGCCAGCGCTTTTTCTGACCGTAGCTGCGCCACTTCTCCGAATCGACGTCCTCCATGTCGAACACCGTACTGCAGGTGTCCGGTACCAGGCCGTCGACGTACTGCGCCATCGGGCTGCTGAAGATCAGGATGGCGTGTGGTTGCTGCTCGCGTATCACCGACCGCGTCCAGTCGGCGAGACGCCGGTTGCGCAGGTAGGGCAGCGACAGCGCCTCTCCGGTCAGCAGGCCGCGCAGGCTCGTGATCTTTGCGCGACCGGGGTCGAGGGTTTCGATACAGGTATCGGTGCAGTAGCCTCTGACCTTCTCGACGTATTGCTGGTCTTCCGGGTCGTCGACGAAGGTGCCCAGGTATACCTGGTAGCGTTGCGCCAGGTAGCGCAGAAGGTTGAACGACGTGATCTTATCGCCCTTGTTCGGCGGAAAGGGAAGCCGATGGACCAGGAACAGCAGTTTCTTTTTCATGACATCGAAAGCGGCAGGTGCGGAATTATTTTTTCTTCTCGAAGAGTCCGGCCACCCACAGCAGGATCAATGCTCCGAGCGCTGCCGTGACGAACTGCCCGAACGGGCCGAGCAGGCGTACGCCGAGTTGGCCGAGCAGGGTGCCGCCGAGCAGGGCCCCGACGACGCCGACCCCGACGTTGCCCCACAGGCCGAGGCCATGACCTTTGACCAGGCGCGCGGCAAGCCAACCGGCGAGGGCACCGAGTATCAGCAGGAAAACGATGTACATAGGGTCTGTTCGCTACCGGACTGTGCGGGGGGTCGGTAAAGTACCGTCCAGGCACGTCAGGATAACACTATGAAATACCGCGATCTGCGCGATTTTCTCGACCAGCTCGAGGCGCGCGGCCAGCTGCGCCGCATCACGACCGAAATCGATCCGAGGCTGGAGATGACGGAGATCTGCGACCGTACGCTGCGTACCGGCGGGCCGGCGCTGTTGTTCGAGAATCCGAAAGGCCATTCGATCCCGGTGCTGGGCAATCTGTTCGGCACGCCGGAGCGGGTCGCGCTCGGCATGGGCGAGGAATCGGTCGGGGCACTGCGCGAGGTCGGCGTGCTGCTGGCACAGCTCAAGGAACCGGAGCCGCCCAAGGGCATGAAGGACGCCTGGGACAAGCTTCCGGTGTTCCGCAAGGTGCTCGACATGGCACCCAAGCAGGTCAAGGGAGCCGCGTGCCAGAAACACCTGCACGAGGGCAACGCGGTCGACCTGGCCGGCATCCCGGTGCAGACCTGCTGGCCGGGCGACGCCGGTCCGCTGATTACCTGGGGCCTGGTGGTAACGCGTGGACCGGAAAAGAAACGCCAGAACCTGGGCATCTATCG
>JAGRHE010000209.1 GCA_020445165.1 Gammaproteobacteria bacterium
GGGGTTGAGCGCGAGGCTTCGAGCACGCGCTCGTCGAAGTCGTCGAGATCGACATTGAAAACCCGGTCTGCGCTCATGGCCGGCTTACCCCGGTGTTGCCGACCGACTGCGCCAGTGCCAACCGATACTGTCTCATTGCGAAATCTCCATTTCAGGCGGCCGGATTGTAACCTGCCCGGTCGGGTTTTCGTCGTCCGGAGTTTTGTCACGCACCCGATCTGCCAGTAGCATTGACGCCCCATTCGTCACGATCGACCCGACCATGTCCAGCACGCCCATCCGTATCGCCACCCGCAAATCCCCGCTCGCCATGTGGCAGGCCGAGCACGTGGCGGCCGCGCTGCGCAAAGCGCACCCGGGACTCGCCGTGGAAATCCTCGGCATGAGCACCCAGGGCGACAAGATCCTGGACACACCTTTGGCAAAGATCGGCGGCAAAGGACTGTTCGTAAAGGAACTCGAAGAGCGCATGCTCAGCAACGATGCCGATATCGCCGTGCATTCGATGAAGGACGTTCCGGTCGAATTGCCCGATGGCCTGCACCTGGCCGTGATTCTCGAACGGGAAGACCCACGCGACGCATTCGTGTCCAACGACCATGCCAGCCTGGTCTCGCTGCCACAGGGCGCCCGGGTCGGCACATCCAGCCTGCGACGCCAGTGCCAGTTGTCCGACCGCCGTCCCGACCTGGAGATCATCCCGCTGCGCGGCAATGTGAACACGCGTCTGCGCAAGCTCGACGACGGCGAGTACGACGCCATCATCCTGGCCGCTGCCGGCCTGCTGCGGCTCGGCTTCGCCGAACGCATCCGCAGCTTCATCGATACCGGGGACAGCCTGCCGGCGATCGGCCAGGGGGCGATCGGCATCGAGTGCCGCAGCGACGACGCTCGCATCAACGCGCTGCTTGCCCCGCTGCATCACGACGATACCGCGACCTGTGTACAGGCGGAACGCGCCATGAACCACCGCCTGGAAGGTGGCTGCCAGGTCCCCATCGGCGGCCACGCAACCCTGGCTGACGGCATGCTTCACATGCGTGGCCTGGTCGGCACCGTCGACGGCAGCGAGATCGTGCGCGCCGAAATCCGTGGACCGCGGGCTGAGGCCAAACAGCTCGGCACGACTCTGGCCGAGGAGCTGCTCGACCATGGTGCCGCACGGATCCTGCGCGACCTGTATGCCGAAGCCTGACGGCTCGCGATGAGCAAGTCGACATCCCCATGCGACCTCGGCGGCCTGAGCGTGCTGGTGACCCGCCCGGCCCATCAGGCCGATCACCTGTGCGAACTGATCGAGCAGGCGCATGGCCGCCCGGTGCGTTTCCCGGCGATGGAGATTCGCGGACCGGCGGACAAGCATGCCGCGCGTGCGCAGCTGAAGTCGGCGCGCCATGCGCAGTTGCTGGTGTTCGTCAGCGCCAACGCCGTGCAGTACGCCTTTCCGTTACTGCCTGATCAGCTGCCGTTCGACATCGGCATCGCCGCTGTCGGCAAGGCGACCGCGCGCGCACTCAACGAGGTCGGGCTGGAACCGACGCTGGTTCCGGAACGCATGGACAGCGAAGGGCTGCTGGCACTGCCTGCCTTCCAGCAGGTATCCGGCAAGCACGTAATCGTGCTGCGCGGCAATGGCGGGCGTGAGCTGCTCAGCGAAAGCCTGCTCGAGCGCGGTGCGCGGGTTGACCAGGTCGAGGTGTACCGGCGGGTGTTGCCGCAACGCGTTGCCGCGGCCGCCAACCTGGTCAGCAACTGGCCACGCCTGGTGCAGGTCGTGACCGCCTCCAGCCGCATGATCCTCGACAACCTGTTCATGCTGCTCGGCGACGAGGGAACCGAGCGCATACGCCAGACACCATTGGTCGTGATCAGCCAGCGCATGGCCGAATACGCGGTGGAACGCGGCTGTGAGCAGGTATATGTCTCGGCATCAGCCAGCGACGAGGAAGTGCTGGCCACCCTGTGCGAAGTCAACGAGGATGTCGCCTGAACCACTCCTTTGCTAGGCTTAGGGGACTTTTTTGCACAACAACAAGTCACGCGCGACATCGCGCTACCCGGCGAATACGCTCTCATGAATGAAGAAGACCCGAAGCCCGGCGTTGTCATCGACGTCACCCCGGACCAGGATGCCGAGAATACACAGGCGGCACCCGACGAAATCGAATCCAGCGAGGCACGGCCGGCAGCGGGCAAACCGGCCGCCAAATCCGCACTCGGTGCGCTGATCGTCGCCATCCTGGCCCTCGTCGCGGCGGGTGTCATCGCCGGTTTCGGTTATCACTACTGGACCGGGATCAACAGCGAGCTGTCGGCAATGGATGCACGTATCCGGGACGCCGCCGCACAGCAGCAGCGCCTGGAGACATCGATCGGTGACGCCGGCTCGGCGCTGGAGGCGCAACAGGGCAAACTGGCCGAGCAACGCGAGATCCTGGCCCAGCAACAGGCCGCGGTCGAACAGGCGCGTACCGAGTTTGTGCAACAGGAACAGCAGCTGGCGAACGAGAACGTCCGTATGCAGGAGCGAGAGGCGGAACTGCGTGCCGCAGTCGCCGACGTGCATCGACGCGTCGGCCGTTCGGGCACCCAGTGGATCATTGCCGAGGCCGAGTACCTGCTGCGGGTGGCCAATCACCGCCTGATCCTGGCCCGCGACACCGGAACCGCGCGCGAGGCCTTGGAGCTGGCCGACCAGCGTCTGCGCGACACCCAGGACCCGGGCTGGGCCGGGGTACGTGAACAGATCGCGCGCGACATCGCCCGCCTGGGGGACTTCGAACCACCCGACAGCGCCGGCCTGTCGGCACGACTGGGCGCGCTCGTCGAACAGATCCCGCAGCTCAAGATCGCCCGTGCCACGATCGGCCCCGAGCGAACGCTGCCCGAGCGTGTCGCACGCGAACCGGGCGAACGCAGCTGGGACACGCTGCTCGACGACCTGTGGTCGGGATTCAAAGATTCGGTACGCATCCGCCAGCGTGACGAACCGGTGCAGGCCATGCTCGCCCCCGAGAACCAGTTTTTCCTGTACGAAAACCTGAAGCTGCACCTCGAGGCCGCCCGCCTTGGCGTCGCCCGCAACGACAACGCGCTGTACCGCGAGAACCTGACCACCGCGGCTGATTGGCTGGGACGTTATTTCGAAACCGACGACGGCAAGGCCGGCAAGCTGCGCGAAGCGATCGATGAACTGCTCAAGGTGGATCTGAAGCCGGAACTGCCTGACATCAGCCAGTCACTGCGTGCACTGCAGGCACGCAAGAAGCTGCTCGACGAGGTCGCTCCGGGCGCACCCACTCTCGCACCGGCCGCACAGGGTGGGGTCGAATCGCAATGAGTATGCTGCTCAAGATCTGGCTGTTCGTCCTCGCCGGCGCCGGCATCGGCGTGGTGCTCAGCCGCGACACCGGTTACGTGCTGATGTCGTTTGGCAGCTACACGGTGGAGATGAGCCTGGCCTTGCTGCTGCTGCTGATCGGTCTCTTGTTCGCCGCCTTGTATTTCGGTATCCGCCTCGTCGTGCGCACCCTGCACCTGCCGCAGGACGTGCGCGACTGGAAACAACGGCGAGGCTCGCGCCTGGCCCAACAGGCCATGACCCGCGGTTTGCTGGAGATGTCCGAAGGCAACTGGCGCAGCGCGGAGAAACGCCTGGTGCGCTTCGCCGACCGCTCGGAAACCCCGCTGCTGAACTACCTGGCCGCGGCACGTGCGGCACAGTTGCAGGGTGCGCACGACCGGCGCGACGGCTATATCCGCCTCGCCCATGAAACCATGCCCTCGGCCGACGTGGCGGTCAGCCTGACCCAGGCCGAACTGCAGCTCGCCGATCACCAGCTCGAGCAGGCCCTGGCCACGCTCAAGCACCTGCGCAGCGTCGCGCCCAAGCACAACTACGTCCTGCGCCTGCTGCGGCGCCTGTACGAACAGCTGGGCGACTGGGAACACCTGCGCGAACTGTTGCCTGAACTGCGCCGGCGCAAGGTCGACGACGAGGCCGATCTGCAGCGGCTCGAGATCCGAACTCACCGCGCCCTGCTCGAGCAGGCATTCCTCGCCCGCGACGAGCACCGCCTCGGCATCGCCTGGGCCGACGTGCCGCGCAATCTGCGCCAGCATCCTCAGATCCTGGGCGACTATGCCGGTTACCTGCAGGAGGCCGGGCAGGACCACGTCGCCGAACAATTGTTGCGGGATGCCCTGCGCAAACAGTGGGATGTCGGCCTGGTCGAGACCTACGGCCTGCTCGACGGGGCCGAACCCGGCAAGCAGTTGTCGCACATGGAGAGGTTTCTCGCCGATCATCCCGACGACCCAACCTTGCTGCTCACACTGGGCCGCCTGAGCCTGCGCGCCCAGCTGTGGGGCAAGGCGCGCGGTTACCTCGAAGCCTGCATCGGCCGCAATGGCCCACCCCAGGCCTACCGCGAACTCGGCCAACTGCTCGAACGCATGCATGAATCGGACAAGGCGATCGACGTCTACCGCAAGGGCCTGTCGGGCACCGGTGGACCGGAACCGGTACCGCTGCCGAACGAAATCGGCAAAACCAAGGCCAACCGGCCGATGCTGGACGACAAGGCGACGTCACCGCCGCCAGCGGCGATGCATGACGATCCTGAGCCGTCGACCTGACGGACCGCGTTCGAGCCTGTTGTCGTCAGAACATTCAGGCGGAGACTTTGTCGCGCTGTCGCGCGGATTTTTTTTGAAAGCGCGCGGCGGCGCG
>JAGRHE010000020.1 GCA_020445165.1 Gammaproteobacteria bacterium
CGACCGCCGGCCGCCGGTCGCAATCGGCAGCAGCGCCGACCTGAAAGTTGGGCAGAAGGTGTTCGCAATCGGCAATCCCTTCGGCCTCGACTACACCCTGACCAGTGGGCTGGTGTCGGCGCTGGACCGTTCACTCGAAGAAGATGACGGAACCACGATTGAGCACCTGATCCAGACCGATGCCGCGATCAATCCGGGCAACTCTGGCGGACCGTTGCTGGACAGCGCAGGTCGCCTGATCGGCATCAACACAGCCATCTACAGTCCCTCCGGTGCCTACGCCGGGATCGGTTTCGCAGTGCCGGTGGATACCGTCAACCGGGTCGTGCCGCAGCTGATCGCCGTAGGCCGTTATATCCGTCCGAGCCTGGGCATTTCGGTCGACGAGGACGTCAACCGTGCCCTGTCGCGTCGGCTGGGCATCGAGGGGGTGGTGATACTGCGAGTGGCGCCTGGTTCGGCGGCTGAAGCCGCTGGTCTGCGTCCGCTGCGCACCCAGAATGGGAACGATATCGTGGCCGGGGATGTGATCCTGTCGATCGACGGTCGTGCCACGTCGAGCGTATCGGCATTGTTGTCACGACTCGACGATTTCAATGTCGGTGACCGGGTCACCGTTCGCGTCTTGCGCGATGGACGTGAAGTGGATGTGGCGCTGCAACTGTCAGCGCAGTCGCAATGACCGCAACCCGGGACGGTTGCGGTCAGCCGGTCATGCGGACTCGGGGAATTCTGCCGGCGCGACCAGGTCGATGGATGCGGCGATATCGAAACCATCGTCGACCTCACGGCAGCGGATAACCGAGATCTCGGCCTCGAGCGGCGGCGTAATCGTGCACTCCGGTTGCACCATCAACTGCAGTCGCGTGCCTTCGTCGAGCGCCCGGCGGCTGACGAAACGGACCCCGCTGGCACTGATATCGAGCAACTGCGCGGTGTCCGAATCCTGTGCGCTCAGGTCACGGATCGAAACCGGGCATTGCATGGGCATGCGGATGTAATCGCGCTTTTCCGAATAATCAATCATTCCATTGGGTCTCCAACGATATCTTGGGGTTGAATAGGACGTCGACCACCATCCCTTGTGCAGCCTAGTTCATTTATCAGGATTGTCGGGGAAGCAAAGTTGTCAGTTGCGCGCCAACTGGCGCGTCAGCTGGCGAACCGCCGGATCAGCGCCTCAAGTTCACTCGCCTGCTGCGCCACGCTTTCGCCGACTGCACGCGCTTTCTGGCCCCCCTCGCTCAAGGTGACGGCGGCATTGCTGATGCGATGGACGTTCTGCGCAATCTCGCTCGACACCTTGCTCTGTTGAGCAGCCGCGGTTGCAATCGCCTGTCCCATGGCCTCCAACGATGCCACCTGGGCAAAGATTTCCTGAAGATCGTCGCCGACGCGCTGGGTGCTGGCGACGCTGTCTTCAACCTCGCGGTGACTCTGCTGCATCGCGGTGACGGCGTTGTGGGCTCCCGCCTGCAGGCGCTCGATCATCGATTCGATCTCAGCCGTTGAGGCCTGCGTGCGACTGGCCAGTGTGCGTACCTCGTCGGCGACTACGGCGAAGCCGCGCCCCTGTTCGCCGGCGCGTGCCGCTTCGATGGCTGCGTTCAGCGCGAGCAGGTTGGTCTGTTCGGCAATGCCGCGGATCACGACCAGCACCGTGCCGATCGCTTCGCTGTCCTGTTCCAGCGCGGCCAATATCGCAGCTGCCCGGTGCATGCCGTCGGCCACGCGCCGGGTGCTGGCCACCGCTTCGTTGACCGCAGTCTTTCCCGTGGTCGCGCGTTCGTTGGTTTGCCGGGTGGATTCCGATGCCGCCCTGGCGCTGCGCGCCACTTCGGAAACGCTCGCCGACATCTCCTCGGCTGCCGTTGCGATCATGTCGATCTCGTGTCGCTGGGTCTGCAGTTCCTCGGTCATGAGATTGGCAGTCGTGCGCAGTTCGAGGGTTTCGCCAGCGACCTCGGTCGCGGTGCCATGGATGCGACCGAGTACGGTGCGCAGTTGGGCACGCAGGGTCTGGATCGTGAATTGCAGTGTGCCGATCTCGTCGTGCCGACCGGTGTAGACCGCCTGCATGACCGGGTTGTCAGTGATTGTGCGTGCCTGTGCCGCTGCCCGGCGCAGATCGCGCAGACCGAAATGTGCGACGAGGTAACCGATGATGCTGATAGCGCCCCACACGGCCAACGGGGCTGCGGGTGGTGTTGCGGTTGCCAATGCGCCGGCGAGTATCGCGAGTCCGGAAGCAAGCGAGAAGCTGATCGCGATCCTGGCGGTCATGCCCGGTATGAAACGGGATGGCCGGGCCGAGCCCTTCCAGAGTCGTTGGTAAAGCGATTGTGCCCGGTTCACGGTGGTGGCACTGGGCGCCACGCGTACCGATTCGTAACCGACCACCTTGTCGTTCTCTATCGAGGGAGTGACAAACGCATCGACCCAGTAGTAATCGCCGTTCTTGCAGCGGTTCTTGACGATCCCCATCCAGGGTTTGCCGCGTTTCAGCGTGTCCCACAGGTTCGCGAACGCGGCTGGCGGCATGTCCGGGTGGCGGACGATGTTGTGCGATGTGCCGACCAGTTCGTCGAGGGTGAAGCCGCTGGTCTTGACGAAGGCCTGGTTGGCGTTTGTCACAACGCCCTTGGTATCCGTGGAGGAAACCAGTTCAGCGCCAGATGGTATCCTCACCTCGCGGTCGGTTACGGGAAGGTTCTTTTTCATTCGGCCTGAAAATCTCTTGCGGGAATGGTTGTGAGAATGTTTCGGCACGTGCCGCAGAAATCTGAGCCCTGGCCATACAGCATCCAAGGCGAATCAGGCGGGAGTGTCCATGCTCGACAGAATCAAACAGTTTTTCGCCACCGGGGGCGACGCCGGGCAGGACCGTGAGGCCGCGCTGCACCTGGCGGCAGCACTGCTGTTGGTCGAAGTGGCTAAGGCGGATCACGCCTATGACGAACGGGAGGTTCAGCGGGTGCGTGATTCGCTGGCGCGCGAATGGACGCTGAGCGAATCCGAACTGGACGATCTGGTGGCCGTGGCCGAAGACCGCAGCGAAGAGGCCGTATCCCTGCATGACCAGGTCGCTCAGATCAACGGGCACTTCAGCCCGCGGCAAAAGTTCGACCTGGTGCGTGGGCTGTGGAGCGTCGCCTGCGCTGACGGTGAGATCCATCCGCAGGAGGAGCTGCTGGTCCGCCGCCTGGCGGACCTGATCCGGGTTTCACACAGCGACTTCATCCGCGCCAAGCACCAGGCCCTGGGCGATCGCTGACGTGATGGCGACAGGCTGGCGCAGCCACCCGGTGAGCGTGGTCCTCGCCGGCGGACTGGTAGTCCTGGTCAGCATGGGCCTGCGCCAGTCCCACGGTGTGTTCATGCAGCCTCTCGGCTGCGTACTTGGCATCGACCGCGAGAGTTTCGGCCTGGCGATCGCGCTGCAGAACCTGGTTTTGGGGCTGCCTCTGGCCGGCTATCTCGCGGACCGCTTTTCGGCCCGGCGCATCGTGTTCATCGGGGCGTTGCTGTACGCCCTGGCCATGTTCCTGATGGCCCGCATCGACGGCACCCCGGGTCTGCTGCTGGTGCTCGGCCTGCTGACCGGACTGGCGCAGTCGGCCACGACCTTCGTCGTCGTGTTGCGCGCGGTTGGGCGTGTGGTCGGCCCGCAGCGTCGCTCGACGGCCTTCGGCATTGTCACCGGACTGGGTTCTTTCGGACTGTTCCTTATGGTGCCGCTGGCCAACCACTGGCTGCTGGTCGGTGGTTGGAGCTGGGCCTTCGAGGCGCTGGCCTGGAGTGCGCTGACGATGCTGTTCGCGGCCTGGTTCCTGCCTGACGAGCGGGCGCCGGCCGATGCGTCGGCACAGGCGTTTGTGCCACTGTTGCGAGCCGCAGCCCGGCATCGAGGCTACGTGTTGCTGGTGATCGGCTTCTTCGTCTGCGGTTTTCATGTTGCCTTCATTGCCACGCACCTTCCTGCCTACCTGGTCGATTTCGACATCGACCGCGATACGGCAGCGAGCGCGCTGGCGCTGATCGGGCTGTTCAACATTGCCGGTTCCCTGCTGTTCGGCTGGCTGGGTGACCGGCTGCCGAAACCGCGCGTCCTGGCCGCCCTGTATGCCGCTCGGGCGCTGGTCATCACGGCCTTCCTGCTGGTTCCCCTGTCGCCATCGAGCGCTCTGGTATTCGGTGGCGCGATCGGTCTGATCTGGCTGGCCACGGTGCCCGTGACGAGTGGCCTGGTGGGACAAATGTTCGGCCCGCGCTACCTGGGTACCTTGTACGGGGTCGTGTTTCTGGGGCACCAATTCGGTGCGTTTCTCGGAGCCTGGTGGGCGGGACACATGTTCGATGCCTCGGGCAGCTATTCCGTGGTCTGGTGGACAGCGGTTGCGCTCAGCGTGGCCGCTGCGGCGATTCACGTGGCGATCGATGACCGCCCGCGTTCGCCGATCTCGTCCGCCGCCGAGGCCGCATGAAAATCAGTCAGCGGGTCCGGGCGTGCTGAACATCCGCGAGTTTCCGCCCCCGAACTCACTGATGCCCTGCGATCGATAAACTGAGCTAGTCTGAATGCTGTCGGCCGCTGGCCATGCAGTAACGAGGTGAGCCATGCACGAGCATTGGTTGCAGATCAAGGGTGATCCCTCCGTCAGAGAGTTCCTGTTCGAACAGCACCGGGTGCAGAGCCTGTTCGACGAGCATCTCGATCACCTGGTGTGGGTCATGGAGCAGTTGCTCATACGCAAGGGCGCGTTCCATGCCAAGGTGCATTTCTCCTCGTCACAGCTCACCTGCTGGTTCCACGATGACCCGTTCAACTATCGCGTGTACGTGCGAGAGGAGGTCATTGTGCCCGGATTCCTGGAATCCCTACCTGATCTGTCCTACGAGGGACGCCAGCCGCGCATTGGTGCAAACCGGATCATGCCGGTGCTGCAGGAGTTCAAGCGCCTGCGCCTCACCGATGCCCAGATCTACCTGCGCAACGCGTCGATCAACCGGATCAACGGCATGATCGGCATGACCTTTTCCTGTGACGGCAGTCACTATATCGACTGCGAGGATTTCTTTCGCCGCCTCGAATGTTTCGGCAAAGACGCCTGACAGGAAGCGGGTGACTGGCGAATGTGAGCTGGGTCAAAAGATCATGCCGGGGTCATGTCTCCGCCCGGCTTTCCCCCTTTAGAACTCGGTTTGCGTGCCGCATGTTCCGTATGTGACATCCGCGCGTTGTCACCTGCGGCAGCCGAATTTATGGTCTACGCTGTAAAAATACCCTCTTAATCAGGGTATTGGTGGATTTTATTGATTAAGTGCTCGAAGGAAAGCGTCATGTCGTTTGAAAATGAGGGTCTTCCGGTGTCCTGGGAAGAGATAAAGGAGGCCTCGCGTCGTCTCGATTGGGGTGGCAAAGAGGTCGAGGAACGCGCCGAGAAGTACGTGGTGAGACGTTACCTCACCGAAGCCCGTTCCGACTGCGACGATTCGCGCGTCCGGGAAAGTCTCGCGGTGCCGGGGTACAACTGAACCGGATTGGTTTCCGCGCCGCGTAGTTTCAGCCTGTCGCGCCAGGCGCGAACACACTGGAATCCGCACCGGGCCCCTGCGGAGCCTGACCGTCGGCAACAACGAAGCAGCCTCCACCGGCGCTCTTGGCGCGATACATGGCATCGTCTGCAGCACGCAGCAGGCCGTCGAGTTCGTTGGCATGCCGGGGCGCGATCGCAATCCCGATACTCACACCCGGGCTGTAACGCCGACCTTCGAACTCCATCGGCAATGACAGGGCGTCGAGGATGCGCCGGGCGATCGGCTCGATAGCGACATCCGCGCCGAGCCGGTAGACGACGATGAATTCGTCTCCGCCGATCCGGGCGGCGCTGATCTGTGCCTGTGCGACCACCTCGCTGATCCGCGAGTTTTCCTCGATCCTGCGTGACAACTCGATCAGCGTTGCATCGCCGGCCGCATGGCCGAGGTTGTCGTTGATCCATTTGAACTTGTCCATGTCGATCAGCATCAACGCCAGCTGATCGGTCCTTCGGCGCCGTTCCAGCAGGCGCGTGGTCGTCTCCTCGAAGCTGCGCCGATTGGACAGGCCGGTGAGCGGGTCCTGGTAGGCCATGCGCTGAAGTTCGCCGTTCATGCTGTTGACTTCGTGCAGCAGGGCCTCGTTCTCGATGTCACGCAACAGGCTGCGCCTGAGATTCTGGTGATAACGGTTGGCCATGATCGATACCAGTGCGACGTAGGAGGTTGCCAGCAGCGTGAACTCGAACGCCATGCCGGGGATCGACCACCATGCCCAGTAGTACAGGGAAATGAATATCGGCACTGCAAAGGCATAGAACACGGGCAGATACACGGCATTCGAGGAAAGACTGGCGACCGGCATGCCGATCAGGGTGACCAGGATCATCAGCCGTGCGCCGACTGCGTAAGCAGGATCGTCGAACACGGCCAGGAGTCCCCAGGCGACCCCGGCGACCGCGGCCGTGGCGGCATACGCGAGGCCCGTGACGCTCGCCCGGTGCCGGTTCAGATGGCGCCGGAGAGTGCCGAGCAGTGCGAGGCGGGCGAGGGTGACCACGACGATCAGTGCCAGCCACCCGACCATCTCGCTGTCACCGGTCGAGCGCCAGACGGCGAAACAGACCACGCCGGCTACCAATATTCCGATCACCAGGGTCGAGCGGGTGTTGTCGAACAGGCTCCTGACCAGGCGCTGGTCTGCCATCTGTTCGGCGCCGCTGCGTGGGGCGCGCGTTCGACGATCGGAACCGGGCAACAGTGCGGCTTTCGGCGCGTCGTCGGGCAGGGGCATGGCGTCGGTTGCTCGTCCTGGGTCAAGCGCGGATTGGTGCAGACGCGCCGCTGTCGCGGTCTGCAGGCGGAACGCGTCTCGCGACCGCCCCGGGTCCGTCACGCGTCAATGCACAGCCGTCGCCTGCCGGACTCACTCAAAGCCTAGCGGCCGATGCCGGTGAAGGTTGACCGCGCCCCAAGTATAGCGGTGCCCGCCGCAGGTACGTGGCGGGATGTTTTTTGCGCCAGCGCGGATATCCCGTCCGCGCGGCCGCTCGTTTTCGCCGAGGGTGGTTCAGGCGTTCGGGTCGCCGGATCGCGCCATGAAGAAAATGAAGAAGAAGATCGCCATTACGATGATGAACGCGATCACGCCGAACGACAGGATTCCGACCCAGTCCGAGAACAGTTCCGCGAACAGTTCCATGCTCACCTCCATTAGCAAGCGTTAATGTCCCGTCTATCCTAGGACCGGAGGGCGCGACTTACGCTGACCCGGGTCAAATGCGCGCCGGATTGCCGGGGCCTGCGTCAGCGCCGCGGCATGCTGCCGCCGTGCTGTTGCATCTGTTTCTGCAGCTCCTGCATGCGTTGCTGCATGGCGTCGTTGAACGCCTTGATCTCGGCCTTGTCCAGCGCGCCGTTGCCGTCTTTGTCCATGAGGTCGAACTGCGCCTCGGTCGGCTGCATGAACTCGGCCTTTGCGACCATGCCGTCCTGGTTGGTGTCGAACTGCTTGAAGAACAGTTCGTTCAGATCCGGCATTTGCGGCATCTGCGCGAATGCTGCGGAACTGGTGAAGGCAAGAGCGAGGATGGTGTACTTCAACGTGGTTCTCCTGTGGGGTTTGAGGCGTCGCGCAGGCAGGACCTGGCCTGCAGGCACGACGATTGGCCGGTGATCAATCGGGGCTGCGCTGGCCCGCCAGCGTGGACAGCATCTGCTGCGCCGAGCGCTCGAGCGCGGCTGCCAGTGCGGCGCTCTGCGTGCTGCTCAGGGGCGGGTCGAGCCCATCCATTACGGTGCGGACATGGTCGACGCACTTCCAGGTTGCCGTTTCCACCAGGTCGCCGGCGAGCTTTACCGGTAGCTCAGGGCTTGCATCGATTACGGCACCGTCATCGGCGAGCCGGGTAACGTCGGCCGAGCGTGGCACCAGTTTCTGCTGCGCAGTGCCTGCATCGCGGGTCGCCGTCAATGCTGCGGTCTTGCGCCACGTGTCGCCGCGCCACGCAAAGCGCGCACCGACCGGCAACTGGTGAAATTTCATGGCGACCCCCGCAACGACCCGGCAAGGCGCGCAGTGTAGCGCGTTGTTCAGCCGGTGCGGGCGAGATCGGCGAAGCTTCCGGCCACGTCGGTGGTGTCGATCGCGATGCCCAGCTGGCGTCCGGTCTGGGATGCGGACAGCAGACCGCGGATGGTCTGTTTCCCCTGCGCATTGCGATCGATGACCAGGGCGTGTTGGCGTCCCATGCGCTTGAAGGTTTCGACCAGGTCGCCGACCCGGGCCGTCGATACGTCGGCCATCTCGAGCACGTCGATCCGGTGCTGCGGGGTCATGATGTCACGCACGATCAGGTCTTTGCGCGCGGTATGGCTGTCGCTGATCAGGTGCAGGATGCGCTCGCCGCTCAGGTCCTTCGACGTGACGATGCCGATCACCTGGTTCAGCGGACTGGTCACGAACAGCAGGCGCACGCCGCCGGCGATCATCTTTTCCTCGGCTTCGTCGACCGAGGCGTTGGCGGACACGGTCTGTGCGCTGACCTGGGTCAGATCGGTCATGGTGTCGACGGCCGGGCTTTCCAGCGAGATATGCTCCGGCAGGTCCTGGTGGGGATGCTGATAACCGGTGCCGGCGTCCAGGGTGCCGGCCGGCAGAACTCGGAATTGACTCATCAGGGGTCTCCGGTGAAGGTTGCATCGAGCCGGCCGCGCATCCCGGGCAGGACTCGGCGCGGTCTTTGCCGCGGCGCGCGTCGGATTCTGGTATTGCGCCGGACACGTTATCTTCAAAGGTAGGTTGGACCTCCAAAAATGCAAACTCCCGCCAGCCAGGTCATGCGTCTCGACCGCTTCGTCAGCCAGGCGGCTGCGATCTCGCGCAGCCAGGCACGCAGTGCCATCCGGCGCGGCGCAGTCAGTGTCGATGGCGCGCAGCAGCGCGATGCCGGCCATATCCTGGCCGAGGGTACGCAGGTGACCCTGGCAGGACGCTTGCTGGCCATGCCACAGCCGCACTACCTGATGTTGCACAAGCCCTGCGGGTTGGTGTCTGCAACCCGTGACGCACACCAGCAAACCGTGTTGTCGTTGTTGCCGCCGGAGCTGGCAAGCCGGGTTCACCTGGTCGGCCGGCTGGACAAGGACACCAGCGGCCTGCTGCTGCTGACCGATGATGGCGCATGGTCGCACACCATCACGTCGCCGGCCCGGCACTGTGCCAAGGTCTACCGGGCGGAGCTGGCCGCGCCGTTGACGAGTGCGGCCATCACGCAGCTGCGCAGTGGTGTGCAGCTGCGTAGTGAGGCGCGCCCGACCCGGCCGGCGACGGTCGAACCGCTTGCCGGGCAGCAGGTGCGCATCACCCTGAGTGAGGGGCGCTACCACCAGGTCAGGCGGATGTTCGCCGCCGTCGGCAACCATGTGACAGCTCTGCACCGGGAGCAGATCGGTGGTCTGGTCCTGGACCTGCAGCTGGCGCCGGGTCGGTGGCGGCCGCTGAGCCCGGCCGAAAAGGATGCGGTGCTCGGCTGATGCTGACGGCCAATACATCCTGCACGTACCCCGGGACTGCACCACGCCGGCGATCCAGTCACCCCGCAGCCGGGTTGCTGAATCCGCCAGCTGGTGGTCTACACTCGGAACTGCCATTCGGGGCGGGGTTCGGGGCAAGTACGTCCATGAGCAGAAAGAAGGCTGCGGCGCTGCCAGTCGAGCGCCGATTCATCCGCCATCCCTCGCGCATGCCGATTGCGTTCGATCTGCAGGGGGATGTGACACGGCGCGACGAGCAGCTGCGCAATGTCAGCGAGGGGGGATTGTGTTTTGCCACGGCCGTGGTGCTCGACCCCGGTCAACCGATCCGGCTGACGATCCCTTTGCTCGGCCAGATGTACGAGGTCGAGGCCTGTGTTGCCTGGTGCCGCTCGCACGATGCCGGCTACGAGGTCGGGGTGCGCTTTCTGTCGCCGCAGGATCGCTTCTGCGTCCGCATGGTGGAGCAACTGTGCTACATCGAAGACTACCGTCAGCAGGTCGAACAGGAGGAGGGACGGCGGCTCAGCAGCGAGCAGGCCGCCGAGGAATGGATCACGCGCTTCGCCGAGCATTTCCCGGGCCTGCATTGACCCACGATGCGGTTTGCCCGGTCAGTGATACTTCTCGGTGCTGATGTGGCCGGGTTCCCGCCGCCGATGACGGCGCATGCCGCGTGATTCCAGTTCGACCAGGACGTCGCTGATCATGCCCGAGTGTCCACACAGCATCACGTGACTGCGCGCCGCGTCGAGCGTGACGCCTGCCCGCTGCTCGATACTGCCCGCGACCAGGTGTTCCGGGATCCGGCCGCGCAGCGCGTCCGGGTGGGTCTCGCCGGTCACCAGCGGCACGAAGCGGAAGCGTTCGGGATGTGACTGCTGCAGGGAATCGATCAGCTCGCGGTAACCCAGGTTGTGGGCGAAGCGCACACCGTATCCGAGTACCACCCTGTCGAAGCGCTGCCAGGGCTCGTCGGTCTGCAGGATCGACAGGAACGGCCCGACGCCGGTGCCGGTTGCCAGCAGCCACAGGTCGCGCGTCGTCTCCGGGACCTCGGACAGGGTCAGCAGGCCGTTCGCGGCGTCGGTCAGCCAGACCGGGTCGCCGATGTCGAGCGCCGCCAGGCGTGCAGTGAGCGGCCCGTCCGGCACCACGTTGAAGAAGATCTCGAGCAGCGGTTCATGCGGCGGATTGACCAGTGAGTAAGGCCGGCCGACCCGCTCGCCATCCAGGTCCATGCCAATGCGGATGAACTGTCCGGCGGCGAAATCCGGGCCGTCCGCCTCGATCGCCAGCGAGAAGTGCGTGTCGCTCCATCGTGTCTTGCCTGCCACCCGGCCCTCAAGCCATTGCGTCATCGTGCTCTGCTCCGCGGAAACCTGTTTCACGACACTAGTGTCAGCGAACGGCAAAGCAACCCGGGTGCGCGTTGGGTATTGGCCGTGCATATGCGACGGCGGGCGCGGCTGTGGCAGACTGCCGGCCGTCTCAGCGAGCGAGGAGCGAGACCCCGGGTGAGTGGACAATTGCGTATGACAGCCGTATTTCTGGGAATGATTCTGATCGCGTTCGCGTCTTATACGGCGGTTCGTTACTGGCAGGAACAGGATTCTCGTTACCGGCGCATGGATCCGGTGCCCGGTTGCGACCTGGCGGCCGGTCCCTGCCGACGGGTGCTGGATGACGGGGAGGTGAGCCTGTCGATCACGCCCGGTCCGATCCCGCTGATGCAACCGCTGACGCTGCAAGTCGGACTGGTCGGCATCGAGGTGACGGCCGTCGTGGTGGAGATCCGTGGTCTTAACATGGACATGGGACTCAACCGCGTCCGCCTGCAGCAGCAGGCGCCTGGTGTGTGGAGCGGCGAAACCATTTTGCCGATCTGCAGTCGAAGGCGTATGGAATGGGAGGCCGCGGTGCGCCTGGGCGATGGCCCGGGAGTAGAGATCCCGTTTCCGTTTAGTACAACGAGACCCTGACAGGGGTCGGGCCAGCATTAACCGGACCGCATTTGCGTGTTTAAGTATCCTCTGATATAAACGCGGACCGCTAATGCAGGCCAGGCGGCCCCGACTGAACTCAGCAAATCCAACAATGATCTGGAACAGCCAGGAGAAATCAACATGAACAAACTCGTGATTGCCGTCGCTGCCATTGCCATGGCCGGCACCTTTGGTACCGCGGTCGCCGCCGACGCCGATGCAGGCAAGGCCAAATACGCCGTCTGTGCCGGTTGCCACGGACCGACCGGTGCGGGCAACGAGGCACTGAAATACCCGAAGATCTCGGGTAAGGATGCCGGCTTCATCGCCCAGCAGCTGCATGACTTCAAGTCGGGCAAGCGCAACACCCCGCAGGCCGCCACGATGAAGGCGATGACCGCAGGCCTGAGCGATGCCGACATCGATAACCTGGCGGCTTACATCGCGACCTTGTAAGTCCCGCAAGACTGCACGCATCCGGTCCGCGCCGGGTGCGTGTTGTGACGCCATCTTCCCAGTAGTCGGATCTTTACAGACATGAACAAGCTTTTGACGATCGCTGCAATTGCCAGTCTCAGCCTGACCGGTTTTTCCCACGCCGCCGGCGATGCCGAAGCGGGCAAAGCCAAGGCCGCGATGTGTGCTGCATGCCACGGCATGGACGGCAACAGTGCCGCACCGAACTTCCCCAAGCTGGCAGGCCAGCATGAAGACTACATCGCCAAACAGTTGGCGGAGTTCAAGAGCGGCGAGCGCAAGGATGCCACGATGAACGGCATGGCCGCCGCGCTCAGCGAGCAGGACATGGCTGATCTCGGTGCCTTCTACGCATCGCAGAAGGGCACGATCGGCAGCGCGGCAGAGGACAAGGTTGCACTCGGTCAGAATATCTACCGTGCCGGCAATGCCGCCAGCGGTGTATCGGCGTGTGCTGCGTGCCATGGTCCGACCGGTGCCGGCAACCCGATGGCCAAGTTCCCGATGCTCAACGGACAGCATGCCGACTACACGGCGATGCAGCTGAAGAATTTCCGTGCCGGCGCACGTGCCAACGATGCCGGATCGATGATGCGTGGCGTCGCCAAGAAGATGTCCGATGCCGAGATCGAGGCCGTCGCGCAATACATCCAGGGTCTGCACTGACAGCGGCAGTCCAGAACGCTTGTGAAGGGGCGACCTCGGTCGCCCTTTTTTGTGCCTGCGGCTCAGGCCACCAGCGCTTGCGGGCGCTGACGCGGTAGGCAAGAATGTCCGCCGGACTGATTCTCATCGCTGAACTCGCGGCTCGTTTCGGGGTCTCACCGACGACCCAGCGGATAACGGAGTGAAAACGTTGAAAAATGCTCTCGCCTGTATCGCGGCCGGCCTGGTTTTGCTGGCCGGCGGCGCACTCGCCAAACCCTACGAAGAAGGCGTGCAGTACGTGCCGATCACGCCGCAGCCGCCAGTCGGCAGCGGAGACCAGGTCGAGGTGATCGAGTTCTTCTGGTACGGCTGCAACCATTGCAACGATTTCGAGCCGGTGGTCAGCAAGTGGGCCGCGGGCCTGCCGGACAACGTGACCTTCACCCAGATGCCGGTGATGTTCGGCGGCGCGGCCGATATGCATGCCCAGGTCTACTACGCACTCGAGGGCATGGGAGAGCTGGAGCGGCTGCACGGCAAGATCTTTCACACCATCCACGGCGAAGGCAACAAGCTGCGCACCCGCGACGAAATCGACGCGATGCTGCAGAAGAACGGCGTCGACATGGACAAGTATCGCGAGGCGATGAATTCTTTCGCCGTGGCCGCCAAGGTCAACCGTGCGCGGGCGCTGATGCGCCGTTACGGCATCCGCGGTGTGCCTGCCCTAGTCATCGATGGCCGCTACCGCAGCGGAAGCGGCTTCCGCAGTTACGAAGACATGACTGAAGTTGTCGATTTCGTGGTCGATAAGGTTCTCGCCCAGCGCAAGGCGCAGACTACCCCCTGAAGAGGCCGGCGACACCCGTATGAGCGTCCAGTCAGAGAAGACCGAAAGTGACGCACGCGTGACAACGGGACGCGAACTGCGGCTGCTCAGCTACAACATCCAGGCCGGTATCGACACGCGCCACTACCGCGAGTACGTGACCAAGGGATGGAAGCACCTGCTGCCGCATCGCGAGCGCTTGCGCAACCTCAACCTGATCGCCGAAATGCTGCATGGCTACGACCTGGTCGGGCTGCAGGAGGTTGACTCGGGCAGCCTGCGCAGCGGTTTCGTCGATATGACCGAATATCTGGCGCATCGCAGTGGCTATCCGCACTGGTACCACCAGGTGAACCGCAACATGGGCCTGCTGGCACAGCACAGCAACGGCTTCCTCAGTCGCATCCGCCCGACCCGGGTGAGCAATCACCGCCTGCCTCCGGGCAATGGTCGCGGTGCCATGCTGCTGGAGTTCGGCGACGGCCCCGATGCGCTGGTTGTCTGCAGCATGCACCTGGCACTGAGCCGGCGGGTGCGCACCATGCAGCTGGAATACATCCGTGAGCTGGTCGGCGATCGCAAACACGTGGTGGTGATGGGCGATCTGAATGCAGCCAGCGACAGCCACGAGGTGCGTTCTTTCATCGATCGCGCCGGCCTGACCGAACCGGCCTGCGACCAGGCGACATTCCCCAGCTGGCGCCCGGTGCGGCGTATCGATCACATCCTGGTGTCGCAGGCGCTCGAAGTGCGTCGCACCCGGGTGGTCGACTATGCCCTGTCTGACCATCTTCCGATCTGCGTCGAGTTGGCACTACCCGAGGGTATCCGCCTGGCGGCATGACGCCGGGTGGTGCACAAATGGCCGAAGACTGGCGCGAGCGTTACCTGAAGCTGGCTGATGAGCACGAACGCAAGGATGGCGAGCGTGACGCGGTCGAACGCGAGCTGATTCGCCTCGTTACCCGTCTTTGTGTCGCGGTTTCCGGACTCGACCCTGCCCTGGATCCGCACCTGGAGCGTCTGCGCAAGGCTGCCAAGCGGGGCAGTGCGGCGCGCCTGCTGGAGCAGGCCGAAGAACTGGCCGATGCCCTGGTGCATGTCAGCGAGGATCGGGTGCGCCCGGGTGTGTTGCAGCGCCTGCTGGAGTACAGCGGTCGTGATGCACGCAGCTCTGCTCAGGTCATGCAGCTGTGGGGGCGGGTTGCCAGCGATCCGGCGACCGCGTCCGATGCCGATCTCGATCGCCTGGCTGAGGTGCTGGGGCTCACATCCGCTGGGAACGCCTCACCGGTTGCGCAGTCTCGCGGATTGCTCACGCGCATCCTGGGTCGGCCGCGCGTATCCGGCCAGGCCTCGCAAAACCGGATGTTGGCTGATCTGCTCGATTCGATGGAGTGGCCCGAAGCCCTCAGTGAATCGATCGATGCCTGCTGCAAGCGTCTCGAGTCGGACGACGATGATGCCTGGAGTGGCGTGCTGCGTGAGGTCGGTGAGCTGAGCATCGCCGCGATCACGAGGGCCGAAACGAGCGCCCGCGCAGCCCAATCCTTTCTCGCCGAACTCAACCAGCAACTCGAAAGCTTCGACCTGTTCATGGTGGCCGAGGCTGGGCGTGGCGATGCTTCGCGCGCGGCGCGCGAAAAACTCGGACGCACCATGGATCACGAGGTCGAGAGCCTGTCCGACACGGTGCGCGAGAGTGTCGACCTGGCACAGCTGCAGCGGGGTGTGCTGGGTAGCCTGCAACGCATGCAGGCGCATGTGCGTGAACACGTCGAGGACGAGAATCAGCGGCGCGCCGAGGCCGAGGCCGAGGCTGCGTCGTTGCGCAGCCGCTTGCACGAGCTGGAACGCGCAACCTTCGACCTGCGGCGTCAGGTCGCGCACTCGGCCGAGCAGGCGATGTGCGACACGCTGACCGGTCTGCCCAACCGGCGTGCCTATGATGACCGCGTCGGTCAGGAACTGGCCCGCCTGCGCCGATTCGGCGAACCGTTGGCGTTGCTGGTGCTGGATGTCGACGACTTCAAGGCGATCAACGACACCTATGGCCACAAGGCCGGTGACAAGGCGCTGGTCACGCTCGCGCGCACCCTGTCTGACGGCCTGCGCGCGACCGACTTCGTCGCCCGATATGGTGGTGAGGAGTTCGTGCTTCTGTTGACCGGGGCCGGGCAGGATGACGCCGCGCGCCTCGCTGACACCTTGCGTGAGTCGGTCGCGGCGGCCGGACTGCATGCCAGCGGGCAGCCGGTGAAACTGACCGTCTCCGGCGGGCTGGCGATGTTCGCACCGACGGACGCCGCCGATGCGGTGTTCGAGCGTGCCGACAAGGCCCTTTACGACGCCAAGCGCCAGGGCAAGAACCGCATCGTCGTCGCATGAGTCGACCCGGCTGAGTCCGACAGGCTGCTATCGGTCCAGGTAGCCGGCCCAGGCATACTGCCACGGCAGTCCGCCGGTCTGTTCCAGCTCGTGCAGCAACAGGTCGCTCGGGCTTGCCTCGCCGGGATAAACGTTGCGCAGTTCGATCAGTAGGCGCCCACCGATTGCGTGCCTGCGCCAATCGAGGCGGACTGCAGTCCAGTCCGTATGACAGGCGCGGCAGTGCGCCTGTCTGTCACCTTTTTGCCAAGCCTCCAGCTGGCCGCGCCAGTCGTCGAAGCGGGCCCGGCATTGCGGGCAGCGCGGTTTGACCGTGTTCGGCCCGGTGACCAGGCGCGGCGTGCTGAACGGGCCGTGCACCGCCACGTGACAGAACTGGCGGCTGCCGTCGGCCGGAGGCTGCATGACCAGGTGTGGTGAGCAGCCGGCGAACACCACGTGGTGGGGAAACCCTGCGCCGGCGGCGAAGGTACTTTCGTCGAGTGCGGCGGCGGTGATCTCCATGCGCGCCAGCAGGTCGAGAATCGGCGCCTTTTCCGGGCTCGTGAACGGGTCATTCGGTGCGAGGTACAGGCTGGTCAGATAACTCATCGCCGCGATGGTGTCGCACTGGCCGCCAGCGGGCAAGCAGGTCGATGCGCGGTATGATGGACGCACTTCCTGCGGCAGTGCGTCCGCGCCTGGCTCTGCGATAATCCCGAATCATGTTCAAGACCCTGATGCTCAAGCTGGTTCGTGGCTACCAGCTGCTGGTCAGCCCCTTGCTCGGCAACAATTGCCGGTACATGCCCAGTTGTTCCGCCTACACCCTGGAGGCGATCGAAAAATGGGGCCCCTGGCGTGGCCTTTGGATGGGCCTGCGTCGTGTCGGGCGCTGCCATCCGTTCCACGAGGGTGGCTACGACCCTGTGCCTGATCCGCCCGAACATGACCGGCATGCCTGAGTCCCTGCCGGCGCAGCTGCGCTCAACGGATCAACTGCAGCAGGCATTCGCCGCCGGCCTGGGCGGGATGCTGGATGCCGATGTGCTGGGCGGCTTCATACTGGTGCTGGCCAATGCCTGTCATGACAGCGTCCTGTTCGAGCGCCTTGCGCCGTCTCTGCGCGCAGCCCATGCGCGCTGGTGCGAACGTTTCGACCGCGACGACCCGCTCGCGTTGAACGCGGCGGCCGACGATGTCGAGGTGTTCCAGCGGGTGCGTGCATTGGGCTTCGATGCGCTGCCGCTGACCGACTGGCGCGATGTCGGGTCGTGGCGGCTCCAGTTCAATGCCCTGCGCGCCCTGCGGCCGCCGCGCAACAGCCAGGCCCGCATCGAGAGTCTGCAGCGTCCATTCGACGGCGCCGGGTTTCACTTCAACAAGCCGTTCCTGCGGCGCGAGATATTCTGGGAAGGCGTGCTGGCGGGAATACCGCTGCGCCTGCTGTACAACAAGTTCCCGTTTGCCGAGATGCACGGGCTGCTGGTCCCGGAGCCGGACGCCTGCCATGCCCAGTTTCTCACCCGGGCTGCGCATATGATCGCCTGGAACACGCTCGACGTGCTGGCGCCCGCATTGCCTGGCGTCGGGCTGGGCTTCAACGCCATCGGTGCGCTGGCATCGGTCAATCACCTGCATTTCCAGATGTTCGTGAACAGCGCCGGCGGATACCCGATCGAATCGGGTGCCTGGCGCCACAATGGTGGCCAACTCGACTATCCGCTGCCGGTGCGGCGCTTCGACGACCCGGCTGCAGCCTGGGACATGATCGAGACACTGCATGCGCGCGAACAGGCCTACAACCTCGTCTACCGTCCCGGCCTGGTGTTCGTGGTGCCGCGTGCGATGCAGGGAAGCTACCGCCAGGATGAATGGAGTGCGGGTTTCGCCTGGTCGGAGATCGCGGGGGTGATTACGCTGTTCGACAAGGACGCATTCTCGTCACTGAATGCGCAAGCGATCGAGCGTGCGTACCGGCAGATCCGGCCGCAAGCTGTCTGACGGCCGTTCAGGCCTTGACGTCGATCTGCTGCCCGAGGCGGGCACCGGGATCCGGCATGCTTTGCGCCACCGAATCGATCAGCTGGGTTGCCTGTGCGGCCTGGATGTCCATCGCCTTGCGCAGCACCGACACCGTCACCGCGTCACCATTCTGGGTGGCGCCGTTGCCGATCTGTTGCAGCAGGCTGGAAGGGATCGAGGATATGTCCATGCGTGCAGAAGCGGCCGCATGGGTGATTGCTTGAACAGGCTGTGAACGCCTTTCCCGGCCGGCGATTTGAATTCACCGGGAAAGCGGCGCGGCCGGGTCTGCATGACCACGGCCACGCTGCATGCGCTGTCAGGCGGCGCGTTGCAGGGCAGCAATACGCTCTTCGAGCGGCGGGTGACTGGCGAACAGTTCCTTCAGCCCCTTGCCGGTGATGCCGAATGCCGCCATCTCGTCGGGCAACGGCTGCGGCGCATGCGCATTTTGCAGCTTGCGCAGGGCCGAGATCATCTTCTGTCGTCCGGCCAGGCTGGCGCCGCCGGCGTCGGCCCGGTATTCGCGCCAGCGCGAGAACCACATCACGATGATCGAGGCCAGGATGCCGAGCACGAATTGCGCGACCATGGAAACGATCCAGAACGCCGGGCCGTGGCCGCGTTCGACCTTGAACACGACGCGGTCGACGACGTGACCAATCACGCGTGACAGGAACACCACGAAGGTGTTGACGACACCCTGGATCAGCGCCAGCGTGACCATGTCACCGTTGGCGACATGACTGATCTCGTGCGCCAGAACCGCTTCCACCTCGTCGTGATTCATGGTCTGCAATAGCCCGGTGCTGACCGCAACCAGCGCGTCGTTCTTGTTCCATCCGGTTGCGAACGCGTTCGGGCCGCCTTCGAAGATGCCGACTTCAGGCATCTTGATGCCGGCCGCCTGCGCCTGCTGCTGGACCGTGTTCAGCAGCCACATCTCGTCCTGGTTCTGCGGCTGCTCAATCAGGTGCACGCCCATGCTCTTCTTGGCCATGAACTTGGACATGAACAGCGAAATCAACGAGCCGGAAAAGCCGATCACCGCCGAGTAGATGAGCAGTGCGTTCATGTCGAGATCAACGCCGTTCTGCGCCAGGATTCCGTCGAGGCCCAGCAGGCGGAAGGTCACGCTGATCAGCGCAATGATGGCGATGTTGGTACCCAGGAACAGCAGGATGCGCAGCATGGCGGCATTCTCCGGTGCGAAAAGACGACTGGCCGGAATGTGCGGTCAGGCGAGGCCAAAATCAAGTGCGTACGGTCTGCTCGTCCCGGGTTTTGAGTACGGGAATGTGCGCGATGTAGATGGCCACGCCGGCGATGCAGATACCGCCGATGATCGCGGTCCACGAGAACGGACCGAAAACGTAGGCGGTAAAGGCGTAAGACGCGGCCAGGGCCAGGAATGCGATGCGCTTGGCCCGCCGTGGCATCGCGTGGTGCTCTTCCCAGGCACGTACCGCCTCGCCGAAGTGGGCATGTTCGCGCAGCCAGGCGTGCCAGCGTGGTGACGAACGCGCGAACGCCCAGGCGGCAATCAACAGGAATACCGTGGTTGGCAGCAGGGGAAGGAAAGCTCCGAGCGTGCCCAAAGCGATGCATAGCCAGCCCAGCGTTATGTAGAGCACGCGTGAGCGCCCGGCCGATCCCGGCGTGGATCCGGGCGCCTCGTTCCTGCTGCTGTCCTCCGGTCGCGGTAGGCTCATCGTTATATCTGCGGACGTGGTTGGCAGTAGGTTAACGGTTCGCGGCGGCGCCTGCTTGAGCACTCCGGCCGCTGCCGCGTCGCATCTGACGCGACATTACCATACGCCCTGACGGCGTCAGCAACTCTACGGCAGCGGCGCGGCATGCCCACGTTGCGGAACTCTTCGTGATTGGACCGGTCACACGCTGGGCAGGGTTGAGATTGTCCCGGCCTGCAAACTTGATATGCGTTAAGAACAGACGTGCCGAACTGCGGTCGTCGGCCGACCTCGGCTCGACGAGAGGGGAAATACGTCTTAAATTACGCGCCGTGCCGGTAAAACCGCCCATTCGCTGCACAAGGTGGCTGGTGCCCAAGGTCCGATTCAACACAAGGAAACTCTCAATGAAATCTAAACAGATGATTCTCGCGGCGGCTGCCGCTCTGCTGGCTTCCAGCGTTGCTTTCGCTGCCCCGGTGAAGTTCGCCAAGGCCGATGCCAACGGTGATGGCTTCGTCGATGCCACCGAGTTTGCAGCCAGCGGCATGACCAAGAAGATGGAAAAGCTGGACAAGAACGGCGACGGCAAGCTCGATAAGAAAGAGTATTCCGCCGGTCTGGACGAAGACTGCGCTTAAGCGCTGGATGACGGCCTGCGGGCCGTCGCCGTGCTGAATGAAGGCCCCGCCACGCGGGGCCTTCGTCGTTTCGGTGCCGGCAGGTCGGTGCCGGCAGGGTAGATCCGATTGAGCCGTGCCCGGCGGGGCGGATATTCTCGCCTCTGTTCAATTGCGCGCGGCTCCACCCGTTTTCCGACTGGCATTGCTATGACACAACTTCCCCCGTTTGAGTCGTCGGGCAAGGCGTCGGAAGACACACTCGGCCAACTGTACAACCTGATCACTGGCGATGAGGACGCGCGCGTCTGCAGGGATATCCCGCCGGAGTCCTGCCACGATCAGCCACGTAATTTCTTCGCCTATCTCGGCGCCAACACCCTGAACAAGGTGGCTGATGAGCTGAGCAGTGCCAAGCTGGTCCTGCCCTGGATGCTGGGTGCGCTGGGTGCGCCGGCGGCATTTACCGGTTTCCTGGTGCCGATTCGCGAATCCGGCGTGCTGCTGCCGCAGATGGCCGTGGCTGCCTACGTGCGACGCATGCCGCAACGCAAGCCGGTCTGGCTGCTCGGCGCACTGTTGTCGGCCCTGGCACTGGTCGGCATGGCGGCAGCGGCGATGTGGCTCGACGGCGCGACTGCGGGCGCTGCCGTGATCGGATTGCTGGTCGTCTACAGCCTGGCGCGTGGACTGTGCTCGGTATCGGCCAAGGATGTGCTCGGCAAGACCGTGTCGAAGAGCCGGCGCGGGCGGCTCATGGGCTGGAGCGCGGCAGCCGGTGGCGTGCTGACGCTCGCACTGGGGCTCTGGTTGACGGGCGTCTCTTTCGATGATGCCGGGCGCGAGATCTTTGCCGTGATGCTGTTCGGTGCCGCGATGTTGTGGCTGATCGCGTTGGTTCTGTTCGGCAGTATCCTGGAACAGCCCGGTTCGACAGAAGGGGGAGGCAACGCTCTGCAGGTTGCGCGCGAAAATCTCCGCCTGCTGCGCGATGACCAGCCCTTTCGCCAGTTCGTATTCGGACGCACCTCCATGCTGGCCGTCGCGCTGGCGCCGCCGTTCTACGTGCTGCTGGCGCAGCAGTCGGCGGCGGGTGATCTTGCCGGCCTTGGCATGCTGGTCATTGCCAGTGGGCTGGCAGCCGCGATCAGTTCGCCGATTTGGGGTGTGCTCGGCGACCGCTCTAGCCGCACGGTCATGGCGCTGGGCGCCGCCGGTGCGGGCGTACTCGGGATTGTTGTCAGTCTTGCCGCCTATTCCGACGCATCCTGGCTGAAGCACGGCTGGGTGCATGCGCTCATCTTCATGCTGCTGATCATCATGCACAGCGGTGTGCGCCTGGGACGCAAGGTCTACCTGGTCGATATGGCCAACGAACAGAACCGCGCGGCCTATGTCGCCGTATCCAACAGCGTGATCGGCGTGATGATGCTCCTGGGTGGCCTGGTCGGCCTGCTCGGCGACTGGTTGGGCGTGGTCGCGGTGATCGCATTGCTGTCGGTCTGGTCGATGTTGGCCGCAGTCGGTGCCCTGCGCCTGCGCGAGGTGAGTGCGGACGGCGGGACGTGATGGCCCGGCGCTTGGTTCACCGGGTACAGCTTTCCCTGTAATCATCCCGCCATCTCCGCCAGCTCGCACCGACCGTACCCGGTTCCCGCCGGGTGATGATGTGACTTTGCGCCGGGCGCCGGCGTCCAACAGCCAATCGAATCGCATCCGGACCCGGAGGCCGACGCATGCGCAAGACCGGCGCATCACGCCCGTTCACGCTGATCGTCCTGCTGCTGACAGCCCTCGCGCTGGTGCTGCTGGTCAGCCTGTACGGCTTGGAATAGCGACCCGCATGAGGCGCGTTGACCCACATTCGGCGGGTAACCCGCCGCGTGGACGATGCCTTGAGCCCGAAATCCTTCACCGAAAACGACATCTTAAAAACTGGGAACCCAACCGATGGACACTACATCCAGCCTGATTGCCGTCGTGCTGCTGCTTGCCGCGAACGGCTTCTACGTGGCTGCCGAATTCGCCCTGGTCAAGGCGCGCAGCTTCCGGATCGAAAGTGTCGCGGCCAGCGGCAGTTCGTCTGCCCGCCTCACGCTGCGCATCCAGTCGAAGCTGGAGGCCTACCTGGCCGCCTGCCAGCTTGGCATCACGATGGCATCACTCGGCCTGGGCTGGGTTGGTGAGCCGGCGGTGGCTTCGTTGCTGGAGCCGCTGTTTGCCTCGTTCGGACTGTCGGATGCGGCGTTGCATACAGCCGCGTTCATCACCGGTTTCCTGATTTTCTCGTCACTGCACATCGTGGTCGGCGAGCAGGTCCCCAAGACCCTGGCGATCCGCCAGCCGGAGCCGGTCTCGCTGTGGGTTGCCTATCCACTGCACCTGTCCTACCTGCTGGTCTGGCCGTTGAATTTCCTGCTCAACCGGGCGACCAGCGCGATCCTGTCTTTGTTCGGTGTGCGTGAGGCCACCCATGCGGAGGTGTTCAGTGGCGATGAGATCCAGGGACTGGTGGCCACCTCGAAGGAACACGGCGAGATCCAAGAGCAGCAGGCCGACATGCTCCACAACCTGTTCGAGTTCGACCGTCGCCAGGTCGACCGGGTCATGATTCCGCGCGGCGGTGTCCACGTCCTGGATATCAGCGCCAGCGCGGATGAGAACCTCGCGGTGATCCGCGATACCGAGCATTCCCGTTTTCCGCTGGTCGACAGCCGCGATGACGATGCAATCGTCGGTATCGTGCTGGCCAAGGACATCCATCGCGGGCTGCTGCATGGCCGAGAGCAGCCGTGGCGTGACCTCAACGCGATCTGTCGCCAGCCGCTGGTGGTGCCCGAGACGCAGCAGGTCGCCCAGCTGTTCGAGCAGATGCGCAGTGAGCGCGCCCATCTCGCACTGGTGATCGACGAGTACGGCGTGTTTGTCGGCATCGTCACCCTGGAAGACCTGCTTGAAGAGATCGTCGGAGAGATCCATGACGAGACCGACGAGGAGGAAGCCCACGTCGACCTGCTGCGCATCGATGATGCGACCTGGGAGGCCGGCGGACTGGTCTCGCTGGGTGACCTGGGCAGGACGATCGGGCTCGATGTACCCGTCGACATCGATGCCAAGACCTTGTCAGGTCTTTTCATGCAACACCTGGCGCGCGTGCCCGAGGTCGGTGATCAGCTGGATACATCCGGATTCCATCTCGAGGTGCTCGAGATCGAGGAGCACCGGGTCGGCCGGGCCAGGATCGTGCGCCTGCCCGAATCCGTGACGCCGGATGCAGGCGACGTTCCTTTGGTGCCCGACGCAAGACCGGCCGATGAGGCCGACACGCACATAAAGCAGTAAACCGGATCGAGGTGGCGAACGTGGAAACAGCAGGCAAGCAGTCACCGGCAGAAATGCTGGAAGAAGTCGTCGAGCACCTGGAGGCCGGACGGCACGAGGAGCTCGCGGAACAGATCGGCGCCAGCCACCCGGCCGAGGTGGCCGATTTGCTGGAGTCGTTGCCACCCGAGCAGCGCAGCGAGCTTTGGGAAGTGGTGGCCGCCGAACAGGAGGGCGAGATCCTCGTTCACCTGCACGACGAGGCACGCTCCAGCATCATTGAGGAGATGGATGACGCCGAGCTGGTCGCCGCCGCCCGGGCGATGGCCCCGGAGGACTTGGCCGATGTCATCGAGGAGCTGCCCGAAGAGCGCCACATCACGCTGCTGATGACCCTCGACCAGGATCACCGCCGCCGTCTCGAGGCGATCCTGCACCATGCCGAGGACAGCGCCGGACGCCTGATGAGTGCGGACGTGATCAGCGTGCGTCCCGATGTGACGCTGGGTGTGGTGCTGCGCTGGCTGCGTCGGCACGAAAAACTGCCGCCGCATACCGATGCGCTGATGGTGATCGACGACGAAGACAGGTACCTGGGCAAGCTCAACATCGACGACCTGCTGACCCATGCACCGGAGCGGCTGGTTTCGGAGCTGATGGAGCAGGGTGGCAGCATTGCCCGTGCCTATATGAGCGAGCACGAGATCGCCGCGCTGTTCGAACGTCGGGACCTGATATCGGTTGCGGTGCTGGATGGCGACGATCGCCTGCTCGGGCGCATCACGATCGACGACGTGGTGGCCATCATCCGCGAGGAATCCGATCGCACGCTGTTGCACAGTGCCGGTCTCGGCGAGGACGAAGACCTGTTTTCACCGGTCGTGCCGAGTGCGCGCCGGCGCGGTTTCTGGCTCGGCATCAACCTGATCACGGTGTTCATGGCGGCGGCCGTGATCGGCCGTTTCGAGGCCGTGCTCGACAAGATCGTCGCGCTGGCCGTGTTGCTGCCGGTGGTGGCCAGCATGGGCGGCATCGCCGGCAGCCAGACCCTGACTCTGACCATCCGCGGCCTGGCATTGGACCAGATCGCCAGCGCCAACGTGCGTTGGCTGATCGGCAAGGAGGTTGCGGTCGGGGCGCTCAACGGCATTGCCTGGTCGCTGGTGGTCGCCGCTGCCGCGTTCGTGTGGTTCGGCAGCGCAGGTATCGCGCTGACCATCGGCGTGGCCATGATCATCAACCTGCTGGTGGCCGCGCTGTCCGGCGTGACGATCCCATTGCTGCTCGATCGCCTGGGTATCGACCCGGCCCTGTCCGGCGCGGTGATCCTGACCACGGTCACCGATATTGTCGGCTTTCTCAGCTTTCTCGGCCTCGCGACACTGATCCTGCTGTGACGCAGCGCCGCGCGCCGTCAGTCGCACGCGTCGAACAATCCGAGCACGTCGTCGATCAGTGCATGGCGCGGACTGCGCAGTGGGTAGACCGCGTACGCGGTGTGACGGATAGGTTGTGCGCCAACGACCCGGTGCAGCAGGCCGGCGTCGAGCTCGTCCTGCACGATGTGCTGTGGCAGGTACGCGGCCCCGCCGAGCGTGCGCAGATACGACAGCGCCATATGCGTGTTGCCAAGCCGGGTGTGAGGCTCGGGCGCATCGGGGAAGGTGCGCCGGTGGTGCAGAGCATGAGCCAGACCCCAGTCGACCATCAGGTAGCCTTCGCCGAGCGCCTCATCGACGCCCAGCCGCGGACGGTCGGCGACCAGGACCAGTTCGAGGGTCGCGACCTCGCGGATCTGCAGTACATCGATCTGGGCCGGTTCGAGCATGAAGGTCAGGTCGAGCACCCCGTCGAGCAGCTTGCGGATCAGCAGTTCGGGGGTATGCGACTCGGCGGTGATGGCGATCTGCGGCGAACGTTGGCGCAGGCGCAGCAGCCAGTCCTGCAGCAACACGTCCCACAGGCGCAGGCTGCCGCCGACCGATAGCTGGTGCTCGGCGCCGCCGGCGGTCACCTCCTGGCGCGCCTTGCGCCACTCGGCGATCATCAGGTCGGCATGGCGGATCAGTCGGTTGCCTTCCGGGGTCAGCCGGACCTCGCGTTTCTGGCGGTCGAACAGGGCCACGCCGAGCTGCGTTTCAAGGTTGCGGATGCGCGCGCTGACGGCGGCCTGGGTCAGGTGCAATGCCTCGGCCGCCTGGCCGAAGTGGCGCCCACGTGCTACCTCGAGGAAGGTTCTGAGGAGTTCGATATCCACGTGAATTAATCAATATTTTTTGCAGAATAGCCAATTAATTTTAGTTGGATTTATCAAATGCGCCCACCTAGAGTCGCCCGTCCATTAACTGCGACGG
>JAGRHE010000210.1 GCA_020445165.1 Gammaproteobacteria bacterium
CAGGATCGCAACCAGGTAGTAGCGCACGTCGAACTTCATGCGCGAATCTTCGAAGGCTTCGAAGCCGCACTCGTACGGTGAGGTTTTCTCGCTGTCAGGCCGGTGCGGTGACAGCACGAATCCGAGGCCGATCATGGCCGCACCGGTGACGGTGCCGATGGCTATGAAGATCAGAACGGGCAGGTAATTTTCCAGCATCCGGCGCTTTCTCTCGCGAAGCCACCTGGCCCGGCGGCCGGGACTGGGCGGGTGTATTTTGTGGCCCGAAAGCATAGCCATGCGACACCTGGAGTGTCAAATCCAGGTGGCATCTTATGTCTTTGTTTTTTAAACCCAATTATTGGTTTTGTCGGGTATAAAAAAACGGTATCGCCAGCCTGCTGACGATACCGTTTGATCTGGTGCCGAAGGCCGGACTCGAACCGGCACGGCTTGCGCCACTACCCCCTCAAGATAGCGTGTCTACCAATTTCACCACTTCGGCTGATTTGAACTCGAAACTACTTGCTGTCGACCTGCGGTACATCACTGCCAGCAGGTGTAGGCAATGCCTGGGCCTCGGGCACGTCAGGCAGATCCGGCACGACCGGGGTCTCTGGCGCCAACGTCTCGACCTGCGCCGCCGGCGGGACCGATTCCATCAGGGTCTCGGGCTCACTGGTGTTCATGGCGAAATAAGCCAAGGCAAGGCTGGTCACAAAAAATGCTGCTGCCAGGATACCCGTGGTGCGACTGAGAAAATTCGATGCACCACGCGAACCAAACACGCTGGCGGAAGCGCCAGATCCGAATGCAGCCCCCATATCAGCGCCTTTCCCGTGCTGGATCAGGATCAGCCCGACCAGGCCGATGGCCAGGAAAAGGTGCACGATAACGAGTACGGATTGCATGTCGAACCTCTACCGGTCAGCGGTTTGCCGCAGAGCAAACCGCAAGGAAATCATCGGCTTTCAGCGAAGCGCCGCCAATCAGGCCGCCGTCGATGTCGGCCTGCGCCATCAGCTCGGCCGCGTTCTTGGGATTCATGCTGCCGCCGTACAGGATGCGCATCCCATCTGCCACGTCGGCGCTGTGGGCTGCAAGTCGGCCACGGATGAAAGCGTGAACTTCCTGCGCCTGGTCCGGCGTCGCGGTCTTTCCGGTACCGATTGCCCAGACCGGCTCGTAGGCAATAACGCCTTCACCGACCTTGTCAATGCCACAGTGGGCGATGACAGCATCGAGCTGGCGACCGACCACGGCCTCGGTGATGCCGCCTTCACGCTCCTCGAGCGTCTCGCCCACGCACAGGATCGGCACTAGGCCGGCCTCGCGTGCAGCGACGAACTTCTCGGCCACCGTGGCGTCGCTTTCGCCATGATAGGCGCGACGTTCCGAGTGACCGATGATCACGAAGCGACAGCCGAACTCGGCCAGCATCGGCCCGGCAATCTCTCCAGTGTAAGCGCCAGAGGCATGCACGGATACATCCTGAGCGCCCCAGGCGATCGGGGTGCCGGTCAGGGCCGTTTCGACAGCAGGGATAAAGATCGCAGGGGCGCAGACGGCGACGTCAGCGGCAGTCACCTGGCCGATCCCGGCCTTGAGCCCATCCACCAATCCGGCCACGCTTTCGCGCGAACCATTCATCTTCCAGTTTCCTGCCACCAGCGGCTTGCGCATCTTGCACTCCCATCGAAATCAGGCGGCGAAGCTTACCGGCGCAAAGCCGCCAGATCAATGGGCGTTAATATTGGGATGACGCCGAATTGTGGAAATTTTGCAGTTCAGTGAGCCACCTGCGAGCGGACCACCTCGGCAATCGCGTTCGCCGTGGCTGCAACCATGGCCGCTTCACGCCCTTCAACCATGACCCGGATCAGTGGCTCGGTACCCGACGGACGCAGCAGGACGCGACCGTCACCATGCATGTCCGCTTCGGCCGCCTGGACCGCCTGCGAGACCGACCCGTTGGCCATCACGTCGGCCGCGCGCGCGGTCCCCAACGGCACATTGATGAGTTCCTGCGGAAACTTCTGCATGCCGGCACGCAATTCGGCCAAGCTGCGGCCGGACTTGTGGATCTCGGCCAGTACCTGCAACGCGGAGACGATCCCGTCGCCAGTGGTCGTGCGGTCACGACAGATTATGTGCCCCGATGGCTCACCGCCGAGTGTCCAGTCGTGTTCGTTCAGACGCTCCAGTATGTAGCGGTCACCGACAGCCACCCGATCGAAGCCGACACCCAGTTCGCGCAATGCCACCTCGAGCCCGAGATTGCTCATGTGCGTACCGACGACATTGCCGCGCAGGCCGCCGTTGGCCAACCGCGACTGGGCAATCACGTACAGGATTTCGTCGCCGTCGACAATCTCGCCGTTGCCATCGACCATGATCACTCGGTCGCCGTCGCCGTCCAGCGCGATACCCAGGTCTGCGCCATTGACGCGCACCGAGCTAGCCAGGGCACGTGGCTTGGTCGCACCGACGCCGTCGTTGATATTGAGCCCGTTCGGCTCGGCACCAATCGCGATGACTTCGGCGCCGATCTCCTCGAGCACGTCTGGCGCAATGTGGTAGGTCGCACCGTGTGCGCAATCGACGACGACCTTGAGGCCGGCAAAGTTCAGGCGTGACGGAATCGTGCTCTTGCAGAATTCGATGTACCGGCCGCGCGCATCCTCGAGCCGCTTCGCCTTACCCAGTTCACCGGAACTGACTGTGGTCATCGGCTTTTCCAACTCGGCCTCAATCCGCTCCTCGACGGCGTCTGGCAGTTTGTTGCCATCGCCGGAGAAAAACTTGATGCCATTGTCTTCATGCGGGTTGTGCGATGCACTGATGACGATTCCCGCCGTCGCATGCAGGGTGCGCGTCAGGTAGGCAATACCGGGAGTCGGCATCGGGCCGAGCATGCGGATATCGACACCCGCCGCCGCCAGGCCAGCCTCGAGCGCCGCTTCGAACATATAGCCCGAGATCCGGGTGTCCTTGCCGATCAGCACCTTGCCCCCCTGGCCGTTGCTGAGCACGCGCCCGGCCGCCCAGCCGAGCTTGAGCACGAATTCGGGATTGATCGGACCTTGCCCCACCCGCCCCCGGATGCCATCGGTTCCAAAATATTTGCGTGCCATCGCCGCAGTCCTCAACCAGTTGATTTTCTTTTGCCGTTCAGGCGCGCGGGTTCTGCCACCCATCGCCGGTCGCCGCCTGCTGCGCGGAAACCGCCTGCCAGACCCTGAGTGCATCAACCGTTGGCGCCACGTCGTGCACCCGTACGATCCGTGCACCGCGCTCGACCGCCATCAGAGCCGCGGCGACGCTGCCCGCGACCCGGTCATTGACCTCGCGCCCGGTAATCTGACCCAGCATCGACTTGCGCGAGATCCCGACCAATACCGGCAGACCGGTCGCGGAAAAGCGATCCAGCCCACCGAGCAGCGCCAGGTTGTGCTCCAGGGTCTTGCCAAACCCGAACCCGGGGTCGAGCAACAGCCGGCTGCGCGCAATCCCAGCTTGCTCACAGGCAGCAATCCGAGTCTGCAGATATTCAAGAACATCGGCAACGGGATCGCTGTATTGAGGCGCATCCTGCATGGTGCGCGGCTCGCCCTGCATGTGCATCAGGCAGACCGGAACACCTGCCGCCAGCGCGGCCTCGATCGCACCTGGCGAGCGCAGGGCATTGACATCGTTGATCATTCCGGCACCGGCAGCCACTGCCTCCCGCATCACGCCAGGCTTGCTCGTGTCGATAGAAATGGGCACGTCAAAGCGCGCATAGAGGCGCTCGATGATCGGCAGCACGCGCTCGAGTTCGTCGTCGAGCGAGACTGCCGCGGCCCCGGGTCGGGTCGATTCGCCACCGACATCCAGCAGGTCGGCCCCCTCGCCAATCATCCGCTCGGCCTGCTGCTCGGCGGCATCGGGCGACAGAAATCGCCCGCCATCCGAGAACGAGTCGGGCGTCACGTTGAGAATCCCCATCACGCGCGGACGACGGAGGTCGAGCGTTTTGCCGGCAAGTTCGAGAATCATTCGGGTCCCTAAAAACGAAAGACCGGGCCTTGCGGCCCGGCCCGGTCATGCTGCAAACGACTGGTGGTGCAGCTGATCAGTGCTGACCGGCGGGACCGCCGATCGGCGCTTCACCGCTGACGTCCTCACCGGCCGGCTGACCGCCTCCCGGACGCATCGGGGAATCGTCGTCCCAGCCGGCTGGCGGACGCGGATCACGCCCGTCCATGATGTCGCGGATCTGATCGCTGTCGATCGTCTCGAACTTCATCAGCGCCGCGGCCATGGCATGCAGCTTGTCTTTGTGTTCTTCGAGGATACTGGCCGCACGCTCGTAGTTGCGATCGATGAACGCTCGCACCTCCTCGTCGATTGCATGCGCGGTATCGTCCGACAACGCCTTGTGCTGCGTCACCGAGCGGCCGAGGAAGACCTCTCCCTCGTCCTCGCCATAGGCGAGCGGCCCCATCCGATCGGACAGACCCCACTTGGTCACCATGTTGCGCGCGATATCGGTCGCCCGCATGATGTCGTTGGAGGCACCGGTGGTCACCGACTGCGGCCCAAAGATCAGCTCCTCGGCGATTCGTCCACCGAACAGGCTCGAGATCTGGCTTTCCAGGTGCTCCTTGCTGTGGCTGTAGCGGTCTTCCTCCGGCAGGAACATGGTCACACCCAGCGC
>JAGRHE010000211.1 GCA_020445165.1 Gammaproteobacteria bacterium
GCCGAAAACGGGAGCGCGATGCCTTGCTGGCGCAACAACCCCAATTGGCTTTCTGAATTATTCCGGACAGCAGTGTGCCGGACCTGATGGAAAGTGGCGAGTTCGCGCTTGTCCGTTTGTCCCGGTACGCAAACATGGTCGCCGTGATTTCTCGCAAGTGAGAAGCACGCAGCGGTGTCGGTGCCGCGGGATACGAATGGCATTCCTGCCATGCGACGCCGGATTTGATTCGGCTTGAATGCAAAGGCGGAACGCGGTCGCGTATCCGGCCAGGCGAGTGGGTCCGGCAGACCGGAGTTGCTTATACTTCGCATTTTGTCGTCGATAAGGATTGAATCCCGGGCAGCCTCATACGCTAGGTTGTTTTCGGGATTTCAACGTGCCGATAGCCATTGTCCGGGGTTGCCTATGTTTTCACTGCAGATCATGCGTTTGGCCGGGTTGGCGGTCATTGCTGTATCGCTTCTCAACGGGCACTGCCTTGCCGCCGACAGCTCGACATCGAGCGCGAAATTGTTGTTGGAGAAGGTTCGCAATGAGGGTGAGGCCCGGGTCATTCTGCGCATCCGCGATGCGGTGGGGGCGACTTCCAAGGGTGGTGCCGCTGCTGCACTGTTGAACGACGGGGTATGGCGTGAGCGAAGGGAGCGCATCATCAGCAGCTTGCCGGGCCATATCGCTTCGCGGGCCAAGACATATCTGCGCCTGCCCTATCTCGCAGTCCCGGCGGACGAGACAACCCTGCAGGGTCTTTTTGGAGACGACGACGTCGTCGAGGTCTTCGAAGACAAGCGCTACCGTGCATCGCTGGCGTCGAGCGGTGCTGTTCTGGGTTCGGACATCGCGCATGCAAGCGGATTTTCGGGTGCAGGGAGCTATGTTGCGGTGTTGGATACCGGCGTGGCGGCAACTCACGAGATGTTCAATGGCAAGGCGATCGAAGAGGCCTGTTTCTCGACGACCTACTCGCCACACAGCGCGGTGACCCTATGTCCGGGAGGTGGGCAGACTGCATTCGGCCCCGGTGCGGCCCTGCCATGCGGGCAGGGCGGCTGCGATCACGGAACCCATGTTGCTGGCATTGCGGTCGGCAATGGCAGTGCGTTCGGTGAAGCGTCTGGCGTGGCGCGTGATGCTGACCTGATTGCGATCCAGGTGTTTTCCAGCTTCCCGACCGGAATTTCTGCTTATACCTCGGATATCGTCGCCGCGATGGAGTATGTGTACGACCTCAAGGTGCAACAGGGACTCAACATTGCGGCAGTGAATCTGAGCCTGGGCGGCAACCCCGTCTCGAGCGCTTATGATTGCGATTTCTACCAGGGATCAGTCACGCCGGTTAAGGCAGCTGCCGACCTGCTGCGCAGCGCGGGTATCGCGACCGTTGCCGCGGCGGGCAACGATCAGGCCATCAATGCCATGTCTGCGCCGGGTTGTATCACCGGTGTCATCGGTGTCGGAGCCACGCTGGATTCGGACGCGATCCCATCCTATTCCAACCGCAGTTCCTGGATGAGCCTGATGGCACCGGGTAACACGATTCGCTCGTCAACCAGTGCACCTGCCGGCTACGGGACCAAGAGTGGAACGTCGATGGCGACACCACAGGTCGCTGGCGCATTCGCGGTAGTCAGGTCGGCGGCTGATTCATTGGGAATCGAAGATGCCGATGATGTCAGTCGCCTTCTTGCTACGATGACGGCAAATGCGGCGATTGTTTATGACGGCGCCACGGGGCGTGAGTATCCGAGGCTGCAGCTCGATGATGCACTGGCCCAGGTGACGACAGGGTGGCTGCCGTTCGTGCAGGTGCTCGACAGTGACTATGCGGGTGGTGTCGTCAATGGCGTATTCGACCTCGTTGTCGGCAGCGAAAGCTACGCTGGCCGCTACCACCTGGCGCGCCCTCCTGTCGGCGGCAACCGGTTCCGTTTCGAGATTGACGTGCCGCGAACCGGTTACTACTCAGTCTCAAAATGGTGGCCCGGTGGCGTGGGTGGCCCGGTCGGTTTCCGGGTGAGCGGTGACGAGGGGCTGTTTGGGGGAGTGCTCAATCAGTCTGCCGGTGGTGACAGTTGGCTCGAAATCGGCGTGTTCAAGTTTTCACCAACCGTAGAGGCTTTCGTCGAGTTCTCGGACGACCAGGGTGGTCAGCTCGTGATTGATGCCGTCCGGGTTGCGTCTGTTCAGACCCTGCAGATCAGCACGTCGTCGCTTCCCGATGCGGAAATGAACCTGGCGTACGATTTTTACCTCCAGGTGGTCGGTGGAATCCCACCGTACACGTGGAGCCTGTCGGGTGGGGCTCTGCCATCCGGGATCACGCTCACTGCTGACGGTCGATTGTCGGGCGTCCCCACTGAGAGCGGGACATTCGTGGTTGCTGTCTCGGTTGCTGAAAGCGGCGGAGACTCAAGTGTCTCTTCGTTCTCGCTACACGTGGCACCCGGCCAGAACCAGCCGCCGGTGCTGACGATCGCTTCCCCGGCGGGTGGAGCCACCTTTGATTCAGGCACACCGGTGACGTTCCAGGCGACGGCGAGTGATGCGGAATCGGGTGATCTGGGCGGTGCGATCGTGTGGCAGTCAGACCTGGACGGCGCGCTTGGCAGCGGACCGCAGGTGGTGGCGAGCAGTCTGAGCGTCGGCACGCATACGGTGACGGCAACGGTGTCGGATGGCGAGCTGTCGAGCCAGCAGAGCGTCATCGTGAACATTGTCACGCCGGGTGGCGGAAGTGGCGGTGACGCGATCGATTTCAGTGGTGCATCGTTGAAATCTTTCCCCGGTCAGGATGTGTCAGGCGGCTCGGTGGTCGAGGACAGTGGTGCGACGCTGTACCTGCAGGGCAACACCTGGAAGCGGCTGGCATATTCGTACACGGTTACCGCGGACACGGTGATCGAGTTCGACTACCGGCGCACGCGACAGGGTGAGGTGCATGCGATTGGTTTCGACAATGGCGAGTCGACGGCCAGTCCGTCGCATTACTTTGCCCTGGATGGCACGCAGGTCGTGTGGAATCGCAGCTACAGCTACACCGCGGCGGGTGGCTGGCAGCACTTCCGGATTCCGGTCGGACAGCATTTCACGGGCAGTTTTGCCAACCTGGTGTTCGTCATGGACGACGATGCGGCAGCGGCCGGCGATGCGCGGTTCCGCAATGTCGTGCTGATCGTGCAATAGCTGCAAACAGCCGCAAGTAACGATTCAGGCATCGGCCACAGGGTTGCCGAGTGTTCCGATTCCCTCGATTTCGATCTCGATCAGGTCGCCGTTGCTGAGAAATACAGGCGGTTGCCGGGTGAAGCCGACGCCTTCGGGTGTCCCGGTCAAAATGACCGTGCCGGGCAGCAAGGTTGTGTCGCGACTGATGAATGCGATCAGTTCGGCGACCGAAAAAATCATGTCGGCCGTATTGCTCGATTGCATGATCTGCCCATTAAGGCGGGAAACGATTGTCAGGTCCTGCGGATCGGCTATCTCGTCGGCGGTGACCAGTACAGGGCCAAGTGGGCAGAACGTGTCGAAGCTCTTGCCGCGTATCCATTGGCCGCCGCCGCCATGCTTCTGCCAGCGGCGGGCCGACACGTCATTGGCGCAGGTGTAGCCGAGCACGTGATCGAGCGCAGTCTCTGCCGATACGTTGCGCGCGGTTGTGTCGATCACGACTGCCAGCTCGGCCTCATAATCCACTTCGGGCCCGTTCTCGCAGGTCGCAGGGAGCCGGATTGGCGATCCGGGACCGATGACGGTCGTGCGTGGTTTCATGAACAGGACCGGGTTCGTCGGTAGCTCGGCGCCGGTCTCTGCTGCGTGCGCGCGATAGTTCAGTCCGATACAGAAGATTTCCGTCGGCACGACGGGGGCGAGCCAGCGTCTGACGCTGACGACTTCCGAGCCGGCCCGCGGTGCGGCGTAGATGTCGTCATGTTGCAGTGCGACGCCATCTCCGGCGCCTGTGGGAACCACCCAGCGGACGGCCCCTTTTGCATCCAGACAACGTGCGATCTTCATGCTGTACTCCGGCAAAGTTCCGCGATGCGAGCAGTCTAGCCCTACTTCATGAGCGTTTGCTGATAAATGAGCTGAATCCGCCTATTCACATGCTCATATAGAGCCGACTGGGTGAGCTATGGCAGACTCCGGACCCTGAAAAATCGCTAATCACGCTAGGGGACAGAACCATGCGCGTTATTCTTCTCGGCGGTCCGGGCGCCGGCAAAGGAACTCAGGCCAACTACATCAAGGAGCGCTACGGCATCCCGCAGATCTCCACTGGCGACATGCTGCGTGCGCACGTCAAGGCGGGCAGTGAGCTGGGCGTGGCGGCAAAGAAGATCATGGATGAGGGTGGTCTCGTCTCTGACGACATCATCATGGGCATGGTCAAGGAGCGTATCAAGGAAGACGACTGCAAGGCCGGCTACCTGTTCGATGGATTTCCCCGCACCATCCCGCAGGCTGAAGCATTGAAGGACGCCGGTGTCCCGATTGACGCCGTGGTCGAGATCGATGTGCCCGACGAAGAGATCATCAAGCGCATGTCCGGTCGTCGGGTCCACCTCGGTTCGGGGCGCACCTACCACGTGGTGTTCAATCCGCCGAAGGAAGAGGGCAAGGACAACGAGACG
>JAGRHE010000212.1 GCA_020445165.1 Gammaproteobacteria bacterium
AACGGTGATCGGGTATCGCACTCGCAACAGCCACTGCGTCGACGACGTGGGAAGGCGCGAGCGCGAAGGCCGCGTGCTGATCCCAGCCGCAGCCACCCCGTCAGTCCGGATACCGGCCCAGGCCTGCATCAACCACGTCGCGGCGGGCTGCGTGAGGTCGATTCCCCCGGCCCGGGCCGGCGTGGGGCGCGCCTCGCTGTTTCCGTCAGCACAACGCCACTGCAGCGCGGCGGGCGCTGCCCGGGAAACAGAATGACTACGCGAACACCTCCACGCCGTTTCAGCGTGCTGCTGGCCGTATTACCGCTACTGGGAATGACGCTGCCCCTGCCCTCGCCGGCCGAAACCGTCCTGCCACCGATCATAATCAGTGCCGCACGAACTGCTGAGCGCCTCGACATCCCGGCGGCGACCAGCATCGTCAGCGGGCAACAGATCGAAGCGAGTGGCGCGCGCGACCTCTCTGAACTACTGCGCCAGGTCACCAGCCTGCACATTTCCGACGGACTCGGGGACGGTGGCGGCAGCCGCATCGATATGCGCGGCTTCGGTGCCACGGCGCAGTCGAACGTCGCCGTGCTGATCAATGGCCGCAAGATCAACCCGGCCAGCGACAGTGCGACGCTGTATCTGAACAGCATCGACCTGGCCAACGTCGCCCAGATCGAGGTCATCGAAGGCAGCGCCGGCACACTGTACGGCAACCAGGCAGTCGGTGGCCTGATCAACATCATCACCCGCCGCGCCGACCGCTCCTCGCGTGAAGCCAGCATCGGTGCAGGCAGCTATAAGCGACGCGATTTCAGCGCCGCGGTAACCGAGCCTCTCGCGGACGGCGCAGGCCTGCACCTGAATATCGAGCACCGCGACGCCGACAACTACCGCGCCGACAATGCCAGTCGAATGACGCGCTTCGACGGTCGCCTCGAATTCGCGCATCTGGCGGGCAGCAGTTACGTCGACCTGCAGTTCCTCGACGACTATGTGCAGACGCCTGGCGCACTGTTCGCGAACGAGCTGGCCGTCGACCGTCGCCAGTCGGTGTTCGACAACGACTACCTGGATACGCAGAGCACGGTGCTGCGCATCGGTACCCGCCGTGAGCTCAGCGAGCGCTGGCGCTTCGAAGGCGAACTGGCGATCCGCGAAGACTCGCGCGACTTCGTGCAGAGTTTTCGCGGCTTCCCAGGCAGTCCGTCGACCCAGGACCGTGACTCGATCGAGTTGAGCCCGCGCCTGATCGGCACGTTGGGCAGCACGGTGGTCACCCTGGGCATGGATGCGCTGTCGACCGATTACCTGCTTGTGACCGCATTCGGGCCGCAGGGCAATGAGCAGGACATCAAGGCCTGGTACGGCCAGGTGAGTCACCCGGTTTCCTCCAAGCTGTCGCTGACCGCGGGTGCACGACATGCGCGCGTGGACAACAGCATCAATAACAATGGCACGCGGGTGAACCTCGATGACGGCGTGACCGTCGGCTCGCTGGGCCTGGTGTACCGCCCGACGCAGGCATGGCGCCTGTTCCTGCGTGCCGACCAGAATTACCGCTTTGCCAAGGTCGACGAACACACCAACGTACCCTTCGGACAACCGGTCGGACTGTCGAATCAGCACGGCACCTCGTACGAAACCGGCTTCGAGTACCAACATAACGGCACCCGCCTGGCACTGAACGCCTACCATCTGCGTCTCGAGGACGAGATCAGCTTCGACGCAGTCACCTTTACCAACGTGAACCTGCCACACAGCCGCCGACGCGGTGCGACGCTGTCGCTCGATACCCCGCTGTCGGCAACGGTCAGCGGTGGATTCGGCTACAGCTACATCGACAGTGAGATCACCAGCGGCACACACCGCCACAGCGAGGTGCCCCTGGTGCCGAAGCACCGCGCTACCGCCTATCTGGACTACCGGCCCTCAACCGACTGGCAGCTGCGACTCGATGCCCAGCGCGTCGGGAAACAGTTCCTCGGATCGGATTTCAGCAACAGTGCGCAACCGCTGGAGGCCTACACGGTAGTCAACCTGGTTGCCCATCACGATATCGGCAATCTGCGTTTGACCGGCAAGGTGAACAACCTGCTCAACGAGCGCTATAGTGAGACGGGCGCGAGTTCGTTTGCCGGAGACGGCTTCAATCCAGCGCCTGAACGGAACTTCTGGGTCGGCGCCAGCTATCGCTTCAGCGAATGACTCGCGCCGCGGCAGGCGGCACAATCATCCCCCGATGCACTGATGCCGGCAGTCAAACACATTAGGAGCACGATCGGCATGGCCGACAGACTGACTCGAATCTATACACGTACCGGCGACGACGGTATGACCGGCCTCGCCGATGGCGAGCGCGTGCGCAAGGACTGCGCCCGGGTAGAGGCCATCGGTGCGGTCGACGAACTCAACTCGGTGCTCGGTCTGTTGCGGACGGGTCTGAACGGCGACGCGATCGACCCCGCCCTCGAAGCCATCCAGAATCGGCTGTTCGATATCGGCGGCGAACTGGCGCTGCCCGGCACGCGAACGATCGATCGCGCTCACACTACCCGGCTGGAACAGATTCTCGACGACTACAACGCAGTCCTGCCACCGCTGGCCGAGTTCGTGCTGCCCGGCGGCAACGAGAATGCCGCACGCTGCCATGTCGCGCGTGCGACCTGCCGCCGCGCCGAGCGCAGCATGCTGCGACTTTCCCACGTCGAGCCGGTAAACTCGGACAGCATCGTTTATCTCAACCGCCTGTCCGACCTGCTGTTCGTGTTCGCACGCACACTGGCGCGACGCGATGGTGGTGAGGAAGTCACCTGGCGCAAGGAAGTCTGAGCATGGCGAAAAAACCGGTGGTGGTGATTGGCATGGGCGAGATGGGCAGCGTGTTCGCACGTGGCTTTCTGCGCCTCGGACACCCGGTCTACCCGGTCGTGCGCCAGACCCGCATGAAACAGCTTGCCGCCGATGTCGAATCGCCCAAAGCGGTGATCGTCGCCGTCGGCGAGAACGAGCTCGCCGAGGTGCTCAGCGATATTCCCAAAGCCTGGCGCAAACGCCTGGTGCTGCTGCAGAACGAAATGCTGCCGGATGACTACCAGCACCTGAAAAAGGTCACCGTGATCTCGGTCTGGTTCGAAAAGAAGGCCGGCCAGGAAAGCAAGGTTATCATCCCATCACCGGTACATGGCCCGCGTGCAAAGCTGGTAACGCGGGCCCTGGCCACGCTCGACATCCCCGCCACCATCATCGAAAAGCCACGCGACATGCTGTTCGAACTGGTGGTCAAGAACCTTTACATACTGACCAGTAACATCGCCGGTCTGCGCGTCGGTGGGACAGTCGGGCAGTTATGGAATGAACACGAAGCCTTGGCGCGTAACGTCGCCAATGACGTGATTCGTCTGCAGGAGGCATTGACCGGCACCCGCTTCAATAACGACGACCTGATCGCCGCGATGCGACGCGCCTTCGATGGCGACCCCGAGCACAAGTGCATGGGTCGCAGCGCATCGGCTAGGCTGGAACGAGCCCTCGCCCGCGCCGACCAGCTCGAGATCCTGCTGCCGACCCTGCAGGCCATCTCCGGTGAGCAGGCCGCACCCACCGTGAACGAGTTGCCACCCGGTCCGCTGCTCGCATGAGCGACCCGCGACAGATCGTCCCCGGCAGCCGGGTGTCGCTGCATCTTTCCATTGCGCTCGAAGACGGTACCGAGGCGCTGTCCACCTTCGATGAAGAGCCGGTCTACCTGACCCTCGGCGACGGCACCCTGCAGCCGGGCCTGGAACTCGCCATCTATGGCTTGAAGCCGGGCGACCGCCAGACGCTCAACCTGATGCCCGAACAGGCCTACGGGCTGCGTGACCCGGCAATGATCCAGTCCATGCCGTTGACCGACTTCGGTGCCGACGTGATGCCCGAGGCGGGCCAGATCATCGCCTTCGCCCTGCCCGACGGCGAGGAAGCGGCCGGCAGCGTGCTGGAAGTGGCGCACGGCCAGGTCGAGGTCGATTTCAACCACCCGCTGGCCGGACACGAGATCACCTTCACGGTCGAGATCCTCAGCGTCGAACCGCCGGTCACCGAGCAGGGTTGAGCGGCACTATCGGCAGGCAGAGCCCGCCCTACGCCCAAGAACAGAACGGGACGCAGAGGGCGCAGAGTCGCGCAGAGAGCACAGAGGATTCTTTTTGTCGCTGGCCCACTGTTGATGTTCATGCATGGCGCCCAACCCACGGACATAAAGACATTCCAAAACCCTCTGCGAACTCCGCGCTCCTCTGCGCCCTCTGCGTCCCAAAACGCCATTAGCCAGAGGTTGATAAGCGCCCGGCACACGCCGACAATCGCGGCATGAAAATTCTGCTCGCCAACCCGCGCGGCTTCTGTGCCGGCGTCGACCGCGCAATCGAGATCGTCGAGGAGGCGCTGCGCCTCTACGGCGCGCCGATCTACGTGCTGCAGGAGATCGTCCACAACAAGCACGTCCTGCGCGGCCTGCGCGAGCGCGGCGTGCGCTTCGTCGACGAGCTGTCGGAGATCCCCGCCGGCGGCGTCACGATCTTCAGCGCCCACGGCGTCGCCGAGGAGGTCGAGCGCG
>JAGRHE010000213.1 GCA_020445165.1 Gammaproteobacteria bacterium
CGCTGCGCGGAGGCCTGCCGGACCATCGGCTACCGAGGCGCCGGTACCTTCGAGTTCCTGTACGAGAACGGCGAGTTCTATTTCATCGAAATGAACACCCGCGTGCAGGTCGAACACCCGGTCACCGAGATGATCACCGGGGTCGACATCGTGCGTGAACAGCTGCTGATCGCCAGTGGCGAAGAACTCAGCTACAGCCAGGACCAGATCCAGATCCGCGGCCATGCGATCGAGTGTCGCATCAATGCCGAAGACCCCGACACCTTCATGCCCAGCCCCGGCGACATCACCCAGTTGCACCTGCCCGGCGGACCCGGCGTTCGCGTCGACACTCACCTGTACAACGGTTACCGCGTACCGCAGTACTACGACTCGATGATCGGCAAGCTGATCACCCACGGCGAGACGCGCGAGGTGGCGATCGCACGCATGCGCACCGCACTGTCCGAGATGGTGATCGAGGGCATCAAGTCCAACATTCCATTGCAGGCGCGCATCATGGCCGATCCCAATTTCCACAAGGGTGGCATGAACATCCACTACCTGGAGAAGAAGCTCGGTCTGTGATTCATGGACGCAGAGAACTCGAGGCGTTGCATTTGCGATATGGCACCGCAGCCAAGCCCTGAGCGGGCCGATATTTGCCCGAAATCCTTCGCGTCCTCTGCGCTTCTCTGCGAACTCTGCGTCCAAATACCATGCCCTGGCTGCAATTCAATCTGACCGTCGACAAATCGCGCGCGCCCTTGATCGAGCTGCTGTTCGAGAACCTCGGCGCGGTTGCGGTCACGCTCGGTGATGCCGGCGACGAACCGATGCTCGAACCGGGTCCGGGCGAAACACCGCTGTGGCAGGCGACGCGTGTGACCGGGCTGTTCGAGGGCAGCAGCGACGCCGATGCGCTGCGCGATGCACTCAACCGTGCGCTGGCGACCGACGTCAGCCGCAACCTGGTGGTCGAGACCGTCGCCGATCGTGACTGGGAGCGCGCCTGGCTCGACCGCTTCCAACCGATGCGCTTCGGCGAACACCTGTGGATCCGGCCGAGCGGACACGAGGTGCATGCCGACGATGCCGTGATCATCGATCTCGACCCGGGCCTGGCCTTCGGCACCGGCACCCACCAGACCACGGCACTGTGCCTGGAATGGCTCGACCGCCACCCGCCACGTGACCGTTCGGTGATCGATTTCGGCAGTGGATCCGGCATCCTGGCGATCGCGGCCCTGAAGCTTGGCGCGCGCCGTGCCATTGCCGTCGACCATGATCCACAGGCGGTGATCGCTTCGCGCGACAATGCCGAACGCAATGGCGTCAGCGAGCGGATCGCGGTGCTGCACAGCGATGAATTCGACGGCGAAGCGGCAGACCTGGTGATCGCCAATATCCTGGCCAATATCCTGCTCGAGCTGGCACCGCTGATCGGGCGCCTGGTCAGGCCGGGCGGTGAACTGGTCATGTCGGGTATTCTTGTCGACCAGGCCGACGACGTGATTGCCGCTTATGCCGACAGATTCGACTTCGAACCGCGCTCACTGCGCGACGACTGGGTACTGCTGCACGCACGCAGGCGGTGAGCCATGAAGATCCGCTGCCCCGGCTGCGACACCCGCTACCAGGTCGATGCCGATGCGCTGCTCGGTAGCCAGGGTCGCGCCCATTGTTACCGTTGCGGCACCGTGTTCGATGCGGTAACCGAGCGCGTCGACGAAACCCCACCAGCTGACCAAACCCGGCGCAAGGCCCTCACCTGGTTGAAACAGGATGACGAGGCGGACAGTGAGCGCGAACTGCCGTTCGATGTTCCTGACGACCTTCCAGCCATCGAACCCTCGGATGAAGCTGCGCTCGACGTCACGGCGACGCTCTATGAGAAACGTTCGTGGCGCGGCTTCTTCTACGGCCTGTTCGCGCTACTGCTCGCCGTCGGTGTCGCACTGCAGCTGGCGTGGCAGTATCGGCTCGATATCCTGCAGCGCTTTCCGCAACTCGAGATCGTTTGTGAGCGACTGCCATGCCGACCCACACTGGTGCATGAACCCGACGCCTTTCGCGTGTTACGACGCGATATGCAGGTGACACCCAACGATCCGGGTTCGTTGACCCTGACTGCAACCATTCGCAACGAGGCAGAAGCGGCGCAGGCACTGCCCGAGATCCAGTTGTCACTGCTCGACAACAATGGTGCCGCGGTCGTGCGCCGACGACTCACACCTGCCGAATACCTGTACCCACCACCTGCAGATGATGTCGTTTTAAAAGCAGGCGAAGTGTTCACTATCGCAATCGACTTCAATGATCCAGGGGCTCTGGCAACCGGCTTTGCGATTGATTTTTTTTAACGCTGCATTGGTGCACGTACAGGCTTGCGTTGGGGTCATTTCCGCGTAACATTGCCAACCCCTGAACGCCTCAGACCGGAATATATTCCGGCACGGATGCAATCTATCCAGGCTGCCGACAGGGCTGATTGAAACGACCCGGTTAAACGACACGCAGGTTATTTCGCCAGGAGCCTCGGCAACTTTGCACCTCGGTCCGCATAAACTCGACAACGCATTGATCGTCGCGCCCATGGCGGGCGTCACCGATCGGCCGTTCCGTGTGCTGTGTCGGCGCCTCGGTGCCGGGCTCGCGGTATCCGAGATGGTGACTGCCGATGCCAGCCTGTACGGCACGCGCAAAACCGTTCGTCGTCTCGATCATCGCGGCGAGACCGGACCGATCTCGGTGCAGATCGTCGGTACCGAACCGGACACGATGGCGCAGGCCGCACGCGTCAATGTCGCGCACGGCGCGCAGATCATCGACATCAACATGGGCTGCCCGGCCAAGAAGGTGTGCAAGCTCGCCGCGGGATCGGCATTGATGCGCGACGAAGACCTGGTGCGGCGCATACTCGACCAGGTCGTTGCCGCCGTCGACGTACCGGTCACGCTGAAAATGCGCACCGGCTGGGACAGCGCCAACCGCAATGCCCCGCGTATCGCCCGACTGGCCGAGCAAGCCGGTATCAGCGCACTGGCGGTGCATGGCCGGACCCGCGCCTGCGGTTATCGTGGCGAAGCGGAGTACGACACGCTGACACAGGTCAAGCATGCGGTATCGATTCCGGTGATCGCCAATGGCGACATCGATTCCCCGGCCAAGGCAGCACAGGTTCTGCGCCAGACCGGCGCCGATGGTTTGATGATCGGGCGTGCCGCCCAGGGCCGGCCCTGGATCTTCGGTGAGATCACGCACTATCTGGCAACCGGTGAGCTGTTACCGGAGCCGTCACCGGCCTGGATCAGGGACACCCTGCTCGAACATCTCGCTGCCCTGTACGAACTGTACGGCAGCGAACACGGCGTGAAGGTCGCACGCAAACACATTGCCTGGTACAGCAGGACGCAACCGGGCGGCGCCGCATTCCGACAGCGGATCAATGCGGCAACGACAACGAAGCAGCAAAGCGATCAGATCAGGGATTTTTTCGATCGCCTCAATGACAAGAAGGCGCCTGGCCCCGGTCCCGCGCCCGAGAAGGAGGAGTTGGCAGCGTGAGTTTTGAAGGTACCCATATTTCGCCCGTAAATTCAGGAAGCTACGCCGTGGTCAACACGCATAAACCCGAGCCTTTGCGTGCCGCCGTGAGTGATGCCCTGGCCCACTACTTCGATCAGCTCGACGGCACCGCGCCGAATGATCTGTACCAGCTGGTCATGCAGCAGATCGAACAACCGCTGTTCGAGGCGGTGCTCAACCACACCGGCGGCAACCAGAGCAAAGCCGCATCCCTGCTCGGCATCAGTCGCAGCACCTTGCGCAAGAAACTCGCCAAGTACGAAATCGAGTAATATCAGCCCCCCCAATGACGCATCACGCGGCCCATCGGGCCGCGTTTGCATTTGCGGGCACGCGTTTCCGACGCAAACACCACACGACCCAGATCGCGACACAAGCAGAAGCAGAGAATCCACATGCCAACCATCACCCGAGCACTGATCAGCGTTTCCGACAAGACCGGCGTGGTCGAATTCGCCCGCGACCTGGCCGAAGCCGGGGTCGAGATCCTGTCCACCGGCGGCACCGCCAGGTTGCTGCGTGACAGTGGTATCACCGTGATGGAGGTCAGCGATTACACCGGTTTTCCGGAGATGATGGACGGCCGCCTGAAGACCCTGCATCCGAAGATCCACGGCGGCATCCTCGGTCGGCGCGGCACCGACGACGAGATCATGGAGCGCCACGGCATCGGCCGCATCGACCTGGTGGCGGTCAACCTGTACCCGTTCCAGCAGACCGTGGCCGATCCGGACTGCAGCCTGGACAACGCGATCGAGAATATCGACATCGGTGGCCCGACCATGATCCGCGCCGCGGCGAAGAACCATCACGATGTCGCCGTCGTCGTCGACCCACATGACTACGGCCGTATCGTGCAGGAGATCCGCAGCAACAACGGCGAAGTCAGTGCGGCGACCTGTTTCCGTCTCGCGGTCAAGACCTACGAGCATACGGCGCAATACGACGGCGCGATCGCCAACTACCTGGGCAGCATCGGCGAGGACGGCAAGCGGCAGGACTTC
>JAGRHE010000214.1 GCA_020445165.1 Gammaproteobacteria bacterium
CGGGCGGCTCTTGAGTCCGGACTACCTGCGTGGGCGCGCGGCCACCATCGACATGGCACACGCGGCGATCAGCGCCCCTCAGGCGGACCCGCAGGGCGAGGGCGCCGATACCACCCATCTCGCGGTCCTCGACGGCGAGGGCAACCGCGTGGCCGCGACGCTGAGCGTCAACTACCCGTTCGGCAGCGGCTATGTCGTGCCGGGTACCGGGGTTTTGCTCAACGACGAGATGGACGATTTCTCGGCCAAGCCGGGCAGCGCCAACGTGTACGGCCTGGTCGGCAATGCGGCCAACGCAATCGCACCGGGCAAGCGCATGCTGTCGAGCATGTCGCCGACCTTTTTCGAGCACGGCGACGAGGTGCTGGTCGTCGGTACGCCGGGAGGCTCGCGCATCATCAGCATGGTCCTGCTCGCCGTTCTCGACGCCGCTGAAGGTCGCCCGCTGTCCGAACTGGTCGGGCGGGGGCGCTTCCATCACCAGTTCCTGCCCGACCGTATCGATGCGGAAGCGGACGCAATCGATCCGACGACGCTGGCCGAATTGCAGCGCAGGGGGCACCGGGTGCGCCAGCTCGACCAGCCCTACGGCAACATGCAGGCGGTGTCCTGGAACCGTGCCACCGGTGAGGTCTCGGCGGCCTCGGATCCACGCGGAATCGGTGAATCCCTGCTGTTCGGTGGGGAGACTGCCGAAAGACGCGCTGCGTCGGCGGATTGATTTTGGCGTGTGCACTTCAGTGAGCGGCGAATGGGTCGCTTGATTTGGTTATACTTCGGCGATTCCTGCGCCCACCGGGCGCGCGTTGCTACCCGATAACAAGAACGACCACTCACAGGAGGTTTTTCCCATGCGTCATTCCCTCGTTCTGGCCGCTATGCTGGCCGGGTCGCTGCAGCCGGCCGTTGCCGCCGACGAACCGGCCGCGTTCAAGTGGACCAGTGCGCAGTTCGCCAGGGTGGCGGGCGGCAATGCGAAAACGGGCGAGGAGCTCGCCGACAAGTACCGCTGTGCCAAGTGCCACAACGATGACGGTGTCAGTGATGACGAAGAGATACCGAGCATCGCCGGTCAGCGCGCGACCTACCTCTACAAGCAGATGATGGATTTCAAGAACGGCGTGCGCGAGAACGATGACATGCAGAAGGCGATGAGAAAGGTCGAGGAAGAGGACTTCCCCCATCTGGCCGCGTTCTACCAGCAGCAGGAGCGTCCGCCGATGGTCGGTGGTGAACCGATGCTGGTCATGAAGGTCTGCGACAGCTGTCACAACGAGGAGATCGTCGAGAAGGACGACAACGTCGAGGTTGCGCCGGTGCTCAAGGGGCAGATCCGGCTGTACCTGCAGGAAACGATGCAGGCCTTCAAGCAGCAGGACCGCGCCAACGACCTGTTCGACCGCATGCAGAGCGTGTCGCACAAGCTGACTGACCGGGAGATCGCACGCCTGGCGTCCTACTACGGCGCCAAAGATCCCGAGTAAACGAACCCGGGAAAAACAAAAAAAGGGGCGATCCAATGATCGCCCCTTTGCATTGCAGCCGGCTGTTTGTTGCTCAGTCGGCAGCCTCTTCCGGCAGCACGCTCAGGACGTTGCCCTCCTGGTTGGCGAACCACGCTGCCAGGTCTTTCATGTCCTGGTTGCTGAGATTGGCGACCATGCCGGCCATCAGCAGGTCCTTGCGCTTGCCTTCCTTGTATTGTTTCAACGCCTGGTAGAGGTACGACTCGTATTGTCCGGCCAGGCGCGGATTGGCGCCGATCACGCTGTTGCCATCGGCGCCGTGGCAGCCGGCACACACGGCCGATTTTTCCTTACCGGCTTGAGGATCTCCGCCGGCGAACACATTGGTTGCGCAACACAGGCTGAACAGTGCGATGAGTGAAAGCTTGTTCATATGATGACCTCCCCTCAACGAACGGCTTTGGCGAAAAACGCAGCGATGTCGGCGATATCCTGGTCGGACAGCGCCAGCGCGTTGTTGTGCATGGTGTTGTGCGCGCGCTGACCGCTGCGGTAGGCGAGCAGGGCGGCGATGATGTATTCCTCGTTCTGACCGCCGACCTTCGGCACGTGGTACGTGGGATAGGTGTTGGTGTAGGACGGAATGGCATGACAGCCGAGGCAGGTGTTGGCCTTCACCTCGCCGCGTCCCGGGTCACCCTCGAAGGCCTGCGCCGTGGTCCCGGCGAGGGTCATCATCAGCAGGGCGGCAACACGCCCCACCATTGGCTGCTTACACATTCATTCCTCCTGTGGATGATGCTTGTTATGGTTCAGGCGCGCAGTATAAGCGCAACAAATTCGCATTTCCGCATGCGTTGGCAATATACCCGGACCGGCGTGGGGGTGTGTCGTGCGGCCGCCCGCAACGGGTCAACGCTGGCAGTGCGGGCAGAAGGCGCTGGCGCGCTGGCCGATCCGGCGCGTGGCGACCGTGTTGCCGCAGACCTTGCAGGGCAGCCCGGCGCGCCCGTACACCGACAATTCCTGGGCGAAATAGCCCGGTTCACCGGCTTCGTTGAGAAAATCGCGCAGCGTGGTGCCGCCGCGCCCGATCGCGTGCTGCAGCACCTTTTTCACCTCGGCCACGAGTCGGTCGAGGCGCGCGGCCGAAATCCGCTGGCCGGCCCGCGCTGGATGGATGCCGGCGTGGAACAGGGCTTCGGTGGCGTAGATGTTGCCGACACCAACCACGATGCTGCCGTCCATCAACAGGCTCTTGATCGCTGCGTGCCGGCCGCGCGTGCGCTCGTGCAGGTAGGCGCCGCTGAAGGTGTCGGACAGCGGTTCCGGGCCGAGTCGGCGCAGGCGCGGATGCTGCTCGGGGTTTCCTTCGGCCCACAGGACGGCCCCGAAGCGGCGCGGATCATGCAGCCGCAGGCAGTGCGCCCCGAACATCAGATCGACGTGATCGTGTTTGCGCGGCGGTGTCGCTGCCGGCGCGATGCGCAGGCTGCCGGACATACCCAGGTGGATGATCAGCGTGCCGTGCGCGAAGCGCAGCAGCAGGTACTTGGCGCGTCGCTGCACCGCCTCGACCCGATGCCCGGTGAGCAGGCGGGCCAGGTCGGGCACCGGCCAGCGCAGCCGGGCCTGGCGCACGTTGGCGCCGCTGACCACCTGTCCCTCGATGTGCGGCGCGATGCCGCGACGCGTGGTTTCGACCTCGGGCAGCTCAGGCATGGTTGTTCTCGTCGCCGGCCTGGCGTCGCCAGCTCATCGCTCCGCCTCCCGGTCGATAAAGTGCGTCGCCGGCAGTTGCAGCAGGTTGTAGTACAGGTCGTCGATCGCACCGGTCTGCCCGTGTGAACGCACGTAGCGCAAGCGCTGCGACGGATCGAGCGCGCCGAATTCGACCTGTAGGGCATCGAGGTGGAGCACGGCTTGCGGTGGCTGCAGGCCGTAGCGTGCCGCAGCGTCCGCGCCAGCCGTGATTGGTTGCAGCGGGGCTGATGCGACCGCCAGCAATTGCCCGACCCGCCGTGCCGCCGCAGGTGCCGAGCGCGGGTGGGTCATGTGCCAGGCGTCTGCCCGGCGTTCGAAGACGAGTTCGAGGCGGTCGTGCCGTTCGATGCGGATAAGCTGGATGGCGGCCGGATCGAGCGCGGTCAATGTCATACCGGGTGTGTCGACCGCGGCCGGCTGCAATAACACCAGCAACAGTGCGCCGCAGTAGATCGCGAGTGCAAGGTTGACCCACCACCAGCGGCTCATGCCCGTCTCCGCCGCGCCCGCAACCACAGGCCGATCGCCAGATACAGCGCCGGCAGGCCGGCCATCAGGCCGATCGCCAGCAGCGCGCCGGTGCGCGCGGACCAGTTCAGTTCCAGGTCGGCCGCCGGCTGTTGCGTCGGCAGCAGGTCATTGCCGCTGAGCCAGTTGACCAGGGCCACGGCCAGCGCCAGGTTGGCCGCGCGTCCGAGCTGGTCGTTGCCGACAAAATCGCCCGTGACCAGGGCGACACGTGCGGGCTGTTCGCCATCGTCGTGCTGTAGCAGCAGGCCGACCGTGTGCGGACCGGGGTGTTCGCCCTGATCGGGGTCGCGTGCGATCCGGCCGCGCAATTCACCGGTCTCGTTCCAGGCCTGCGCGCTGCTGGAAAGTCGCCCGACCGCGCGCCAGCCGCGGTTGTCCTGCCAGGAAAGCGAACGCGCGCGGTGGATGACACTATGCCCCTGCGACAGGCTCCCCAGCACGGCAGGATAGTCGTCGACGATCGCGTTTTCGGGGGCATCCAGGCCGTAACGGGCGGCCTGCGCGTCGACCACGTGGCCGGGCAGGAAGGTCGGCGACTCGGCATCGCCGGTCAACGGCGGCAGCGTGTTGCGTGCCAGCCAGAGCAGGGCGCCGCTTTCGGCCAGGTGGCTGCGCAGCAGCGCGGTTGTGTGTTCCCCGTAGGCCTGTTGTGGCGCGGCCGCCAGGACCAGGGCGGTGTTGTCCGGCAGGCGATCGAGCTGGCGCGGGTCGAGCGCGACCACGCGGTAGCCGCGCCGTTCGAGCATGTCGATCAGGCGCTGCAGACCGCCGGGTGAGCTGTCGACTGGGGCTT
>JAGRHE010000215.1 GCA_020445165.1 Gammaproteobacteria bacterium
AGCCATACTTCCACGGCACCACCAGGCGTAGCGGGGCACCATTCTGATTCGGCAGCAGCTCGCCGTACAAACCGGTGGACAGGATCGTGAGCGGGTGCATCGCCTCGTCCATGCGCAGACCTTCACGGTAGGGCCAGTCGAGGATCGCGCGCTTCTGGCCCGGCATCTGCTCGGGATCGTACAAGGTCTCGAATTCGACGTACTTGGCACTGGCCGTCGGCTTGAAACGCTGCAGCAGATCACCCAGGGGGAATCCGATCCAGGGCACCACCATGGCCCAGGCCTCGACGCAGCGCAGACGGTAGATGCGTTCCTCCTGGGTGAACGCGCTGAGGATGTCCTCGATCCCAATCTCGCCCGGCGCCTCGCATTCGCCGTCGACGACCACCGTCCAGGGGCGCGTCCTCAGCGTGTGTGCGTTCCTGGCCGGGTCGGACTTGTCGGTGCCGAACTCGTAGAAATTGTTGTAGCCGGTGACGTGTTCGTATGCGGTCAGATCGAGATCACGTCCCATGCCGGCATCCTTGACCCCGGACATCGGCGTACCGCTACCGCCCGGCTCGACCAGTGCCGCCGCCGGCCCGGACGCAATCGCGCCGATCCCGGCCGCCGCGGCAGCCTTGAGGAAGGTACGCCGCTGGTCATACACCGCGCGTTCGGTGATCTCCGACGGCCGGATGGTGGCAGCTTTCTTGATCAGCATGGATTCAGTCCTCGCGTGTCCAGAAGTTAGGACCGCTGAAACCGGCCGGGCATTTCATTTCAACTCCCCGCCGCGGTAGCGGTTTTTGCGCACCGACCAGGCAAGCGGCAACAGGGCGCCGAAAAACGTCGCCAGCATCGAAAGCTCGCGCGAACCACCGAAGCGGAGCACGGAAAAACCGCCACCCGCGCCGAGCACGATCATCAGAAGCACCAGCCGGATTTGGCGGCAACGTCGGCACCCTTTCATGGTCATTCGCGGATCGATCCTTCAGCCAGGATTCGGGATCGGCTTCGGCAACCCGCTCGGGATGCGCGACCCGTGTGGTCCACACCCCACCCGTTACTGCCCGACGCCACTGGTGAAAAGGGTCGAGATCAACTGCTCGACCGGTGCATTGTCGTCGCTCAGTACCGGCACCCCGCTGTCGCCGGTGGCCATCTCACGCAGCCGATCGCTGACGCGGGTCCAGCTGCGGACCGGCGAGGTCACTGCGCGCAGGCGGTCGCCGCGCCCGGACAATGGTGTCGCCACATTCGAGGCGCCAATCACGTAGGTGACCCGTGTCTCATCGTACGGCACCTGGTCGAGCCAGACATCGACATGCGCAAACTCGGTCTCCAGTGTCTTCACCAGTGCACGCGCAAGACGACCGCCGGGAAAGGTGTCGACCAGGTTTAGCACGTAGATCCCATCGTCGTGCAGACGCTGGCGCAGCAGCGCCGCAAACTCCCGCGTGACCAGGTGATACGGCACTGAAACGTCGTGAAAGGCATCACCGACGATGATGTCGAAGCGCTCGTCGCCTGGCAGGCGGGACAGGATCGCACGCGCATCACCATGCACGATGTGCATTGCACTGTCGTCCAGGAACAACTCATCGCGCGCCGTCGCGGTCACCACCGGGTCGAGTTCGGCCACGGTGATGTCGACCGGCATTGATGCCAGCCACAATGCACGCGGCTGGGTATAGGCGCCCCCGCCGATGAAGAAGGCACTCAGGCTGGCCTTGTCATGGTGATGCCGGCACATCAGCTCCTGCATCAACTGCACGTAGGGAGCATGCAGGTAGGTGCCGTCATTCTCGATGTTGGTGCCATGCAACAGGTGGTCGAGCACCAGGCTGCGCACCTGACCGAGCTGCGGGTGTTCACCCTCGTCGACGGTGCGGATACAGAAATAGCTGCTTTCGCGGTCACACGGCGACGCCAGCGCCGGGTTGGATGCGACGGCCCAAAGCGTGCCTGCTGTCAGCAGCACGAGCGCTGCGCTGGCGAATCCGCGTCGCCGGCTGGCCAACGGGCGGAGCAGCACCAGCCCGCACAACAGCAACGACACACCGCTGGTCAGGACCAGGTCACGCGAACCCAGGGTCGGGATCAACCACCAGGCAGCGGCGAAAGTGCCGACGATGCTGCCGGTCGCACCCAGGGCGTGCATCATGCCGACGATGTGACCCGGGCGGCTGCTGTGACTCAGGGCCAGCGTGGTCAACAGGGGCGTGACGATTCCGATCAGCAGCGCCGGCAGGAAAAACAGCGCCAGTACCAACAACAGGCTGGTGCTGAGGATCGACAGTTCGAGCGGCTGCAATGCATCGGCGGTCATGACCAGCAGCCAGGGGATGGCTAGGGCGGTGAAGCCGGATGCGACCAGTACGGCAGCGGCGGCATCGGCGGTCGCACGGCGGTCGGCCCAGGCACCGCCGATGGCGTTGCCGATCGACAATCCAGCCAGGACCACGCCGATCACGGCCGACCAGGTGTACAGTGAGACACCGACATGCGGTGCGATCAGGCGCGCCGCAACGATCTCCAGCGCCAGCAACAGGGCCGAGCTGACGAATACGACCGCCGCGTACAATGCGATCCGCCGGTTGTCCACAGTCATCGCGTCATGGCCTCACCGCTTGCGCATGTGTCGCATGCAACCGGGTTTCAATAGTGCGGCGGCGGGGGTTCGTCGGCCGCATCGGTGGCGAGTGGTGACGGGCGGAGCTCGCGCAGGTCCCGCTTGACCTCGTCCAGTTCGCTGCGCAGATCGTCGATGATGCGCCCCTGGCGCAGCAGGTTGGCCGTCAGCTCCTCGATCGCCAGCTCCTGGTGCGCAAACCGGATCTGCAGATCTTCGAGCGCATCACTCATGCCAACCACCGACGGGCATTGCGGAACAGCCGTCGCCACGGCGCGTCCTCGATCCATTGATCCGGATGCCAGGAGTTCTGCACCGCACGCACCACGCGCTCGGGGTGCGGCATCATGATCGTGACCCGGCCATCACTGCTGCACAGGCCGGTGACGCCCTCCGGCGAACCGTTGGGATTGGCCGGGTAGCGCGTGGCGACCGCACCATCGTTCTCGATGTAGCGCAGCGCGAAGCCGGCGCGCGCCCGTTCGATGTGGTCGGCATCGCGGAACTCGGCCCTGCCCTCGCCATGCGCGACCGCAATCGGCATGCGTGATCCGGCCATGCCGTCGAGCAGCACCGACGGTGTGTCCATGACCTCGACCATGACGAACCGGGCCTCGAACTGCTCCGAGCGGTTGCGCACGAAATGCGGCCAGTGCGCGGCACCGGGAATCAGTTCCTTCAGGTTGGACAGCATCTGGCAACCATTGCAGACGCCGAGGCTGAAGGTGTCCTGGCGCTCGAAATAAGCGCTGAACTGATCGCGCGCGCGGCTGTTGAAAAGGATCGACTTGGCCCAACCCTCGCCGGCCCCGAGCACGTCACCGTAGCTGAACCCACCGCAGGCGACGAGGCCCTGGAATTCATCCAGCGTATGCCGCCCGGCAAGGATGTCGGACATGTGTACATCGACGCATTCGAACCCGGCCTTGTTGAACGACGCCGCCATCTCGACCTGGCCGTTGACCCCCTGCTCACGCAGAACCGCGAGACGCGGTCGGCGCTGCACGATGAACGGCGCGCTGACATCCTCGTTCAGGTCGAAGGACAGTTTTACCGAAAGACCCGGATCGTCTTCGCTGATGCGGGCAAATTCCTCAGCCGCGCAATCCGGGTCGTCACGCAGCGCCTGCATTTCGCGCGTGGTCTCCGACCAGGCCTGTTGCAATGCGACCCGGCTGTCGTCGAACACGACACGGTCGCCGTGCCGGATCCGGATGCGACCGTCTTCGCGCGCGGTGCCGATCAACTGGCAACGATCACCCAGGCCGGCGCCTTCGAGCATATTGAGCACGTCATCACTGTCGGCGTGGCAGACCTGCAGAACCGCACCCAGTTCCTCGTTGAACAACACGGCAAGATCGTCACCGGCCAACCCCGCCAGGTCGATATCAAGACCACATCGACCGGCAAATGCCATCTCCACCAGCGTGGTGAACAGGCCACCATCGGAACGATCATGGTAAGCGAGCAGCAGGTCGGCGCGATTGAGTTCCTGGATCACATCGAACAGAGCACGCAGGTGCTGTGGATCGTCGACATCGGGGACCTGGTCGCCAATCTGCCGGTACACCTGTGCCAGCGCCGAACCACCGAGGCGGTTCCTGCCACGACCGAGATCGACCAGCACCAGGTCGGTGTCGCCCTGGTCGAGTCGCAGCTGCGGCGTCAGCGTCGCGCGCACATCAATCACCGGGGCGAAGGCGGAAACGATCAGCGACAGCGGTGCCGCCATCGAACGCTGCTCTCCGTCCTGCTGCCAGACCGTCTTCATGGACATCGAGTCCTTGCCGACCGGGATGGTCAGGCCGAGCTGCGGGCACAGCTCCATGCCGACGGCGGTGACCGCGTCGAACAGGCGCGCGTCCTCGCCGGGGTGGCCGGCCGGCGCCATCCAGTTCGCGG
>JAGRHE010000216.1 GCA_020445165.1 Gammaproteobacteria bacterium
CGGGAAAAACGATATGCACGACACCGAACTACCGATGGATGACAAGGCGCTGCGCCAGTTCGGCCTGATAATGGCCGGCATGATCGCCGTGTTCTTCGGTTTGCTGATTCCCTGGATCTGGGACTTCAGCTCGCCGCTCTGGGCCTGGGTGGTCGCCGCTGTATTCCTGCTGCTGGCACTGGCCTGGCCACGGGGACTGGCGCCGATCTACAAAGTCTGGATGAAGATCGGGGCCGTGCTGGGCTGGATCAACACGCGCCTGATCCTGGGCCTGGTATTTTTCGTAATATTCGTGCCCTTCGGCCTGGTCATGCGGCTGTTCAAGGACCCGATGCGACGCAGCCTGCACCAACCGGTCGACAGCTACCGCGTACCGTCCAACCAGCCACAGACCAAAAACCTGACGAGACCTTTCTGATGTTGGATCTGCTCAAAGACCTGTGGGCGTTCATGGGCGAACGCAAGAAATTCTGGCTACTGCCGATCATCCTGATCCTGCTGCTGCTCGGCGGCCTGCTCGTCCTGGCCCAGGGCTCCGCCGTCGCACCATTCATCTACACGCTTTTCTGATCAGCGTGGAGATATCCCCTGGCCGGCCTCCCCGGCCAGGCCTTTCGTCGGCCCGAGCAATGCCTCGAACCACCATCCGGCAAGTTCATCCAATGCTGCATCGCTGAAATGGCAGCCGTCATATCGGTAAACGAGACTGTCCAGCAGGTCACTATTCGGTCCCGGAAACACACCTGTTGCGAGGTTCGCCGCATCGCGTTGCGCGGCGCGCACAGCCTGACTGCCAGGGTTGTGGCACATCGACGCGACCGCGACGAATACCGGCGCGTCGACATGCCGGGCACGCATGTCATCGATCAAGTCACCCAACCGTGCGGAATATGACGCGTAATCGGTGCCTTGCATGGCATCGGCCTCGCCCTGCTGCCACAGAACGTGGGTTGGATCGAGGCCTCGCGATCTCAGGCCGGCAATCGCCGTGTGCAGACGTGGGTTCAAATCCCCGCCCGGCGCCCAACGCTCAATCAACGAAGCATTGACACCGACCGGCACCAATACCACCGACCGGTAGGCTCCGCTTTCGATCAGCCGGTCGGCCAACCTGCCGAAGATGCTGCCGCCGTAGCCGGTAGCACCCAGCAACGGATCCTCCGCCCGGTAGCATCGCCCGTCGAACCAATTGAAGTTGACCACGCCTTGGCGCGGTCGATGGCGGGTTTCCCCATGATTCGCCGAGTTCGACTGCCCCGCGATCAGCAGCACCGCGACATCCGTCCCGGCAGCCGGGCACTCAAGCATCAGACGGCCCTCGGTAGCCCGAAAGCCAACCCGGTTGGTATCGTCGTCGAAGGATGCTTCCTTCACCAGACGGATAACGGTCACCGGAAACAGATCGAACTTGTAGGAAACCAGGCCGTAGGAAAACCCGATCAGCATCCCCAGCGCCAGCGCTGAAACGATCCGTACCGTAGGAATCCGCATGACTCGCTCAACTCGTCGACATGGCGAACGTCAACGCTGCCTGCTTTCCAGCACGCTCACCACACAGGGCAGCAATAACTGCGCGACCCTTTCGGCGCCCGGGGTGTTGAAGTGCACGTCGTCGTAGAAGCTGTCAAACGTCGGCGACATCTCCGAGGCGATATCGCACACCTCGAAACCCCGTTCGCGTGCCTGACGTATGAGATAGTCGTTGTAGAGATCAGCGACGTGCTGCATGGACCCCAGGTCGAGCGTGTAGTCCGCATAGGGAGGTGTCATCCAGAACTCACGACGCATCTCGGGCGGCGCAGATTCTGCATAGGCATGTGGCTGGGTCACGAAAAGGCAAGGCACATCGACCTCACGACACAGATTGAACAGCTGCTCGAGATGAGCTGAATACTCCTGCGAAACGTTTCCGGGACGGAAAGTACGTTTTTTGGGCCGCGCCAGGGAGTCTTTGTGGCCCACGTTCAACCCGCCGGGACGGGCAGTCATGGGACCCGCATCCGATTGTGGCTTTTGCAGCGCTCGTTGCAACCGAACCAGGACCCGACCAAGAAGCGTGTTCCGCAGACGAATCCCATACTGCCAACCACCTTGCCAGCCACGCGCCACCGACTCCGGGATATCTTCGGGATGTTGCAGCAGGATATGACGATTCCAGTCGTTGACGCCCAGCAGTATCACCGCCATGTCCGGATGCAGAGCGGCAACTCTGCGCAGGGTCGCGACATGGTTATTGGCGCGTAGCCCGGAAACGCCGGTATTGACCACCTCGACCGGGCCATGGGTCGCGTCTCGCAGCGACTGCTGGAGCAGGAACGTGAATGTCTTGCGATCGTCCAGCAGTATCTGTTCGGTCGTCGACCCACCGATGGCGAAGATGCGAAGCGCCGAGGAATCGTTGTAGTCAATCGACGGTGTCGTACGAAAACCCAGCGCATCCGTGGTGATCTGGTGCACCCCGGTGATTCCCGGCGTTTCCTCTCCCGCATCGCGCTGGTAAGAGAGATTGGGTACCAGCGTGCGGAATGCATCATCAAAAAAGAACAGCGAGACGATCGACTGCAGAATGACGAACAGTCCGAACCAGAGCGCATAAGTGCGCAGTAAGCTGAAGCGCGTGAACTGCAACAGAAAGACCGACAGGCCGATTGCCAGGGAAAGGTACCACCAGCGCGCGTACCCGTCGTCATAGCTGATGACCGCGAACACCAGCACCAGCGATCCGAGGACGATCCGCAACAGGCTGGCATTTCCACGCCCACGGCGATCATCCCGTCGTTCTACTTCAGGCGTTTGCACATCGCGCTCCAAGCTCATTTTTGACTGGAATGCCCTGGCGACTCCCCCGGCGCCATCGCCGGACACCTCTCGCCAGGCCCAGCGTCGTATTGTATTCGACGCCCACCGCCGGTGCGATTCCGCTCACGCACCATCCCGCCAGTGCTGCACATTTGCTAAGCTCACGTGTCGAAATCATCACCACCGGTGCCGCAGGATGGAAGTCGAACTCCTCGAGATCCGCCAGTTTCTCGCGCAACGCAATCCCTTCGTCTACCTGGACGAAAGCCTGCTCGACGAGTTGCCCGGCCACATCGAGATTCGTTACCTGCGCCGTGGCAGTGCGTTTCCGCCGCGCGACGGTTTCCTCTATGTCGTGCGCAGCGGTGCGATCGAGATCTACGACGCCGCCGACGAACTCTGCGAGAAACTCGGCGAAGGCGATCTGTACAGCGTGTCCTGCCAGCTGGTGAACCTGTCGCAATGCGATCGCGGGGAAGCCACCGAAGACAGCCTGCTGTACATGCTCAGCTGCGAACGCCTGAAGGCGCTGTGTCGGGCATCGCCAAGTTTCAGCGAGCATTTTTCGGCATCCGTGAAGGAGCGCCTGAAAGCGGCTGCGACCATCCTTCACGAATCGGACGACCCCAGCGTTGCGACCATGATGGTCGAAGTCGGCAGCCTGATCCGCAAGCCACCGATCACTGTCGAATCCGGCATGACCATCCGCCAGACCGCGGCCCTGATGAGCAACAAGGACGTGTCGTCGGTCATGGTCATGCAGGGCGAAGACCTGGTCGGACTGGTCACCGACCGTGATCTGCGCAAGCGTTGCGTCGCCATCGGCCTGACCGGCGCCGAACCCATCGACCAGATCATGACCCTGGAGCCGAAGACCATCGAAGCCAGCTCATTGACCGTGCAGGCACTGATGACGATGACGCGCATGCGTTTCCATCACCTGCCGGTGACCCGGCAGGGCAAGCTCATCGGCATGATCACGGCCACCGACCTGGCCAACCACCAGAGCGCCAACAGTGCCTACCTCGCCGCCGACGTACGCAAGGCGAAAACGGTGCACGACTTGGTCGAGGTCAGTAAACGGCTGCCGAACCTCCACCTGCGCCTGGCAAATGCCAGTGTCACGGCACGCCACATCGGTGAAGCCGTATCCTGCCTGACCGATGCGATTACCGGGCGCCTGTTGTCGATGGCAGAGGACGAACTCGGGCCACCACCGGTGCCCTACGCCTGGATGGCTGGTGGGTCACAGGCGCGCCACGAACAGAGCTCGCATTCCGACCAGGACAACGCCCTGCTGTTGTCGGACGACTTCAACAAGGAAGCACACGACGCTTATTTCGCAGCGTTGGCCAAGTTTGTCAGCGATGGCCTCAATGACTGCGGCTTCGTCTACTGCCCCGGCAACGCGATGGCGACCAACCCGGAATGGCGCCAGCCGCTGAAAGTCTGGCAGGGCTACTTCAGTCGCTGGATCGAGAGTCCGACGCCGATGTCGATGATGCTGTCGAGCATCTTTTTCGACCTGCGCCCGGTCACTGGCGCGGTCGACCTGTTCGTGCCGCTGCAGCAGACCATCCTCAAGAAATCGCAGGAGAACCGCATCTTTCTCGCTTACATGATGGCCAACGCGATGCAGCATCGGCCACCGCTCGGTTTCTTCCGCCAGTT
>JAGRHE010000217.1 GCA_020445165.1 Gammaproteobacteria bacterium
CAGGTCGCCGGTGTTGTTGCCGTGGATCACGTGCACCGGCAGCTGGTATTTCTCCAGGCAGCGCAGCGTGCTCGGCGCGACCAGGTCGCCGGCGTGCAGCACGGCCTCGGCGCCGGCGGTCTTGGCGTCGGCCACCGCGGCGTCGAGCAGCGGGATGTGGTCGTGGCTGTCGGAAAGGATACAGACTTTCATGCGTGTCCCGGATGAGGCTCAGGTCTTTCGGGCGCCCATTCTACCCGGCGCGCGCAGTGGCTGCCCGCCGCTTGTGCCGTTGCCTGCGGCAAATCCCCACCGACCATGCGGATTGAGCGTCGAACTCGAACGCCCGGCCGGGTTCGAACCAGGCAGCCAACACGAGGAGTGAACATTGATGACCCGCAAAATTCTGTCGGCGGCGCTATTGGCCGCCACCCTGACCACGCTTGGCGCCACGGGTACCGCCCTGGCGGGACACAAGATGCACGGTGATGCCAAGGCGATGGATTGGTTCGCCGCGCACCATGGCGTGATGCCGTGGGGCGGATTTTCCGCCGCGGAAAGCGATGGTCCGCGGCTCGGTGTCGCGATCACCGGCTTGGCGCAGTCCGAGCTGGACGCAAGATCGCTCGAATACGGGGTGCGGATCGAACGCGTCGCCGAAGGTTCGATCGCCGCCGCAGCCGGCCTGAAACCCGGCGATATCGTGACCGCTCTGGGGGAGCGCCCGGCCTATTCGCCGCAGCGTCTGCAGCATCTGGTCGGCACCAGCACTGGAAACACGTCGCTGACCCTGGTGCGTGACGGCGAGGAAATGCAACTGGCGGTCGACCTGGCGGCGCCGGTCGAGGCGAGCGGCAAGGCTGCGCTCGGTATCCGCATCCAGGATATGACCGCCGACCTGCAGGAAGCGTTTGGTGCGCCGGCCGAACGCGGTGTGCTGGTTGCGCAGGTCAATACCGGGTCAGCGGCTGCCGCAGCAGGGATGAAAGCGGGTGACGTGCTGATCGCGATCGGCGACGCGGAGATCGGTAAGGTCGATGACGTGCATGCGGCGCTGGCCGGGCATGCCCCGGGAGATTCATTGACTGTGAAGATACTGCGTGACCGCCAGCCGACCGCGCTGTCCGTGACGCTCGATGCGGCAGCACAGCAGGTCGCGGCCGGTAACGCGCTCGGCCACGGGTATCGCGGCCAGGGGATGCACGGTCATCATGGGTATGGCATGCGAAACAAAGGTGACTACGGCCACCATGGCCGGCACGCTGGACCCGGCTGTTACAAAAGGTCCATGCCGCACCGATCGTGATGCGTCCCGGCAGGCGTTTGGGGGTGTCCACCGCCTGAACGTCTGTCGCAGTCGGCCCAAGGTCGGTGCCCCAGGTGAAGGCGACTCACGGGTCGAATGGCAGACCGAGAACATCGAACAGGCCGCCCGAATCGCGCGGCTCGATCGCCTGCATGACCTTGACCAGTTGCCGCGCCGTGTAGCCGGGTGTCTGTAGCTGGTCCGGTGCGACATTGCGTTGGAAAGGTGCCGACAGTGCGGTGTCGGTGGTGCCCGGCTGCAGGCCGACGATGGTGCAATCGTCGCGCTTGCGGGCCAGTTCCAGCGCGATGTTTTTCAACAGCATGTTCAAGGCTGCCTTGCTGGCGCGGTAGGCATGCCAGCCGCCGAGGCGGTTGTCACTGATGCTGCCGACCCGCGCCGACAGCACACCGATGCGGCACGGGTAATCGGGATTCAGGCGCTCCAGCAGGTGCTTGAGCAATAGCGCCGGTCCGATTGCGTTGATCCGGTAGGCGTGCAACAGGTGTTCGGCATCCAGTTGGCGCCAGGTCTTCTCCGGCCTGTAGCCGTCACCGTGCAGCCAGCCGCTGGCGATCAGGATCCAGTCCAGGGTCTGCTCGCGCGGAATTCCGGCGACAGCCTGTTCGATGGCCGATTCGTCGGCGATGTCGCAGGCAATGTCGAGGCAGTGTGCATCAACCGTTGGCAGATCTTCCGGGCGGCGGGCCAGGCGCACGACGTGGACGCCGGAAAACGAACTGGCGAGCTGTTCGCACAAGGCGCGGCCGATACCGCCCGAGGCGCCGGCGACCAGCACACAGCCGGGTGCGGGTACCTTGTCCGACCGCGTGTGGGTGAGGATCGAATCACGCGGCGCGGCGCTGGCCTTGCCATCAGCGTTTCGCACGTCCTGCATTTACATCCCGTTGCCGGGTGGCGATCGCCTAGGGATTGAGAAATTCCGCACGGGTGTGGATGTTCTCGATGAAGCAGCCGCCCAGCGCCGTGGTGCTGGTCTGCGAGTTGCTGTCCATCACGCCGCGCGATTTCACGCAGTAATGGGTGGCATCGATGCTGACCGCCACATCATCGGTGCCGAGCAGTGTCTGCAGGGCAACCAGTATCTGCCGGGTCAGGCGCTCCTGGACCTGGGGACGCTGGGCGAAGAAGCGTACGATGCGGTTGATCTTGGACAGCCCGATGATACGTCCGGCCGGGATGTAGGCGACCTTGGCCTTGCCATCGATGGTGACGAAGTGATGCTCGCAGGTGCTGGTCAGGTCGATGTCGCGCACCTTGACCATCTCGTTCGCACCCATCTTGTTGTCGATCAGCGACAGTTTCGGAAAGCGCGTGTAATCCAGTCCGGAGAAGATCTCGCGCACGTACATCTTGGCGATCCGGTGCGGTGTCTCGGCCAGACTGTCGTCATCGCGATCGAGCCCGAGCGTATCGAGCACCTCGCTCATCAGGCCGCGGATGCGCTCGTATTTCTGTTCGCTGCTCAGTCCGTTGTCGATCATCGGCGTCTCGAGGCCCTTCGCGACCAGCGTGTCGCGTACCAGTGCAGCTTCTGGGCTGATCTCAGGATGCTTGGCTAAGCGGACGGGGGTGGTTGTCATGGTGTACCTCGTGGGATGCGCGCGCAGATTGCGCCTGGTATTCGAGCGTGATCGAAACGGAATCGGCGAAACGCAAGGCATGCGGCTTGTCGACAGTGACCCGGGCCTGCAGCACCGCGGGGTCGCGGCTGCAGATTCCGATCAGGTCATGGGTCAGCTTCTCGAGCAGCAGGAAGCGCCCCTGTTCGACGTGGCGGATTATCGCTTTGCTGATTGCCTTGTAGTCGAGCGCACCGGAAACGTCGTCGTGCAGGGCGGCCGGCCGAAGTTCATGGTGGATCTCGACGTTGATCACCACGTCCTGCTGTTTGGTGCGCTCGTCGGGGTTGAAACCGATGAAAGTGCGCAGGCGCAGGTTGCTGATTCGGATGACGGCGGTTGCCGGGTTCATTCCCGAATTACCGCGGGCGACGCAGCCACCGTTGGCCGGATAGCTAGGATTTGGCTCATGACTTATATGGGACAAAATATGAACATATCGGCCAGCATAGTCCTATTCTGCGCGAACTAACCCAGACAAAAGATGTGCGATACAGGTGTCGGCCAGCCAAATACAGACCCTGCCGTGACGGTCGCTGTCCCGGCCACAGCCGACCCGTCGCGCCCGGAAGGGACTCAGCCTGCGGAGCGCTCCGCGGCCGGGTCGTCGGCCGACTTGCGTTTTGGTGCGTCTGTCCAAGGTGTGGAAAGGCACAGGAAGCTGGCGTCGAGCAGCCACGAAAGCAGCATCTGCACGTCTTCCGGAGGTTGCAATTGGTCGTTGCGCTGACCGTACTTGGCGACCATGAAGGCGCGCTTGTCACCGGGCAGGTCGTACAGGTCGACCAGGCGCATGCCCCACTCTTCGAACCTGCGGTTGCCGATCGGACCGTGGCTGACCAGTTCCACGTCCCGGTGACGCGGGTCGTTTGCGATCCGGTTGAACAGCGCGGTGACGGCCTTCGAATCGCCCTCCAGCGCCTGCACGAAGACGTTGCCGGCGAGCACCAGCAGGCCGGTGATTCCGTTCTCGCTGTTGGCGGCCGAGGCCTGCTGCTCGAGATCGCGCAACATGGCGTTCGACACGATATCTGCCTTGGCAACGCTACGGTAGATGAGGCGACAAAGTGCCATGAGTTACTCTCCGTGGTGGCGGGTGGCTGCCGACGGGCCAGCGGTCGCACACCTGGAGACCGTCCTGCCGGTCAGAAGTTCGGTTTTTCCGGCGCGTCTTTGTAAAGCTGCACCGAGTCCATGATCTCTTGCTTGGCCTCTTCGATCCCGTACCAGCCGTCGACCCGGACCCACTTGCCTTCGTCCAGGTCCTTGTAGTGTTCGAAGAAATGCGAGATGCGATTGAGGACCTCGCCCGGCAGGTCGCGGAAGCTCTCAACGCTGCGGTAGGTCTTGCACAGCTTGTCGACCGGCACCGCCAGCACCTTGGCATCGTCGCCGGACTCGTCCTTCATCTTGAGGACGCCGACCGGGCGGCAGGTGATCACCGAGCCGGAGATCAGCGGATGCGGGGTCAGCACCAGCACGTCGACCGGGTCGCCGTCCTTGGACAGCGTGTGCGGCACGTAACC
>JAGRHE010000218.1 GCA_020445165.1 Gammaproteobacteria bacterium
AAGGCCGGACAGTACGCCTACCGTGACCGCCGGGTCAAAAAGCGCATGTTCCGCTCGCTGTGGATCCAGCGCATCAATGCTGCGGCGCGCATGTGTGACATGTCGTACAGCCGTTTCATGGATGGTTTGAACAAGGCCGGAATCGAGGTCGATCGCAAGATGCTGGCCGATATCGCTGTGCACGACATGCCGGCGTTCGAGCAACTCGCAGAGAAGGCCAAGGCTGCCCTCGCGAGCTGATGACCATGGCCGGGCGTTCTGCCCGGTCCATGTGTGATCGATGAAAGGGGGAAGGCCTCAGGGTCTTGCCCCTTTTGTTTGTGCGAAGAATGTCAGGGACGCAGAGATCGCAGAGGATTTCGAGCAGAAGTTCACTCTGCGTGCTCTGCGCTTCTCCGCGATCTCTGCGTCCGATAAGAAAAGCTGGTAACGACAACGATGACGAACAATCCCGACGATCTTCTTTCACAGGCGCAACAGGCCGTTGATGCCGCCAGTGACCTGCGCACGCTCGACGATGTGCGCGTACAGTACCTGGGCAAGAGTGGCCTGTTCACCGAGCGTCTGAAGCAGCTGGGCAAGTTACCTCCTGAGGAGCGCAAGGAGGCCGGGCAGCAGATCAACCAGGACAAGCGGGCCTTTCAGCAGGCGCTCGAGGCGCGCAAGCAGGCACTCGAGGCAGAGGAGTTGAGCCGACGCCTGGCTTCAGAGCGAATCGATGTTACGTTGCCCGGTCGCGGCGTGGTCGAAGGTGGCCTGCACCCGGTCACGCGCACCATGCAGCGTATCCAGGCATTCTTTGCCAGCGCCGGTTTCCAGGTCGCCGAGGGGCCGGAGATCGAGGACGATTTCCACAACTTCGAGGCACTCAACATCCCTGCGCACCACCCGGCGCGGGCGATGCACGACACCTTCTACTTCGATGCGCACCTGCTGCTGCGTACGCACACCTCGCCGGTGCAGATCCGGCACATGAAGAATGCCCGGCCGCCGATGAAGGTGATCGCGCCAGGGCGTGTCTATCGCTGCGATTCCGACCTGACGCACACGCCGATGTTTCACCAGGTGGAAGGCTTCCTGGTCGACGAGCAGGTGAGCTTCGCCGACCTCAAGGGCATTCTGAATGCCTTCCTGCACGGTTTCTTCGAGCGTGATGATCTCGAGGTGCGTTTCCGCCCGTCTTACTTCCCGTTCACCGAGCCGTCGGCCGAGGTCGATATCCAGTGCGTGATGTGCAGTGGTAAAGGCTGTCGCGTGTGCAGTCACACCGGCTGGTTGGAAGTGCTCGGCTGCGGAATGATTCACCCCGAGGTGTTTCGCCATGTCGACATCGACAGCGAGAAATACCTCGGCTACGCGTTCGGCATGGGCGTCGAGCGACTGGCGATGTTGCGCTACGGCGTCAACGACCTGCGCTTGTTCTTCGAGAACGACCTGCGGTTCTTGAAGCAGTTCGCCTAGATCGAGTGTGGGTCTTTGGGACGCAGAGAACCCTGAGAAGCGCAGAGGTCGCAGAGAACATTTTGAGTACTTGGTTGTGTGCCAGGGCCAAGTGATCAGCGATCCAGACTGGTTGAGCCGATGACAAGAAATGGCTCTGTGCTCTCTGTGCTCCTCTGCGGCCTCTGCGTCCAAATTGATGATTAAGGAATAGCAATGAAATTCAGCGAAGCTTGGCTCCGCGAATGGGTCAATCCCGATATCACCACCGAACAGTTGGCCGACCAGTTGAGTATGGCCGGTCTCGAGGTCGACTCGGTCGAGCCCGCGGCCCCGCCGTTCACCGGCGTCGTGGTCGGCGAGGTGTTGACGCGCGAGCAGCATCCGGATGCCGACAAGCTCAGCGTGTGCAGCGTGAATATCGGCGCCGATGCGCCATCGCAGATCGTGTGCGGTGCGAAGAACGTCGCAGCGGGCATGAAGGTCGCGGTCGCGACGGTCGGCGCGAAGCTGTCGGAAGACTTCAAGATCAAGCGCGCCAAGCTGCGCGGCGTCGAGTCGCTGGGCATGATCTGCTCGGCGTCGGAGCTCGGTCTGGCCGAGTCGTCCGATGGCATCCTGCCACTGCCGGCCGATGCGCCGGTCGGCAGGGACTTCCGCGAGTTCATGGCGCTCGACGACCAGTGCATCGATGTCGACCTGACGCCTGATCGTGCCGATTGCCTGAGCGTCGCCGGCATCGCGCGCGAGGTGGGCGTGTTGAACAAAGCGCCGTTGATCGTACCGGCGATCGATCCGGTGCCTGCCGCTATCGGCGACGAGTTCGGCGTGAGTCTGGACGCGCCGGATGCCTGCCCGCGCTACCTGTGCCGCGTGGTGCGCGGTATCGATGCAGCGGCGAAGACACCGGGTTGGATGGTCGAGAGGCTGCGCCGCAGTGGCCTGCGTGCGATCTCGCCGGTGGTCGATGTCACCAACTACGTGTTGCTCGAACTGGGGCAGCCGATGCATGGTTTCGACCTTGCAAAACTCGAGGGCGGCATTCGTGTGCGCATGGCCGTCGATGGTGAAAAGCTGGCCCTGCTCGATGGCAGTGAGGCCACCTTGCGTGCCGATACGCTGGTGATCGCCGACCACGCCAAGGCCGTCGCCATGGCCGGCATCATGGGGGGCGACGACTCGGCGGTCAGCGAGAGCACCCGCGATGTGCTGCTCGAGGCGGCGTTCTTTGCGCCGTTGGCGATCGCCGGCAAGGCACGCAGCTATGGCTTGCACACCGATTCGTCACATCGTTTCGAACGTGGTGTCGATTTCAACCTGCCACGGGTCGCCATGGAGCGCGCGACGGCGCTGTTGCTGGATATCGTCGGTGGACACGCAGGGCCGGTGTGTGAGGTCGTGGCCGAGGAGAGTTTGCCTGTGCTGCGGCCGATCGGGCTGCGCCGCGACCGGGTCAGACGCCTGCTCGGTGTGGCCATTGATGACGATACCGTGGCCGATATCCTGGTCCGCCTGGGCATGCAGGTCGAGAAGACTGAGCAGGGCTGGCAGGTGACACCGCCGAGCGCGCGCTTCGATATCTCGATCGAGGCCGACCTGATCGAGGAGGTCGGGCGTGTCTATGGCTATGCCAACATTCCCGCCAGCCTGAGCTCCGCGCCGGTCAGCGTGGCACTACGGCCGGAAGCCGCTTTCAGCCTGGATGCCGCCAAGCAACTGCTTGTACATCGCGGCTACCAGGAGGCGATCACCTACAGCTTCATCGCGCCGGAGATCGCAGCCGTACTGACGCCGAACGCCGAACCGATCAAGCTGGCCAATCCGATCTCGGCCGACATGTCCGACATGCGTGCCAGTCTCTGGCCTGGCCTGATCCAAACCCTGTCCTACAACCTGGCGCGGCAGCAGACCCGTGTCCGGGTCTTTGAAAGTGGCCTGACATTCATCCGCCGCGACGGTGAGATCGAACAGCACCAGAAGCTCGCCGGACTGGTTTTCGGAGAGATCGCGCTCGAGCAGTGGGGCGCGCCAAATCGCAAGGTCGATTTCTTCGACATCAAGGCCGATGTCCAGTCCGTGCTTGGCCAGGTTGCAGACGCCGGCGAGTTCCTGTTCGAGTCGGCCGAGCATGCCGTTCTGCACCCGGGGCAGAGTGCCAGGATCCTGCGTAACGGGCAGCCGGTCGGCTGGATCGGCTTGCTGCACCCGGTCGCGCAGAAGGCGCTCGATGTGCCGACCGGAGTCTACCTGTTCGAGATCGACCTCGTGCCGTTGCGCACTGGCAGCATCCCGGCGTTTTCGCCGCTGTCCAAGTTCCCGGCCATCCGCCGCGACCTCGCGCTGCTGGCCGACCGGGCGCTGCCGTACCAGGCCATTCTGGATTGCGTGCGCGCTGCCGCGCCGGCCGTCGTCAGGGACGTGCAGCTGTTCGATGTCTATACTGGAGAAAACATAGATTCAGGTCTAAAAAGTCTGGCTTTGAGCTTGATTTTGCAGGACTCTTCGCACACTCTTACAGACTCAGAAGTAGAGCAGGCCACGGCCGTCGTGCTGGATGCGCTGGCGCAGGACCTGTCGGTAAAACTGAGGGATTGATGCAATGGCACTGACCAAGGCAGAGATGGCAGAACATCTGTTCGAAGAGCTTGGCCTGAACAAGCGCGAGGCCAAGGACATGGTCGAGATGTTTTTTGAAGAGATCCGTATGTCACTGGAGAACGGTCGCCAGGTGAAGCTGTCCGGATTCGGCAACTTCGACCTGCGCGAGAAGAAGCAGCGGCCCGGTCGTAATCCGAAGACCGGTGAAGAGATCCCGATTTCGGCGCGTCGCGTGGTGACGTTCCGACCGGGGCAGAAACTCAAGGCACGAGTAGAGGCATATGCTGGATCCCAACAGCAGCAACATTGAATTACCGGCGATTCCCGGCAAGCGCTACTTCACCATCGGTGAGGTGAGCGAGTTGTGCGCGGTCAAGCCGCACGTGCTGCGCTACTGGGAGCAGGAGTTTC
>JAGRHE010000219.1 GCA_020445165.1 Gammaproteobacteria bacterium
ACTCATGGATTGACTCCCAAAGACCCAAAACTGGGAGGAAACGGCAGCGGACAGATCCGGATCGAATCTAAGAATATGCTGAATTTCCTCAAACGACCGCGGATTCTCCAACAAGGGGGTACCCTGGTCAAGAAAGGGGGATCTATGACCAGGATTAGTTCCGCTGTGGGTTGCAGATCAGCTGCGCCAGATCAAGGAATGGCTCAAACCGGGTTGTCGATGTCGATGAAGCGGTGCTCGAGCGCGAAATGATCAGCCAGTTCCCGACCCAGCGCCTGCACCCCGTAGCGCTCGGTCGCGTGATGCCCTGCCGCGATGTAGACGATACCCAGCTCGCGAGCCTGGTGCACGGTCTGCTCCGAGATCTCGCCGCTGATGAAAACGTCGAACCCGTGTGCCGCCGCCTGCTCGATCATGCTCTGCGCCGCCCCGGTGCACCAGGCGACCCGGCGCACCGGACGATCTTCACCGATCACCAGCGGCTGCCGCTGCAGCGCCTCGGCCACGCGCACCAGCAACGACTCGAGGCTGAGCGGGGTCTCCAGGGTGTCGCCCCACAGCAGACCCTCGACCGGCGCCGCCCCGTTGAAACCCAGGCGCTGCGCAAGCTGGCGGTTGTTGCCCAGCTCGGCATGCGCATCGAGCGGCAGGTGGTAAGCGAGCAGGCTCATATCGGCTCGCATCAGTGCGCGGATGCGGCGCGCCTTCATGCCGGTCAGCGGCGCCGCCTCACCGCGCCAGAAGTAACCGTGATGGACCAGCAACAGGTCGGCATCGGCGTCGAGCGCCGCCTCGATCAGCGCCTGGCTGGCAGTCACGCCGGACACGATGCGCCGGACCTCAGCCCGCCCTTCGACCTGGATGCCGTTCGGGCAATAGTCGTCGAAACTGTCGACCTCGAGCCGGCGGGCGCAGTAGTCCGCGATGAGTTCCAGATGGGTCATGTGCTGTCTGACTGGTAGCTGAACGCCGTGCTAGTGTATGCGGATGAAGTGGTACCGCGCATTCACCTTCCTGTTCACCTCTGTCGCCACCGGTCTCGCAGCAGCCTTCCTTGTGCTTCTGCTGCGCCCCGACCTGGTCGGCTACGAATCGACGCCGGTACCTGCTGCAGCCCAACCGGTCCTGCTCGAACGCAGCGGTGGACCGGTGTCTTACGCCGATGCCGTGCAGCGCGCCGCACCCTCGGTGGTCAACGTGTTCGCCTCCAAGATCACGCGCCAGGCGAATCATCCGCTGTTCGACGAGCCGCTGTTCAAGCGCTTCTTCGGCGACCAGGTGAGCAAGCCCCGTTACAAGCGCGAAAACAGTCTCGGCTCGGGCGTGATCGTCGATGACAACGGCTACATCCTGACCAACAACCACGTGATCGATGCCGCGAGCGACATCCAGGTCGTGCTCGGCGACGGACGTGCGCTTCCGGCCCGCGTGGTCGGCAGCGACCCCGAGACCGACATCGCGGTGCTGCAGGCGGCGGGCCAGAAGCTGCCCCTGGCCACGCTCGGCAATTCCGACCAGCTGCAGGTGGGTGACGTGGTAATGGCGATCGGCAATCCCTTCGGGGTCGGCCAGACCGTGACCCTGGGCATCGTCAGCGCCACCGGACGCAACGAACTGGGCATCACCGACTTCGAGAACTTCATCCAGACCGATGCGGCCATCAACCCGGGCAACTCGGGTGGTGCGCTGATCAACGCCCTGGGTGAAGTGGTCGGAATCAACACTGCGATCTTTTCGCAGAGCGGCGGCTCTCACGGCATTGGCTTTGCGGTGCCCATCCACCTGGCGCGCAACGTGCTGCAGCAGATCGTCGATCACGGCCGCGTCATTCGCGGCTGGCTCGGCATCACCGGGCAGAACCTGACCGGGGCACTGGCCGATTCGCTGGGCATATCCCGGCGTGAAGGGATCCTGGTCTCTGGCGTGCTGGACGACGGACCGGCGGCACAGGCCGGCGTGCAACCCGGCGACCTGATCGTGCGCCTGGACCGCAAGCCGATCACCGGCTCCCAGCAGATGTTGCGCATCGTGGCCGAGAAGTCACCCGGCAGCCCGCTGTCCATTACCCTGATCCGGGACGACAAAGAGATGGAGCAGATCGCGATCGTCGGCGAACGTCCGTCACTGGGGGAGAACTGAGGCATGGGCATCTTCGATCACTTCCGGGTCACCGATACGCCACGCGACAAGGTCGCGATCGATATCGACATCGCCTGCGGCGTGCTCGAGCAATGCCCGGTGTGTCGCGGTATCTCCGACAAGCAGCGCGACGATCGCCTGCCTGCCGCGGAACTGGAGGTACACCAGCGTTTCGACCGCGACGATCCGAGCGTTGCCGTCTTCAATGGCGACCGTGACGACCTGCTCGGGCGACTGCGTAGCGTACGCGACAGATTCGACTACCATTGCACCTGTCACTTGGCCGGCTGAACATCAATTCCGTATGAAGCTACTCCCAATCGCCTTCGGCGCACCTGCCCGACGTACCGTGATCTCCCTGTCGACCATCATCGGCATGGCCGGCAGCGGTACCCTGCCGGCCGCTGACTCGGCCGGGAACGATCAACTCCAGGCAGACTGCCGCAGCGAAGGCCGCAGTGCCGGATTGGAAGGCGTAGAACTGGAGCAGTTCGTACGCAACTGTGTCGCCGAGTTCATCGAGGTCGAGCTGGTCAACGTCGAGGAGTGAAGCAAAGCGGTCGGGCGCGCAATGAATCAGGCGCCGGCCACCTCGCTCAAGGCACTGATCAGGGCATCATTCTCGACAGCGGTTCCCACGGTCGGTCGCAGGCAATCCTCGAGCAAGGGATGCGCGCCGTGCAGACATTTGATCAGCACGCGCCTGTCACGCAGACCGGTAAACCAGTCAACCGCCTTTCCGGCCGGCGTCCGCAGCAGTAAGAAGTTGGCATCGGATGGAAACACCCGCACGCCCGGAATATCTGCCAGGGCCTGCGCCAGGCGCGCGCGCTCCTCGCGGATCAGGGCGGTCTGCTCATCGAACATCGGCTTGTGCTGTAGCGCGAACTCGGCACTGGCCTGGGTCAGCACATTGATGTTGTACGGCAGGCGCACCTTGTCGAACTGATCCAGCCACGCGGGCGAACCGGCCAGCAGGCCAAGGCGCAGCCCCGCCAGCCCCATCTTCGACACCGTGCGCATCACGACCAGGTTGTCGAACTCGCCCAGGCGCGACATGAAGGTGGCGTCGGTGAACGGCGCGTAGGCCTCGTCAACCACGACCAGCCCGGGTGCAGCCCGGATCACCGCCTCGACCGCAGCCTCGTCGAACAGGTTACCGGTCGGGTTGTTGGGGTAGGCCAGGAAAACCACTGCCGGCTGATGCTCGTCCAGGGCCTGCAGCAGCGCGGGCAGGTCGAGACTGAAATCCTCCGCAGCCAGCGGCACGCCCACGTAGCGCATGCCGCAGAAGGTCGCGATCATGCGATACATGACGAAACCGGGATCGACCGACAGGACCGCTCGCGACGGCCCGGCCAGGCTCAGTGCGATCATCTGGATCAGCTCGTCGGAACCATTGCCGAGCACCATGCGCATGCCCGGCGGCATACCCATGACCTCGCTCAGACGCTCGGTCAGTGCAGCTGCGGTCGGATCGGGATACCGGTTGACGTCGGTCCGCCGCAGCAGTTCGACCCAGGCATCGCGCAACTCTTCCGGCCAGGTGTAGGGATTTTCCATCGCGTCCAGCTTGATCAGGCCCGCCGCCGGTTGCACGTGGTAAGCCGACAGCTCGCGGATCTCGGGCCGTATCCAGTGCGCGACCAAGGCATCGATGTCACTTGTCATGGTTCAAACGCTCATTCCGCAGGCTCAGCCTTCCTTGATTGCCGTCATGCATTGTCCGAAACCCGTAGGTTGGGCTGTGCCCAACGCGCTGTTGATGGCTCAATCCTCGAACCGGTACTCGGCCGAGCGCGCATGCGCCTCCAGGCCCTCGCCGCGGGCCAGGGTCGATGCGGTACGACCGAGCGTGTCGGCGCCCTGCTCCGATACGAGGATCAGGCTGGAGCGCTTCTGAAAGTCATACACGCCGAGCGGCGAACTGAAACGGGCGGTACGCGATGTTGGCAACACGTGGTTGGGACCGGCGCAGTAGTCGCCGAGCGGCTCGGACGTGTAGCGGCCCATGAAAATCGCGCCGGCATGACGGATCTTCTGCGCGAACTCGGCCGGCTGCTCGAGCGACAACTCGAGGTGCTCGGGAGCGATGAAGTTACCGACCTCGGCCGCCTCGTCGAGATCGCGGCAGACGATCAGCGCACCGCGCGTGCGCAGCGCGGTGGCGATGATTTCCTGCCGGCTCATGGTCGGCAGCAGCTTGTCGATGCTTTGCTCGACCCGGGCAACGAAACCGGCGTCCGGACACAGCAGGATCGACTGCGCATCCTCGTCGTGCTCGGCCTGGGAGAACAGGTCCA
>JAGRHE010000021.1 GCA_020445165.1 Gammaproteobacteria bacterium
ATGGGCTTCGTCACGCTGGGTTTCTTCATCGCCTTCATGATCATGGCGCGTGGCGACGTCGACAGCGGGGCGATCCTGGGCATGCAGGGCGGCATGGTGCAGATGGTGTCGCACGGCTTCATCTCGGCGGCCATGTTCCTGTGCGTCGGCGTGCTGTATGACCGCCTGCACAGTCGCGAGATCAACGATTACGGCGGTGTCGTCAACGTGATGCCGTGGTTCGCCGCGTTCATGGTCTTTTTCGCGATGGCCAATGCCGGGCTGCCGGGCACCTCGGGCTTCGTCGGCGAGTTCATGGTGATTCTGGCCAGCTTCCGTGCCGACTTCTGGTTCGCCTTCCTCGCCGCAACGACGCTGATCGTCGGCGCCGCCTACACCCTGTGGATGGTCAAGCGGGTGGTGTTCGGCGAGATCGGCTCGGACAAGGTGGCCGCGCTGACCGATATCAACAAGCGCGAGGCCGTCGTGCTCACGTCGCTGGCGGTCGCCGTGCTGGTGCTCGGCCTCTGGCCGGCGCCGCTGATCGAGGTGATGGACGTGTCGATCGAGAATCTCGTACGCCACATTGCGCTGACCAAGCTCTGACGGCACCCACTGTATTGGTTTGCCGCCTGCAGCGGCATCGGTAGAAACGCATGGAATACAACCTGACGACACTGCAACCCGTCCTGCCGGAGATCGTGCTCCTGAGTGCGGCGTGCCTGATCCTGGTGATCGATCTTTTCCTCAGCGAGAAGACGCGCCTTGTCACCTACGGCCTGTCGCTGATGGCGCTGATCGCTACCCTGGGCGCGGTGCACTACGCATCGGGACCGCTGCGCGAGGTGATCCTCGATGGCAGCTTCGTGCGTGATCCGATGGCCGACGTGCTCAAGACCGGGCTGCTGCTGGTCAGCCTTTTCGCCTTCGTCTATGCCAAGGACTACCTGCGCGCGCTCGGCATCATGCGCGGCGAGTACTACGTGCTCGGCCTGTTCGCCGTCCTCGGCATGATGGTCATGATCTCGGCGAACAGCTTCCTGACGGTCTACCTGGGCCTGGAGCTGCTCGCCCTTTGCATGTACGCGCTGGTCGCGTTCCACCGCGATTCCAAGACCGGTGCCGAGGCGGCGATGAAGTATTTCGTGCTTGGCGCACTGGCGTCCGGCATGCTGCTGTACGGTATCTCGATGGTGTATGGCGCAACCGGCAAGCTGGTGCTGCCCGAGGTGGCCTCGGTTATTTCTTCGGGTACCGCGGACCAGACGGTGCTGGTGTTCGGCCTGGTGTTCATCGTCATCGGCGTTTCGTTCAAGTTCGGCGCCGTGCCTTTCCACATGTGGGTGCCGGATGTCTACCATGGTGCCCCGACCGCGGTGACCCTGTTCCTCGGCAGCGCGCCCAAGATCGCGGCATTCGCACTGGCTATCCGCCTGCTGGTCGATGGCCTCGGCGGCCTGCTGGCACAGTGGCAGGACATGCTGATCATCCTCGCCGTGCTGTCGCTGGCTCTGGGCAACGTGGTCGCGATCGCGCAGACCAATCTCAAGCGTATGCTGGCGTACTCGACGATCTCACACGTCGGCTTCATCTTCCTTGGGCTGATCGCAGGAACCGACAAAGGCTTTTCCGCGGCGATGTTCTACGCCATCGTCTATGCGCTGACCGCGGCAGGCGGCTTCGGCGTAGTCACCATGCTTAGCCGCAACGGTCTGGATGCCGAAAATATCCACGATCTCAAGGGACTCAACGATCGCAGTCCCTGGCTCGCGTTCATGATGATGCTGGTGCTGTTCTCGATGGCCGGCGTGCCGCCGACCGTCGGTTTCTTCGCCAAGCTGTTCGTGCTCGACGCGGTGGTCAGCGTCGACCTGGTCTGGCTGGCCGCCGTGGCCGTGTTCTTCTCGATCATCGGCGCGTTCTATTACCTGCGTGCGGTCAAGGCGATGTACTTCGACAAGCCGATCGACGACCGGCCGCTGCTGTCGTCGTTGGACACCCAGCTGGCAATCTCCGTCAACGGCCTGGCGATGCTCGGTTTTGGCCTGTTCCCGGCCGCCTTGCTGGCCGCCTGCCAGACGGCTTTTGCCGGCTGAAACTGCACCTGTTTAGAACATTCGCGCCAAAAATGGCTTGTGGCAAAGGCGCGGTATATGTAACATTCCTAATGTCAGTTGCGGGGTGGAGCAGTCTGGCAGCTCGTCGGGCTCATAACCCGAAGGTCGTAGGTTCAAATCCTGCCCCCGCTACCAAATTTAAGAAAGGCCGCAGATCTGCGGTCTTTTTTGTGCCTGGACCAAAGCGCCATTTGAACCTACGACATCAAAATGGCGGGTTCACAAGCGCCGCCAGGCGCGCAGCACGAGCAGCGCGAGTCAATCCTGCCCCCGCTCCAAATTCTTCAATCAACTTCGATCTGCAAGTTGATGTTTCGAAAAGGGTTTCAGAGTGATCTGAAGCCCTTTTTTGTGCCTGTCGATCGCCAATGCTCTCGGCGGGACTGCCAGTGTAGAGAACCTCCGGTCTCATCGATTGTATGCATTGGCCGCACTGTTATGGGCGGGGACAACTCCTTGTGGGAGGTCGCCAAGTCACGTTCGATTCTGCAGAATCAACCCGTGTCCCTCTAAACCCGCGTGATGCCAGCCGAGAGGACTCCGTGACTGATCACGTCTCCACCATTGTCCAGGCCGCCCAACACGGTCGACTTGTCGCCTTCTGCGGTGCCGGCGTGTCGCTGCTCCCGCCCAGCTGTGCGCCCGGATGGTGGGACATCTACGTCGCGGCTGCTGCTGCGTTGGCAGATCGGCTGACACAAGCCTTCCCCGAGCTCCGCGCACGAGCGATGCTCGACGAGCTGCTCGCGCCCATGTCAACGCAGCAACTGGCAGACCTGGTCTTCTCGCGCTTCGCGGGACCGACCTTTGCCGAACTCCTGCAGGTGGTGGATGTGGCGGATCCCAACGAGAACCACCGTGCCATCGCGACCTTGGCAGGCATGGGTGGGATGCGAGGCGTGGTTACCACGAACTTCGACACTCTGATCGAGCGAGCGGCGGCCGCCAGGGATGTCCGTTTCGCGATCGCGGCCCCCGGTATTGCGGCCGGCAGCGAAGCCGAGAATCATCCCGTGCTCGTCAAGGTCCACGGTACGACGCTGGAACCGGCAAGCCTGATCGAGACCACGACGCACAAGGCCCGCGAGATCAGTCCGACCCTGCGGGCAGCCTGGCGGCCCAAACTGAAGGGTGCGGTAATCCTCGTGCTGGGGTATTCGGGGGCCGATCTCAATTTCGGCGCGGCGCGCGCGTTCTTCGACGACGTGTTGGCAGCCGGCTGTCATATTTTCTGGCTCTATCGTCCCGGTTCGCCGCCGCTGCTTACACCCGAGGTGGAGGCACATACCACCCTGATCGAAGGGCAGCTGCCTGACCTGCTGCGAGAGGTGCTGGCGCGCACCGGTGAAATCGACTTCGAGACCACGGAGACCGGTCGCGATGCGAGGGCGACGCTCTACCGCCAGATGGACACCTGGTCGAAGGGGATACACATCGGCCCCTGGTCGGCGGCATCGTTCTTTTTCGCGCTCAGTACCCAGGCGCAGGCTGGGAAGAACTGCGACCGGCTGCGCGCAGACCTTCTGCGTATCGCGATCGACGCGATTCCGCGCTTCGAACCGGGGTCTGCCATTGAACTCGCTGACCTGGCCGCGGCCGGTTTTCTTGGCCAGGTCGGCGGATACCAGTTGCAGCGGCACCAACTGGATGATGCGCGGGCAATGTTGAGGGCGTCCGTCAACATCTACGAAGCGATGCATGCGTCGCTCGATTCACCGGAGCATGTCTCTTCACACGACGAGCGCCGGATGAACCTTGCTTCGAGTTGGAACAACTACGCGCAGGCTTGCGTCCTCGCAGGCGAAATCAACGCTGCACTTGCCGCGTTCGGAAAGGCCCTCGAGCATGCCTATCGTGGCAACCGGGCAGACAGCTTCCTGGTCTCCCTGGGCAACATTCTCCACTACGGATATGAGTTGAGGGCCGTTCGGCGTTGCCTTCACCTTGCTCAAGGGGCGGCGGCCATCGCCGACCGCATCGGTGCCGTTCAGTCTTCGATCGAATTGCGGTCATTGATGGCGCTTTACGCATGCGATCGGCAGGAGAGCTGGCGAGCCAGGCAATGGCTTACCGAGAACCTGCGCCTGGCGAAGGCGACCCGGGACGAAAATCGACTTGCCCTGACGGAGATTCAACTGGGGGAATGTGACTTGAGAGCGGGGCGCATTGTCGAGGGCCTGGAAGGGATCGCCAATGCGCTTGCGCGCCACCCCAAAGCGGTTTTCTTTTCGCGCCCGGTCGAAGAAGCACGCCGTTACCTGGTCGCCCTGGGCATCACGCAGAAACAGCCTTTTGTCATTCGTTTTCAACCGGCGGAGGTGCCGGTCCTCGCGCAGCGTATCGAAGCCGAGCGCACCCGTGCGAGAAAAGACGGGTCGCATGCCTTCGGCGGTCGGCACTGCGCGATTTCCGATTCCTCCTATCTGCAGAAGGCTGACGGTCTGGCGTTGACGCGTATCGGTCTGCTCGATTTCGATACCGATTCCGATGCCGCCGCCGGGGTCGGTTGCGATCTTGCCGAACAGCTTGTCACGTTCGGCACCGCACCGGATGCGGGGTGGGTCGCGAGCAACGTGTTGGCACGCCCGGGGCTGGATCCGAGTACGTTTGCACGCGCTCACGCGGTGCTGGCAAGACATGCCGTGTTACTGGGGCGTCCAGCCGAGGCGCGAGTGCACCTTGCATCGGCACGCCTTGCATACGCGGAGGCTGACACTCCGATGCCACTGTGGTTGATGAAGGTTGGGCTGTGGCTCGAGATCCAGTGCGAGGATGCAGGCGCCGCGGTTGCCTGGGCACAACTACTCGTTGACGATGTCTCCGGCGAGCCGCAGATCGTTGCAGATCTGGTCGAGCTCCTGGCCCAGATCGAGTCCTGGGGCGAGAGCATGAGGCCGGTATCTGATGTCGTGTACGCTGCACTCGACCAAGTTGGCGCCGACCCTGGGGCGGCTTCTGTGCCGCGCCTGGAAAAGCGGTTCAGTCCGCTCGTGCCCAAGCTATACAGCAGCGAACCGGCTGACCCGGACATTGAGCAAATCATCCACGAGGCCCATCGACGTCTCGACCAGGGTGATGCTGAAGCTGCATTGGAGGCATTGGATCGACTCGGCAAAGACACGTTGAGCGATCGCTACAGCGGTACGGTTCTCTTTTTGCAGGTCCAGGCGTTCGCCGCGGCGCACTCCATCGAAGTTGCCGAGAAGGTGGCAGACTCGTACCGAGGCCGGCTGCTGAAAACGCTTTCTTTCGATGCGATGGCGCAGCTCGAACTCTCGCTGATCTGGGTCTACGTGCGTGCCAACAGTTTGCCGCAGGCAGTCGATCTGATTCGTCGCACATCGTGGATTGCAGAACTCACGGACAACCCGGTTAACCGGGCATCACTGCAGGCATGGGAGGCGTTGATCCCGGTCCTGGTGGGGAGGAATTCACCCATCGGCGAATGGGCGCGCTCGGCAATTCAGTCGGCGATCTTTCTGCAGCTCCCGATGGCAACGCTCGGTCGACATTACCTGGTGGGCACGCAGCCTGCATCATCGCGCAGTCCAGAAGGCGAGGTTTGGGATGACTTTGTTTCGGCGCTGCAATCCAGTGAATCTCTCGATCAGGTGGATCAGGCAATTCGGACCGGGATACGCAGGTTGCGTGGCGCAGGCAGACTCAGCCGGGCGTTGGTTGCGCGCATGCGTGGCGATCGCTCGAACTGGCTCCTCCAACACATGCGATATCACGAGGCGGCCCAGGGCTATGCGCGTACCGAACGTACGTTCCGAGCGCTTGGCCTTCATTCAGAAGCGTTGAATGCAAAAGCCGGTAGAGCCCGGGCAACAAGCAGATCGGGACGGTACGATGAAGCGGTCGGGATTTTTCGACAGGCAATCGACGAGGCAGCAGGAGGTGCGCTCTTGTCCAATCTCCTTATCGGTCTGGGCGCAGCGCATCTGCTCGAAGCAGGACGGCGCACCGACGCCGTTGACGGTCACACACTTCGTGACGAGGCTATCGCGACGCTGCGTGAGGCCGTAACCAAATCGCCGCTCGAATCAGCCGACCGCGCGAATGCACGTCTGGCGCTGGCACGGGCCCTCGGCGAAAGCGGCCGGCAACAGGAAGCCGTCGATGCCTTCGATCGGGCAGTGGCCGAGCTTGCCCACATCGGGTCGCCCTCTGCGAAACTCCTGATGAATCACCGCGATGAAATCTGCGACGGGGGATGGGATGGTCTTGGGCTGAGCTGAGCCGTGGCGGAATGCACCGGCCTGGCCGACCCACGTGCTTATGGGAACTTCGAAAAATCGAAGTCCCCTTAACGGGAAGTTGTCGTTGTGCCCCGACGCTGTTGGTCGACCAATGAGTTTTCCTGTTGTGTGCTTCAAGTTCCTGCTACCAGTATAAAGATCGCCATGGACCGAACAGCACTGACTGTCTTTATCAGCTATTCACGCCGGGATGCTCCACAGGCGGATGAAATAGTCTCTTTCTTAGAATCGGACGGGTTCCGCGTCCTGATTGATCGCCGTGATCTGCCTTTTGGCGAAGAATGGAAGTCCGAGCTCGAATACTTCATCGCTGAGGCCGATTGCACAGTCTGGCTTGTCAGTGCCAGCTCCATCGATTCGCAGTGGTGCGCTTGGGAACTCGAACAGGTTCGCCTGAATCGCAAGCGTCTTGTTCCCGTTCGTTTGGAGGCTGTTGCTCCGGAGCGCTTACCCGAAACGATAGGCCGGGTTCATTTACTGCCGGCGTCCGGTAGTTTCGCTCTCGCCGAGCATGGCGGACTGCTCGCCCAAACGATAAGAACGAATCAGGTCTGGATCAAGGAACACACAAGACTTTCAAATGCCGCGGCTTCGTGGATGAGTGCCGATCGCAGACGCGATTTACTACTCCGCGGAAAGGCACTGAGCAGTGCCGAAGAGTGGCGGGACCACCAGCCCGACACATCGATCAGCCCGACAGAAGTGACACTGGATTTCATATCCAGCAGTCGGAGCGACGCCACACGCAGACAGCGGATTTCAACTCTCGGTCTGCTGGCAGGCTTGCTCGTGGCTATTGGCTTGGCGTCGTGGGCGTTGATTTCTGCAAACAACGAACGCAAGGCAAGGATGGTAGCGGAGGAGCAGAAGCGCGAGGCTTACATGGCTGCCTCAAAAGCGTTGTCTGAGGAATCTGAGCGACTTTTTCAAGCCGGGGACAGACGTCGCGCCCTGGATCTTGCTGTGCAGGCACTGCCGAGGAAAGAACAACCCGACAGGCCTTATCTCGCCAGCGCTGAAAAAGCCTTGTATCAAGCTTATGCGTCGCCTGCAAAGCCAGTCTTCTTTGATGTGCCAACTGGAAGCAAGGTCACGAAAATACATGTCATCGAGCAGGCCAATACGGTGCTTCTCGGTGATGATTATGAATTCTTTCGTCCTTTCAGCATGGAAACCGGTAAGGCCAGGTACCCGTATCCTTCCAGGTTGGACAGTCTTAATTCACAGCCCTACAGCGTTGGAGGAAGTCGTGTCGCATTTGTCGATCAGTTCGACGATGCGGCAGTGCTTTTGTATGACGTCGCAAGCAATAAGGAAACACGCTTCGAAGTGGGTGTAGAGTACCCTGATATTAAAGGATTCGCGTTGTCTCGTGACGGTAGATTTCTTGCAATCAGCTGGGCGGACTCCGTTAGCGAATCCATCAGGCCGCGGTTGATAATTTCTGTCATCGAGGTCGATAAGGACGCGAAGATCTACGAAGCCGATCTTCCATCCGACCAGGATGAAAAGCCTTATGAGAGCGCCAACTTGGACTTTTCCGACCAAGACAATGTCTTGCTCGTGTCCCTGGGATCGATCATTAGACAAAAGAGAACGATCGGTCTGGATTGGAACAACCATCGGTTCGTGTTCGACCTTCCACTGCAGATTGAGGATGTGCTCGGGACCGTGCGATTTTCGCAGCAGCTTTCATTCGCAGTAATTCACGATGGTGACCAGACCAGCATCATCGACCTGAAATCCAGCGGGAGATTGGATGGTATAGCCGGCTCCAGTTCGCCGTTCAATATCATCGTTTCGTCCGATGAAAGGTACATCTTTCAGGGGCATGTCCGCGGTGAAGGAGAGACCCTTCTTGACGCCCCGGATTATGACCGGGTTAATCTGAAAACTGGGGAATCGACAGCCATCGATTGCGACTGCACAATCATTGCACAATGGCCACACAGCCACAGCCTGTTAGTGTGGACCCTTGACGACGAGTTTCGCATTATCAATTTCGATGGGGACGTTGAAAGGCGCATCGGACCAGGGGCGTCAGGCGAGTCAACGGACATCGATGCAACACATGCGGTAGTGCTTGATGGCGCCGATGCCATCGTCGTTGGCGGAGCCTCTCCGCGCTTGATCAGCTTAGGTCGGGCCGAACCTGTCGAGCCGATGCGTGAGTGTGTTGCGTCGCGGGACGTGAGATGGGGATACACCAACGGCACGGACGCCATTGGTATGGTCGTGAGCAGTATAGATGATGCAAGCCACTGTGTAGCGAAGAAAACCGGCGAGGAGTGGCGCATGCTGATTCAGAAGCCGTTCGATGGCCGCGCCGCGCCATTCGGGAATGCTCCGAGAACGCCTCGTCAGGCCAAGCTTGCTCCTGGGGGAGAACTGGGGCTATTCGAGATGAGCGTATTCATGGGCGGTAGCTACTGGGAGTATTTCCATGCACCCGGGTTCCATGATTTGGAAGCGTCGCTAAGACTTTCGGCTCCGACTTTGATTAACGAAACATCTCAGATCTTCGCGATCAGTACCGGAGACAACGAGTTGCTGATGGTTGGGCTCGACACTAATGGCAGCATGGTTGCGCGCACAAACCTCGGTTCCGTTTATTGGTATTCCGTTTCTGTGGCCGCCAATGAGTTGCTGACATGTCGCGCTGAGGGGCTTTTTGTGCAGAGGATAGCAGACAGCGCCGTTAGCATGATGAAAGCGGTACATTCAGAGCATGTTGACAATTGTATCTTCTGGGATGCGGGCGCCCTGAGCGAGCGTTACGTAATTCTTGTTTCGCCAGACCTGGTTCTTGTTGTTCTCGATCGTTCAAGCGGCGATGTCGTTCATTCTTCTCGGATATTCGGAGAGGCGAGTCCCGATGCGGATTTCGAGACGCGGGATACAATCCAGCTAAGGTTTTCAGAAACGGGCGACCGACTGCTCGTCAATGACCGGAATAGAAGAGCGGCGGTGCTGGCGACAGGTTCCTGGAAGTTGCTTGGCACACATGACCTCAGTTTTGAAGGCCGATTCGAGGATCGCCTCATTACGCTCAGCCGTGATCTTCGTTTCGCAGTTGTCGATGGGTATGCCGACTCGATCAAAGTTTCTGATGCTCTACCGGGCGAGTTGGTTCCTGAGTTTGAGATCAACATCCACAGTGATGGGCTTAGGACAGTTCCTGGTGGTTTCTCGATCCATCCTTCAGCGCCAAGATTGGCGGCAGTCAACCCTTCAGGTTCGGGGATAGCGATTTATGAGCTAGAGAATCGTGAGATTGTGGGAAGTGCGGATTTCGGGAAGAGGGTTGTCAGCCTGGATTATTTTGACGGCGGCGCTCAGCTCGCGGTGATTGCTCAGAACGGTACCGTAGATTTCATCCCTTCGTTTGCGTCGTACTCGCAGTTGCTGGACGCTGTGCATGACAGCCAGGATAGTTCCAGGTAATTGATTGGGCTTCTTAAAGTGAGATTCAGATGCGTGCGAGGTGCCTGATCAGCACGTTTCAGGCCAGAGGAGATCTGGCGTCTTCGCAAGGGTATGGGGCTGGAATACGACGTCCAGAACGGTATGCCGTCCGTCGTCTTCAGTGACCGCGAGCAAACTTGTTCGGTTGCTCACGCCGTTGCTGGCCCGACCGGTCGCACAACGAGAGCTTTCTAAACCATGGCACGTCGAGTTCCGCCAATACTACCACGCCGACGATAGCGAAGACGATCAGGCCCGGAATTGCGAAGGCTGAGCCGAACGACATGCCGTTGCTGAGATTGCCGAATCCCCAGGCCACGGCAATAGCGATGCCGACAAGTGCCCATACCGCGGAACGTGCACAGCAGGCTTTCTTATCCTGGTCCATCGTATCCTCCTTGGCACGAAACGCCGGAAAACAAGAGAACTATGGCCGTCGTCCAGGCTGCATCGCCCATGATCTGTGCCCAGTCCGTTCTGGTGAACCTAGTTGGTCAATCGTTTCGCCGCCAATTAAATCGCCTGATAGTTGATCCAGTAAAGGGGCGATATTGACTGAGTAAATGTCGCAAATCGCTTGGAATGCGGGCCGGGTGAGCGACCGTGGCATCGGTGCGCCGGGGAAAAACCGATACCGGCGCAGTAGTGTCACTGCACCGTGGTGGTTGACGTATGTGCGTGACCGCAAGCTTTCGTTGCGAATCGATCGGGTTGGTCGACCAACGATTCTCGAGCTGCTCAGCTTTTCCGTGCCGCCGCGAATGCCGCGGCCAATGCGCCCTGTGGAGCCGCGGCGGACTCGCCCGGCCTGCCTTTGCCCTTGGCGTCGGTGTTGCCGCGCCGGGGTTCACGTTGTTTCTGCTCGCTGTCGCCCGGCGCGTCGCCCAGGCGCATGCTCAGGCCGATGCGCTTGCGGTCGAGGTCGACGTTCATCACCTTCACTTTGACCACGTCACCGGCCTTGACGATGTCGTGCAGATCCTTGATGAACTTGTCGCTCATCGCCGAGATGTGGACCAGACCGTCCTGGTGGACGCCGATATCGACAAAGGCACCGAAGTTGGCGACATTGGTCACGACGCCTTCGAGCACCATCCCGGGTTTGAGATCGGCCAGTGTCTCGACGCCGTCCTGGAAGGTCGCGGTCTTGAACTCGGGCCGCGGGTCGCGCCCTGGCTTTTCGAGTTCGCCGATGATGTCCTTCACCGTCGGCGCCCCGAAGCGCTCGTCGGTGTAGTCGGCGACGTCGAGGCTGCGCAGGAAGGTGCTGTCGCCGATGACCTGCGCGAGGTCGCGCCGATGACGTTGCAGGATGCGCTCGACCACCGGGTAGGCCTCGGGATGCACGGCCGACGCGTCGAGTGGGTTAGCGCCGTGCATGACGCGCAGGAACCCGGCGGCCTGCTCGAAGGTCTTGTCGCCGAGGCGTGGCACCTGCTTCAGGGCCTGGCGATCGGCGAATGCGCCGTGGCTGTCGCGGAACTGCACGATGTTGTCGGCGACGCTGGTCGACAGGCCGGCGACACGCGCGAGCAGCGCCGGCGATGCGGTGTTGACGTCGACACCGACCGCGTTGACGCAGTCCTCGACGACGTTGTCGAGGCTGCGCGCGAGCTGATACTGGCTGACGTCGTGCTGGTACTGGCCGACGCCGATCGACTTCGGTTCGATCTTGACCAGCTCGGCCAGCGGGTCCTGCAGCCGGCGCGCGATCGACACCGCGCCGCGCAGCGACACGTCGAGACCGGGCAACTCGTTCGACGCGAGTTCGGAGGCCGAGTACACCGAAGCGCCGGCCTCGCTGACCACGACCTTGCTCAGCTGCAGTTCCGGGTGACGCCGCTGCAGCTCCGCGGCGAGCTTGTCCGTCTCGCGCGACGCGGTGCCGTTGCCGATCGCTACCAGTTCGACACCGTGTGCCGCAGCGAGCCGGGCCAGCGTCGCGATCGACTGGTCCCACTGGTTCTTCGGCGCATGCGGGTAGATGGTCTCGGTTGCCGTGACCTTGCCGGTGCCGTCGATCACCGCGACCTTGACGCCGGTGCGCAGGCCGGGATCGAGACCGAGCGTGGTGCGCGGGCCGGCCGGTGCCGCGAGCAGCAGGTCGTGCAGGTTGCGCGCGAACACGCGGATCGCCTCGGTCTCGGCCGCCTCGCGCACGCGGTTCTTCAACTCGAGGTCGAGCCGCGTGAGCAACTTGACCCGCCAGGTCAGGCGCACGCCATCGCGCAGCCAGGTGTCGGCCGCGCGGCCCTTGTCACGGATGTCGAAGCGCTGCGCGATCATGCGCTCGGGGTGGCTGCGACCGGCCTCGTCCTCGTCGATGACCAGATCGAGAAACACGATGCCCTCGTTGCGCGCGCGGAACAGCGCCAACGCGCGGTGTGACGGGATCGCCTTCAACGGCTGTTCGAAGTCGAAGTAATCGGCGAACTTGGCGCCCTCGCTCTCCTTGCCGGGCACGACGCCGCTCTTCAGTCGCGCGTTGTCCCACAGCCACTCGCGCACCTGGCCGCTGAGCTCGGCGTCCTCGGCCCAGCGCTCCATCAGGATCTGGCGCGCGCCGTCGAGCACGGCCGACACGTCGGCAAACCCGGCGTCGGCATTCAGGTAGTCACCGGCGAGCTGTTCGGGTATCTGCCGCGGATCTTCGACGATCGCATCGGCCAGCGGCTCGATGCCGGCCTCGCGCGCAATCTGCGCCTTGGTGCGACGCTTCGGCTTGTACGGCAGGTAGATGTCTTCGAGCTGGGTTTTGGTTTCGGCCGCGAGTACCTCGCTGCGCAGCGTATCGGACAGTTTTCCCTGTTCGGCGATCGACGTGAGCACGGTCTCGCGCCGCTCTTCGAGCTCGCGCAGATAGACGAGACGGTCCTGCAGTGTACGCAGCTGGCTGTCGTCAAGGCCGCCGGTCACCTCTTTGCGGTAACGGGCGATGAACGGCACCGTGGCACCGCCATCCAGCAACGCGATGGCGGCCTCGACCTGTGACGCCTTGGCATCGATGAGGGTGGAAATCCGTTCGGCGATCGGTGGCAGCACGCGGCACTCCAGGTTGATGACAGGGACCGGAAATCTACACCAGCGGCGGCGGGCGCGACACCGTTGATTCGGTGTGCTGTCGCATGTAGCCGCTCGACCGCGGCAGTCGGCTGGAGGCATCCCCCGACTCGGTATGACCAGGGTGGTGAACCGCTGTCGACTTCCACCAGGTCACGAATCAGGTGGGCCGAGTGTCATGGCGGATCTGGAGCAGCGCTTCCCAGTCAAGCGCGTGGTTTTCACTCGACAGGATCGGAGCCTGCGTCGCTGAATCCCATGTCGGCTGGATTTCTGGTCCTTACGAATGACGCGAAACGCGGAACACCCTCGCGCGTAAATCCCTGGTGGCGGAAAGTGACCCAGCTGCCGATCGCGGGCGGGTCGGCGCGGATCGCGTCGCTCAGCCCGGAGCCGATATAGAACCTCTTCCGATTGTCGATCTCCACCCACAGCGCGCCGGTCATTCCGGCGTACTTGCCCTTGCCGGGCCGATAGCCGATGACACGGCCCTCCATGTCGTCGAACTGCTTGACCTTCAATGCGCTACGGCTGCGACCGGTTTCGTATGGAGCCTTGGGATTGCGCAGCACCAAGCCTTCGCCGCCGGCAGCGGTCACGTCGCGCAAGTGCTGCTGAAGGTGTCGCGTACCGCGGCAGACGACCTGGGGTATGACACGCAGATGTTCAATTGGATGCAGTGCGAGATATTGCCGGAGTTTGTCCAGGCGTGCATCGAGATTGCCCGGTGTCTCCGGTACCTCGAAGATGTTGTAGCTCAATTGGCGCCAACCGGAATGCGGTTGCTTGCGCGAGGTGATCGATGCGATGTCTTCGAAACGCTGTCGGGCGATCCACAGCTCACCGTCGATCGCAAACGGGGGAAAGTCGGCGGTGAACCAGTCCGGCGCGGCGAACGCATTGCCCTGACGCGACAATAGTTGGTGACCGTCCCAGTAGGCACGTACCCCGTCGAGCTTTTCGCTCATGTACCAGCCGCTGATGTCGGTGCCGGGCGCATACCGGGTCAACAGCAGCAACTCTGCTGCAGCTGCAGGGGCGGGGAAGAAGAATACGAGGGCGATCAGCCAGACAGGCCACATCCTTGTTCGTGTCATTGATCACAATCCTTTGTTGATCGAACGAGACTCGAGCTTAACAGCAGGGATCACAAAGCGATACGCCGCTGGCTCCTTCCAGTATGCTTGTGTGAACAGAAATCGTGCACTATTGGCCCAGTGCAGGTGCATTGATGCGCGAACTCCTGGGCGTCTGTCACCGGTCGGGGCAGGTGAGGTTCAGCCCCAGATGTCGCTGTTGACGCGCTTGCGGCTCAGGTAGAGCGCTTCGACCTTTTCTCGCGCCCACGGCGTGCGACGCAGAAATTTCAGACTGGAATCAACGCTGGGATCCGTGGCGAAACACTTGATCCTGATGCGCCGCGCGAGTTCTTCCCATCCGTACAGTTCGACCAGTTCGGTGAGCATCGCCTTGAGCGTAATGCCATGCAGCGGATCCCGGCCTCCGGTTTCGCGTGTCATTTCCCGTCTGTCACGGCCGGCTTCTTTTCGGCTTTCTTGACCCGGATGATCTGGCCGTCGACGATTTTCCCGTTGAGTGTTTTCATCGCCGCCTTGGCCTCGCCAGGGCGCGGCATTTCGACGAAGCCGAAGCCCTTGGACACGCCAGTCTTCTGGTCCATCACCAGGTTGCAGGACTGGACCGTGCCAAATCCCTCGAACATTTCGCGAATGACCGATTCACTGGTGCTGCGCGCCAGGTTTCTGATCAGCAGTTTCATGGCTCAGGCCGCATCCTGTTTACGCAGGTAGTCTTCGTAGCTGCCATGGTAGTCGACGATGCCGGTCGCGGTCAGTTCGATGATCCGTGTCGCCAGCGACGAGACGAACTCGCGGTCGTGGCTGACGAAGATCAGTGTGCCGGAGTAGTGCTCGAGTGCCAGGTTCAGCGATTCGATCGATTCCATATCGAGATGGTTGGTCGGCTCGTCGAGCAGCATGATATTGGGTTGCTGCAGCATCAGCTTGCCGAACAGCATGCGTCCCTGCTCGCCACCCGAGATCACGCTGACCGTCTTCTCGATCTCGTTCTGCGAGAACAGCAGCCGTCCCAGTATGCCCCGGATCACCTGTTCGTCATCACCGGGCCTGGACCATTGCTGCATCCAGTCGTACAGGGATTCGCCGGCCGCGAAGTCACGCGCATGATCCTGTGCGTAGTAACCGATGTTTGCGTTCTCCGACCATTTGACGCTGCCGGCGTTTGGTGTCGATTCACCCACCAGGCATTTCAGCAGGGTCGACTTGCCGATACCGTTCGGACCGATGATCGCGATCCGCTCGCCGACCTCCACCGTCAGGTCGAGTCCCGAGAACAGTTCTTCATCGTAGTGCTTGGCCAGGCCTTTCACCTCGAGTGCCAGGCGATGCAGCTTCTTTTCCTGGTTGAAGCGGATGAACGGGTTGCGCCGGCTCGATGGCTTGATCTCGGCCAGCTCGATCTTCTCGATCTGCTTTGCGCGTGACGTGGCCTGCTTTGACTTCGACGCATTGGCCGAGAAACGGCTGACGAAGGCATTCAGCTCGGCGATCTTGGCTTTCTTTCTGGCGTTGTCTGCCTGCAGGCGCTCGGCGGCCTGGGTGGCGGCGGTCATGTATTCGTCGTACGAACCCGGGTAGACGCGGAGCTCGCCGTAGTCGAGATCGGCCATGTGGCTGCAGACGCTGTTTAGGAAGTGCCGGTCGTGGGAAATGATGATCATGGTGCAGTTGCGTGCATTGAGTACACCTTCGAGCCAGCGGATCGCGTTGATGTCCAGGTTGTTGGTCGGCTCGTCGAGCAGCATGATGTCGGGATCCGAGAACAGCACCTGGGCCAGCAGTACGCGCAGTTTCCACCCGGGGGCGACCTCGCTCATCGGTCCGAAATGCTGCTCGACCGGGATGCCGACGCCGAGCAGCAGTTCGCCGGCGCGTGCCTCGGCGGTGTAGCCGTCCATCTCGGCGAATTGTGCTTCCAGGTCGGCCGCGCGCATGCCGTCGGCTTCGCTCATGTCCGGCTTGGCGTAGATCGCGTCGCGCTCGGACTTGATCTGCCACAGCTCTTCGTGACCCATGATCACGGTGTCGATCACGGCCGAATCTTCGTAGGCGAACTGGTCCTGGCGCAGCTTGCCGATCCGTTGGTGCGGGTCCTTGCTGACACTGCCGGACGAGGGCTCCAGGTCGCCGCCGAGGATCTTCATGAAGGTCGATTTGCCGCAGCCATTCGCCCCGATCAGGCCGTAGCGGTTGCCGTCGGTGAACTTGACGGAGACGTTTTCGAACAGCGGCGCGGCACCGAACTGCATGGTGATATTGGCGGTGGTGAGCATGATTGTTCCGGGCTGAGTGGCGCCGTGGCGCAAAATGGGCGGTTATTCTACGCGTTTGTTGCACCGCCTGCCTGGACTAGTCTGCACTGTCGGGGGTCGGCAATCGACCGCCCCGACGGATTGCGAGAGGAATGTCACATGGTTCCATGGCTGGTAGCCGCGCTGGCGGCGGTTTTTCTCGTGGACGCGGCCTACCTCGGTGTCGTGTTGCATCGGGGCGGCGAACTGGCGGACCAGAGTCGGCCGTTCGTGCGCGTTCTGGCAGATCCGTCAAAACGCCTGCTGGTGATCGGCGACAGCACGGGCGTTGGGACTGGCGCTGAGTCGCCCGATGGTTCGGTCGCCGGACGCCTGGCGGCAGCGCTGCCGCACGTGGAAGTTGTCAACAAGGCCGAAGATGGCGCCAAGACCGCGGAATTGCTGGCCCAGCTGGAGCTGGCCGGCGATAAGGGTTTCGATGTCGTACTGATCCAGGTCGGAGGCAATGACGTGTTGCGCTTCACCGATCTCGACCGCTTGCGCGAGTCGACCGAGGTATTGCTTGATGCGGCGAGACAGAAAGGCGCTCACGTCACGATGATGAGTTCCGGCGACGTCGGCGCGGCTCCGGCATTCCCGCCGCCGGTCGACTGGATCTACAGTTGGCGTACGCGCAAGGTGCGGGCATTGTTCCTCGAACTGGCCGATAAGAACGGTATCGACTATGTCGATCTGTACAATCCGAGCGACGACAATCCGTTCTACCTGGATCCGGAACGGTACTATGCCGGGGATGGCCTGCATCCCTCGGCAGAAGGCTATCGGTTGTGGTACGAGAAGCTGATCAAGGATTCATCGATTGGTGAAGCGCTTGCTCTGGACCGATGAAAGCAGTCTTGAAAGGATTGATCTCCCGTCATCCCGCGCAGGCGGGGGCCCATAGAGATGAAACACATAGGTTCCCGCCTGCGCGGGAGTGACGAATCGATACGGATGCCCTGAAATCGGTCCGGGAGTGCAGCGATGCTCGAGTACGTATTCTTTCATCCCACGCCATTCGAGCAGTTCGTCGCCTTCGTGCGCGAGCAGGGACTCGAACCCGAGACTGGCAGCGATGACGAGAGCTACGAAGTCTGTTTGCCTGAGGACATCGATGACGCCCTCAGCGAACGTATAGAGCAACGCTACGATGCCTTGATGGAGCTGAACCAGGCTCTGTTCGAGGCCGGACAGGGCGAGGGCGCAGACAACTACCACGCGGCCGGTGTCGTATTGAACCTCAAGGATGGCAAGGCGATTTATGCCGATGTCCCGCCACGGCTGCTTGCGCGGATCATGGAGGTGCTGAGCGCCGAGGAGTTCGGCGAGGTCGTGAACGCCATCGTCGATGCGGTTGAGGCGCCGGATGAGCGAACCTTCTGCCGGCGTATGCGGGATCTGGAATCCTAGGCAGAAGCACGTCGGGTGTCCGGGTTTTTTACACCTGGAAGGTCGTGATCGGCCCACAGCGCACTAAGCCATTGATCCCGAAGCGCCAAAGTTTTTGGCGCAATTCGTGCAAATGATAACCAGTCACGGTATAAATGACGCCGATTGCCTTGGGCGATCCGGTGAAAATAAAAAACAAGAGGTGGGACGCATGAAGGGACGGATGTTCGGCGCACGTGGCGCCGTGTCACGATGGTGGGTGGTACTCGGGCTGGCGCTGGCGTGTTCCCACGCACTTGCACTGACCGTCTCGGTCGACACCGATCCGATGGCCCCCGGCATCCAGAGCACCCTCGACGCGCTGGCCGGTGACAGCCTCACCGTTGATGTCGTGATCAGCGATGTCAATCCCCTGTTTCCCCTGATCGGCTTCGATATCTCGCTTGGCTTCGATCCGGCGGTCCTCGGTCTCACCGGCATCTCCAGCGGTGGCTTCCTGCCGATCCCGGCAGTGCCGATGCTGCCATCGCCGTCACCGGGCGTCGCCCGGTTCGCTGAAGCCAGCCTCGGTTTCACACCACCGTTCGCCTCCGGCAACGGCGTGCTGTTCAAGCTGTCGTTTGATGCGCTGGCCGATGGCGCAACCGCGATCAGTTTCACCGATGTTGGTCTCACTGGCGGGCTCCTGGGTATTGCGCCGTTCCCGGTGCCAACGCCGATGACCGACTTCGGAATCGAAAACGCCACCGTCAACGTCGGTCCTGGTGTTGTAGAAATGCCACTTCCTTCGGTCACGTTTCTACTGCTCGGTGGCTTGCTGGGCAGGGTATTGCTGAGTGCGCGTCGAGGCGCCGCCTGATCCGCTTCCGATACTTTCGACTGACTCAAGGCCGCCGCAGAAGCGGTCGTTTGCTGATAGATCCCGCCCTCGTGCGGCCGCAGGATTGCGGTATGGATCGTCACGCTGGATAAAGCGCCGATCGGTCGCCGGCCTCAGGCTGGCATTCGGCAGGCAAACGGCCGGTGTTTCGCTTCAGGGATTGGACTGCCACGCAAGATGGCCAGCCACCCGCCTGCGAATGGAGAGGCCTCATCAACAATTAAGCGTCGACGTTCGTCGGCCGGGGGAGGTAAGCATGGCGTTTCCATTCGTGGCTGCGCAGGGTGGGGAACGGCAGGCAAGTGGGAACAGATCCAGCAGCCTGGCGGCCGGCATCCGACGATTGTTGCGAGCCGCCCCTGGCAAACCCGCCAAACCCTCTCCGCAACGTCGTATCGTCTTTGAATCCCTCGAACCCCGCCTGCTCCTCGCCGCCGACCTGGCCGTGGTCGATGACGGTGGTCTGAACCAGTACTTCGACAAGGTTCAGGCCGAACTCGATAACAACGTGTTTGCCGCACCGATCCCGCTGATCGGCACCCAGCTCGCTGAGCGCAATGCCGGTCGCATCGCCGATCGCATCTCGATCGCGCTGGACAGCTTTACCGTTGTGCCGGGTGACGGCTTCTACACCAGCGTCGACGATGTGAAGGCCGGTTTGCGCAGCGCGCTGGGGGACATGATCCTCGATGACCAGATCTTCCACACGACCAACGCCGACAACACCGAATACCGTTTTTCGTTGACGCTCGCTGGCAGTGAATCCGAGCAGATCGCGCTCGATCTGGCACTCGGCGAGGATCCCATCATCGATCCCCGGCTGGGCGTCGACAACGAGGTACTGCTCAGTTTCGACTGGGAGTTCGACCTGGTGTTCGGGGTATTCGAAGAGCTGACCAGTGGCGATTCGCTGTTCTTCGTCAACACCGCGTTCGACAACGAGTTGACGATCAACAACCTGTCGGCGGTGCTCGACGGTGGCAGCGACGGCGAACTGGCCGCCAAGGGTATCGCCGGCATCTTCGGCGCCCTGATCCAGCAGGATCGCGGCAATGATGAAGAAGCAGCGCGCTCCAGCCAGTTCACCGGCAGCATGGCGATCGATGTCGTCGGTGCCGGCGTGTTCACGCTGCCGCAGTCGTTTGCCGCGATCGAGCTCGATGCTATCGTCGATGGCCAGGCAGATATCCACCTGGATATCGATGCCGCGATGGTGCCGGATTTTGCCGACGTGTCTGAATCTCAACGGACGTTCAACCTCGGTGTCGAGGCGGACGTGCACATCTCGCAGGTCTTCGACGCGGCCAATACCCAGGACGACCTGTTCGGCAATGCAATCGATGTCGACTACGAGGATGTCCGGCTCGACCTGGGCACCTTCTTCTCCGAGTTTGTCGATCCTACCGTGGCCCAGCTGCAGGATTCGTTGCAGGACATCAAGTGGTTGGTGGACTTCCTTACCAATCCGATTCCGGTGATCAGCGTGGTCGGTGAGGCGATCGGGATCGGCAAGGTCACGCCGATCGACTTGGGCATCCTGACCACGGCAGTCAGCCCGAAGCTCAGTGGCGAGACCAAGGACAAGATCCTCAATGGCCTTTACGCGACCAAGGCCACGCTCGAATTCCTCAACGTGTTCTACGACCTTGGGCCGATTGCCGACGGTTTGCCGGATACCACCGGGCTGGTCGGCTTCAAAGTACAGCTGACGCCGAGCGCCGGCAAGAACACTGGCAGTGAGAGTGAGCCCAGCGATGAGCCGCCGCCGCCGAAAGAACGCAAGCTGGTGCGTCAGGATGCCAAGGCCAATCTGCTGGAGGACGTCAAGAACAAGAACACGATGTCCCGAGAGTTTTTCGCCACGGTTGGCGGCAGGCTGCAGTTCCCGTTCCTGCATGATCCGAGTGCCATCATAGAAATGCTGCTCGGCGATACGACACCAGTACTCAGCAATTTCGGGGTCGATTTCAATTTCGGCTACGTGGCCGAGCTGCTGATCCCGATCATCGCCCCCTTTCTCAGCGCCGAGTTCCGAATCGAGATCTCCGGTACGCTCGACTTCGATGCCGGATATGATCTATTCGGTACGAACCTGTTTACCCGCAGCCTGGATTTCTCCAGCGACGACGCATTGCAGGACAGCATCGATGCCAACATGCATCGACTTGCTGACGGCTTCTTCTTCGACGATCACTTCGGTAGTGACACTGCAAGCGATGGCGTCTACGACGTAAGTGCAACCGACGCGCTCGGCAATAATCCCGGCGACAAACCGGAACTGACCCTGACCGTGAAGGTGTCGGCCGGCGCTGTCGCGGGTCCCGATCTGCTGGTCGCGCAGTTCAACCTTGGCGCGCGCATCTTCTTCGCCGGCAGTGTGTTCCTTGATCTCAACGATCTACCTGATCCGCAGAACGACGCGCAGGCTGACTACGTCTATCGGGTGAACAACAGTCTGCCGACAGAAGTACCGCTCGCGGGCGCGTATGACTACGACGGCCGCGTCCGCGTCGGTGAACTCGACCTGATCCTGAGTGCCGATGCGCGTGGCCTGTTCAATGCTTCAGGCGCGCTTTACGCCGGTTTCGAGGCATTCGTGTTTGCATCGATCGGGATCAAGCCGCTCGAAATCGTCATCGTCGACAAGACCTTCCCGATTGCGACGATCCTGATCTACGACGGCAATATTTTTTCGCTCGATGACGGCAAGATACTCGCAGGGGTGATTCTCAATGCGCCGCAGCTCGGCACGGTGGACACCAATGGCAATCTGAACCTTTTCATGGGCGCGACTGGCGACCAGCGAGCCAATACCGGGCCGAACCGCGAGGGCGATGACAGCGAGATCAACGAGGGCTACAGCATCTCGTCGCTGGGCCTGACCGACGATGACAACCCGGATGCGGGTGAGTCGCTGCTGGTCAAGTTCTACGTGCTCGAAAACGGCGAACGCGTCGAGCGTGCACAGCAGCGATTCGACGGCGTCAAGCACATCATCGCGGCTGGCGGTTCCGGTGAAGATTCGATCTCGATCGGCGAAGACGTGATGGCATCGGCCGACCTGTCGGGTGGCCAGGGCAGCGACATGTTGTCGTATGCCGGCAGTGGGGTGGCGCTGTTGCGCGGCAACGAGGGCGACGACCTGCTGGTGGGCGGCGAAAACGATGACACGCTCGAGGGCGGTGATGGAGACGACCGTCTGGTCGGACGCGGCGGTGATGACACCCTGCGCGGTGGCGCCAATGACGACAGCATCGAAGGAGGTCTCGGCGACGACCTTGCGATCGGTGGCACCGGCAGTGATACCTATGACTGGGCTCCGGGCCAGGGCATCGATGCGATCGTCGAAGACGCCGGTCTCGCCGATACCGACCGGGTTACGGTCGGCGGTAGCGTTGCGATCACCGATGGCTCGTATGCCTCCGGTGTCGTCGGTTCGACCGAGGCCGGTGACAATATTGTCCTGAGTAAGCTCATCGTCGGCGGCGAGGCCATGGTGTTGCTCGAGACCACCGATGGCGTGGCACCGGTCGAGAGCCTGTTGCTGGACAACATCGAAAACATCTCGGTCGGCGCGGGCGGTGGCTCGGATGTGGTTACGGTCGGTGACCTGACCGGCACCGATGTCACGTTGCTGGCAATCGATCTCAGCGCGGCCGGCGAGAACAACAACACGGCCGATGTCGACCGCGTGGTGTTCACGGGTTCCGGGGCAGACGACGTGTTGACCGTGTCCGGCGTCACCGGCGATTTCCAGGAGACGACACTGAACGACGACGGCGAGGTGGTCGAAGTCAACGAAGTGTCGAAGCAGGTCGTGCAGCTGCGCGACCAGACCCCAGGACGCGACAGCAGCGCCTTCATCCTCAACAGCTCACCCGACAAGGACACGCTCGAGGTACTCGGCCTGGCTGGCGACGACATACTCGAGGTGTCGGCCGGCAGTGAGAACATCGATGTGTCCGACCTGATCGCGGTCACGCTGCTGGGCGGTGCCGACAACGACACCCTGATCAGTGCCTACGACAACGTCACGATCGATGGTGGCGAGGGCAGTGACAGCGTGGTGGTCAGGAGCGACGGCAAGCAGGTCGATGGCGTGACTTCGCTCGAGTTGTTCGCCAGCGACCTGTTCATCTCGCGCGTTGAGGACGGCGCGGGCCTGGTCGAGGACCGTCTGCGGTTCAATGCGATCGAGCAGTTCCGGTTGGAACTCGATCCGGTATCGTCCGGCAATGACCTGCGCGTGGTCAACACGATCGCCGGTGATGTGACCATCGTCGGCAGCTCCGAGAACGATACCATCGCACTGCAGACGCTTGCCGGTGCGACCACGTTGGAACTGAATGACGGCGACAACCGGGTTGTCGTCGGCAAGGATGGTTCCGTGGCGGGCATCGTCGGCGACCTGCAGGTCAATGGCGGCCTGGGCGACGACCATCTGGTCTTCGATTCGAGCGCCGAGGTATCCGACCACCTGGCCGAGATTGGCGTGGTCGCATTGGCCGGCCTGGTCGCTCCGGGTACGCTGCGTTACAACGCCTCGGTCGAGAAGGTCGAGCTGCGCCTCGGTCTGGGTAAGGATCATGCCGAGATCGCCGATCTGACCCGCCGCGTCGTGGTTGACCTTGGTGGCGGCGACGACAGTGTCAGCGCGACCCTGTTCGATGCGCCGGTTGGAACCCTGGCTGGTCCAGGGCTTTCAGCCTTCAATACCGAGTTCGTCGATTTCAACAACGATGGCAACACCGCGTCGACCGACTGGTTGCTCACTGCCAACCAGCTGCGTGCCGGTGCGCCGGGGGTGTTCGATCCCCTGGTACCGGGCTTCTACGACCAGGTGGTGCTCGAGACGGATGGTACGGGCGTGGTCGATATCGCGCTCGGCAACGGTCCCGGCCGTGATGACGTCCGCGTCTGGGATCTGTTTACCGAAACCCATATCGAGCTGCGTGGCGGCGACGACGTGGTTACCGTCGGCGATGTTCGCGATGGCGCGGAACGCGCGCTGGTCGACATCGAGGCCCCGTTGGTACTCGATGGCATGAGCGGCAGCAACACGCTGACCATCGACGATCGTGCCAACACCCTGTCGGGCCTGCCCGGGTTCATCGATGCGAGCCGTATCAGTGGATTCGCCATGGATCCCACTGCACGCATCGACTACCTGAATTTCTCGTCGCTGGATGTGCGCCTGGCCGATACCGCCGACGACATCACGCTGGTCGATACCGCGATTACGACCACGATCACGACCGATGCGACGGACGCCGGCGGTGCAGACTCGCTGGTCGTCATGGGCGCAGGCGCCGGTGCCAGCATCGATCTTGGTGCCGGTGCGGATGAGGCGACGATCATCGGCGGCAACGGCCTGTTCATCGATGGTGGCAACAGCCATGGCACCGATACCATCGACTTCGATGTCAGTGACCTGACCACGCCGACTACGGGTGCCGAGCTCAGCGACAACGGTGGCAACGCCAGGCTGAACAACCTGGGTGGCATCGGCGATGTCGAATTCGCCGGTTTTGAGCAGGCCGCGATCACACTGGGTCAGAACAGTGACGCCCTGGTCATCGATCATGCGATCGCCGGGCTGACGGTCACCGTCGACGGCAATGCCGGTGACGACGAGATCACGATCCGCCAGATCGGTGGCAGCACGCAGATCACCGGCGACAGCGGCATCGATACCGTGACGGTCGAGATCCCGGGTGCGCCCGAGGCGGCAACGCACGGCAACCTGATCGACGATCTTGGCGTCGATGTCGAGACCCTGGTCGTCGACAACCGCGGCAACGCTGCTCCGGTCGATTGGGCGATCCGGTCCGGGATACTCAGCGGCAACGGTGCGGAACTGCTGTTCACCGACGGTGCTGAAGAGATCGTCATCCGTGCCGGCTCGGCATCGGACACGCTCGACTTCGAGGAACTGGCGCGGCCGGTCGATGCGACCATCAACGGTGACCGGGTGGTGCTGGAACTCGGTGACGTCGTGCTCGATTCGGCTGGCAATGCAACCTTTGCCAATTTCTCGAACGTGGTTGATTTCGATGACCTCGACCCGGCTGGGCAGGGCAATGTGACCGAGTACGTCGAAGACGGCTTCCGCCTGGCCTCGACCGACAGCAACGGCGACCCGGCCGTGATCCTGCGCAATGACACGCTGAGCGCCGCGGCGCAGGCGAGCAACCTGGACCATACGTTCACGCTGACCGAGGAGAACGGCGACGGTTTCGCGCTGTACTCGGTGTCGCTGGCGTCGCTCGATGCCGGCGTACATGCGATCACCTTCATCGGCACCACGCTGAACGGTGACACGGTAACCACCACGCCGGCGATCCAGGTCGAAGGCGGTACCGGCTTCGTCACCATCGATCTGCCGGATACCTTCACCGCACTGCGCAGCGTGTCGTGGACCGCGGGTGACCCGGCGACCGGCGGAAACGTGCTGGTCGACAACATCGTCGCGGCCAGCCTGGTACCGATCGGCAGCGCGAGTGCGCTGCCGGGCGAGATCCCGCTGTATCGCATCGCCAGCGACACGGTGTTCTACACCCACAACGGGTTTGAACGCCTGCAGAGCGGTTCGATCTTCGTCGACTACGACCGCGACAACGTGTTCGATGCCGGCGTCGACTTCATCGTGACCAATGCGACCACGGTGCAGCAGGCAGCGAGCCATGGTGTCATCGGCGACACGCTCGGCAACGCGATCACCCAGTTCCGCTTCGCCGGTGACCTGTTGATCGATGACGGGGTAGCGATCAGTGCCTCGGGACCGAATGCGTTGTCGCTATTCGCCGGTAACAACGCCTACATCGATGCGGGCGTGCGTTTCGACCTGTCGGCCAGTGGCCGCACAGCCGGTGCTGGCGGTGGCGCTGGTGGCTTCGATCAGGGTGGCGGCTTCGGTGGGTCGGGACTTGGAAGCGGTGGCGAAGTACAGAACGAAGTAGGCCAAGCTGGTGGGTTCCTCGGCGGCGGTCAGGCCGGCAGTCGGGGTGAGGACGGCAGTGCCGGCGATCCCGGAAGTGTCGGTCTAGCCGGTGTTGGTGGATCCACTGGTGTCAACGGTGGTGCCGGTGGCGCAGGTGGTGTCGGCGGTA
>JAGRHE010000220.1 GCA_020445165.1 Gammaproteobacteria bacterium
CTGTGGAACGCCTCGCGCTTCGTGCTGATGAACACCGAGGGCCACGACTGCGGTGCCGCTGAAGGTGCCGACCTGTCGCTGTCACTGGCTGACCGCTGGATCCTGTCACGCCTGCAGAAGACCAAGCAGGCGGTAATCGACGCGATCGAGGGCTACCGCTTCGACCAGGCCGCGCAGGCAATCTACGAGTTCACCTGGAACGAGTATTGCGACTGGTACCTGGAACTGTGCAAGCCGGTGCTCAACAGCGACGCCGCCGACCCGGCCGCGATGCGTGGCACACGGCATACGCTGGTCAACGCGCTCGAATCGCTGCTGCGCCTGATCCACCCGATCATGCCTTACATCACCGAAGAGATCTGGCAGCGAGTCGCACCGCTGACCGGGCGCATCGAGGTGACCGACGACCGGCTCAGCAGCATCATGCTGCAGGCCTATCCGGAATACCGCGCTGCCCTGGTCGATGCCGCTGCCGAAGCCGAGATGCAGTGGGTGATGCAGTTCATCCTCGGCATCCGCAAGATCAAGGGCGAGATGAACATCGCGCCGGGCAAGCCGGTCCCGGTACTGCTCGCCGACAGCAGCGAACAGGATCGCAGCAATGCCGAGCGTCACCGCCCGTTCCTGGATTTTCTCGCCCGCACCGAGTCGATCACCGTACTCGAGGCCGGTGATGCCGGCCCGGAATCGGCTACCGCGCTGGTCGGCTCGATGAAAATCCTGATCCCACTCGCCGGTCTGATCGACAAGGACGCCGAACTGGCGCGTCTCGAAAAGGAGACCGGACGTCTGCGCCAGGATATCGAACGCACCGAGAAGAAACTGTCGAACGCATCGTTCGTCGACAAGGCCCCCGAGGCCGTCGTCGCCAAGGAACGTGAAAAGCTGGAAACAGCGCGTGCCGCGCTCGGCGATCTTTCGGCGCAGGCGGAGAAGATACGAAGCTTGTAGTGCGGCCCATGCAGGGGCCTTCCGTTTCGCGCCTTCAGACGCTGGTTATTCAAGAAGTATGGTCAGAGCCTTTATGCCATCGTCTTGCGTGAACGTCCAACGGCACTGGTCGACGGCGTGCGCTTTCTCCGGGTATATGGCGAAGTGCGAATCTGCCATACAAGCGGTGTACTCCGTCATTATCCGGTGAAACTCTGAGGCAGCGATGGCCCCCTTCGGGTTGGGATTCACGTGTTCGAAGCACTCGTGCTGAACATGGTGCAGATCCTCGAGGCATTTGACCTGTGTGATATCCAGGCATCGGTAATAACCGGGAAGGTTGCACATCATCAGCGCGCCACGATGATTCAGGCGCGACGCGACCTGTGCGTTCTGACGCAATATCATCAGGCTCTTCAGGCGCCCGGCCGGGGTGGACGAGCTCACCAACTCCATCAAGTTGGCCGCCTGATGGAAGCCCCCGGGAGACTGGGGGAACGGCCACGGCGGTGGCTTCACCTTTCGTCGAGGTTCCGCCTGCGTGTCCTCGACTGCGGCCGACTGCATTTCCGCAGACTCATTCTGGTGTACCTGCTCCCCCCGCTTTTCCGGCGCCTGTGCGCAGGCTTGTAACAACAGGAAACCAAACCCGGCCATCATCCATCTCAGTCGCATATCATCGTTCCTTCGTCCGTCGTCAATCAGGTTCCGTCTGTGCTGGTCCCAACCGGCAGCAGGCATGACCTCAGGTTCGATCATAGTACGACAAAGTCGCTTTTTGCCTACCCAAACTGGGCTCGGGCTTCAGCCGGCAGTGGCTGGGCAAGTCAGCCCTCGTATCCATTCCGACCCGAAAGCGCGCCAGTCCGGCAGCACCGGCGCTTCCACAGCCGAATGCGATTCGTGAACCACACCCTGAACCCGGATCGGGCCGATTGCCGCTCCATCGCCCGCCATGCTAGCTTCGACGGCACACCGGATGCTCCCATCCCGTTGAACCTGCCCGAGGGCTCCACATGAAAAACACCTGTAAACGAAGCGTCGTCCTGGTGCTGATCCTGACCATGAGTTCCCTGGGCCTGCCCGTGGTCGGTGTCGCCGCGCCGATCGGCACCGACACCCTGGTCCAGCTCGATCAGCGCGGCGAACTGCTGTCGCGCATCGAATCGCAGCTGGCGCGCGACGATGTACGTGCACAGTTCCTGCAGCAGGGCGTCTCGCCCGCCGAGGTCGATGCACGGGTGGCCGCGCTGAGCACCGGCGAATTGCAGATGCTGGCCGCTCAGCTCGACGAACTGCCGGCCGGCGGCAGTGTGTTCGCCGTGATTGGCGTGGTATTCGTCGTCCTGCTGATCCTCGAACTGGTCGGCGTCACCAACGTCTTCACCAAGCTCTGACCGCTCACCGGATGATCCGCTGCCTGCGGCTGCTGGCCGCGGGCAGCGTGCTGTTTCTGGCGGCCTGTGCGAGCCGGCCACCGCTGCTGCCGTCGCAGGCACCAACACTCGACGCGCCGATCGAGCTAGAGGCGACACCGTTCCACCCGCAACGCGACTACCAGTGCGGACCGGCCGCACTGGCCACCGTGCTCAACGTCTCTGGCGTGCCCTCGCAACCCGATGACCTCGTCGATCAGGTCTATGTACCGGCGAAAAAGGGGGCACTGCAGGTCGAGATGCTCGCCGCGACGCGACGTGCCGGGCGCATACCCTACCGGGTCGACCCCTCGCTCGCGGCCCTGCTCGCCGAGATCGAAGGCGGCCGTCCGGTCCTGGTGATGCAGAACCTCGGGCTGCAGGCACTGCCGGTCTGGCACTACGCCGTCGTGATCGGCGTGGATCCCGGCACCGACAGCCTGATCCTGCGATCGGGCACCGAGCGGCGGCGCGTCGTTACCGCGCATGACTTTCTGCGCAGCTGGCGGCTGGCAGGGCATTGGGGCGTCGTCGTGTTGCGGCCGGGCGAACTGCCCGCTGACCCAATACCGCCGCGCCTGCTCGAGGCGACGGCGCTGGCCGAACCATTGCTGTCAGTGCGAGACCGGCTGCACGCCTACCGGGTCCTGGTCGAACGCTGGCCTAGCGACACCACTGCGCGCTTTGGCTACGCCCTGGCCCTGCACGCCGACGGCCAGCTGGACCGGTCACTGGCCATGTACCGCACGATCATCGCCGACCGTCCGCGCCACGCGGCGGCCCTGAACAACCTCGCCGAAGTGCTGGCCGACCAGGGTTGCACCGCACAAGCGGTCACAACGGCAAGCCGCGCCCTGCAGGTCGCCCATGAGGATCAGCCGGCACTGATCGATCCGATCACCGCGACGCTGCATCGCCTGCAGGGCCTGCCGGCTGGAGGTGCGGCGTGTGCTGCCCGATCAGAACGCTGAAACGTGCGGCGTCGCACGCCGCCCTTCGCTTACTGCGCGCCGAGCAAGCTCACGAAAAGGTTTGCACCGTGACGGTGCACCCTTTAGCAGTGCGTCCCCATCACTTTCCTGACTTTTCAATGAGTTGATCGAGTCATCAGCAACGGTACGGGTCTTGCTGCGTTTCACGGTGCGTCCGCGTAGCGGGCGACTCCATCAAAAAAAAGTGAAGCACCCAGAACCATGAGCAAGAAAGTCACCCTCACCTACGATGGTCAACCGCACGATTTCGACGTGCATGTCGGATCGGAGGGCGAGATCGGGTTCGACATCAGGCAATTGCGCAGCAAGACCGGCCTGGTCACCCTGGACCCCGGATACGGCAATACCGGCAGCTGCGAGAGTGCCATCACTTACATCGATGGTGAGAAAGGGATATTGCGCTACCGGGGCATCCCGATCGAACGGTTCGCCCAGTCGCCGAACTTCATCGAGGTCGCCTGGCTGCTGATATTCGGCACGCTGCCGACTGCGGATGAATATGCCGAGTTCGTCGTCGACCTGCGCCGGCATGCCAACCTCGACGAAGGCATGAAACATCACTTCGAGGGCTTTCCGCGCAACGCACCGCCAATGGCGATCCTATCGGCGATGATCAATGCACTGTCGTGCTTCTACCCGGAAGTGATGGACGTGGATTGCACCGAGAGTTTTCTCAGCGCGTCGGCCCGGCTGATCAGCAAGGTGCGTACGATTGCCGCATATGCCTACCGTCATTCCCAGGGACGTCCTTACATCTACCCCGATCCGCGCCTGACCTATGTACCCAACTTCATGCACATGATGTTCTCGCAGCCCTATGCGCAGTATGAGTGTGACGACACGATACGGATCGCGCTCAACCTGTTGCTGATCCTGCACGCGGACCACGAACAGAACTGCTCGACCTCGACGGTGAGAATGGTCGGGTCGAGCCAGGCCAACCTGTTCGCATCCTGTTCGGCAGGCGTATCCGCACTGTGGGGGCCTTTGCACGGCGGCGCCAACGTCGCCGTTCTGCAGATGCTGGAGAGCATCCACGCGGGCAACATCACGCCGGAAGAATACGTGAAGCTGGCAAAGGACAAGGACAG
>JAGRHE010000221.1 GCA_020445165.1 Gammaproteobacteria bacterium
CAGTGGTAACTTCGGTTACAACGCCGCCAACGGCGAGTATGGCGACATGGTCGAGATGGGTATCCTGGACCCGACCAAGGTCACCCGTTCGGCGCTGCAGAACGCCGTGTCGGTGGCCGGTCTGATGATCACCACCGAGTGCATGGTTGCCGAAGAGCCGAAGGACGAGCCGGCGATGCCGGGCGGTGGCGACATGGGTGGCATGGGCGGCATGGGCGGCATGATGTAACGCCCGGCCCGGCTGCTGGCCACGACCTGCGCGTGGCCAGCAGCGCAGTCACTGAAAACCCCGTCGGACCCGTTCCGGCGGGGTTTTTCGTATGCGGTGGTGTACTTGCGCCTCGGTCAGGCAGCGTCGGCGGATTGGCTCACGCTTTCGGGGAAAGCGACCAGTTCGACGATCGAAACGTCATCGGATGCGGGAGCCAGGTTGACGTGCTCGAGCACGGTCTCGATCAGTGCGGGCATCTTCGGCGTGTCGATATCGTCACGCAGCAGGAAGCTCTCCAGGCGCTCGATGCCCCACATCTCGCCATCCACATTCTCGGCCTCGGTCAGGCCGTCGGTATAGGCATACAGAAGATCGCCCGGGTTCAGCGCGCACCTGACCGTTTCGGCCGAGAATTCTTCCGGCCCCATCACCGCCAGCGGCACGCTGTGCGAGTTGATCTTCTCGAAGCCCTTGGCATTTCTGCGCCGCAACAGCAGGGGCGGCAGGCCGCCGTTCCAGATATGCACCTCGCGCCGGTCGACCGACAGTTCCAGCAGTACCGCGCAGCAGAAATAGCCGGTCGGCAGCAGCTGGTTTAGCTTGCGGTTGAGTTCGGTGGCGATTGTCTCCACCGGCAGTCCCTTGGCGGCCATCGCCAGGAACACCGACGAGGCGGGCAGGGCACCCAGTGCCGCCGGCAGCCCGTGCCCCGTGAAGTCACAGAGGAGAACATAGATCTGCCCCTGCGGTCCGCGCGCAGTCTGGGTCAGGTCGCCGGACAGGCTGCCCATGGCCTGGTTCCAGGTGTGGATGCCAGGCAGCTCGTGGTCGCCGCCCAGGGTGAGCTGACGGAACACGTGCTGGGCCAGCTCCTCTTCCTGTTCGATCAGGTCCTGCTGCTGCGCCAGCACCGCATTGTGGTGGTGCAGTTCATTGTTGGCGTTGGTCAGCTCTTCGACCAGCGTTTTGGACTGGAACTGGGCCTGCATGCTGGTTTCCAGCGTCGACCCGTAACGTCTGGCGGTCAACAACAGTACCGGAAGGAACAGCGACAACAGGATCACCTGCGCCACGGCCGCGCTGCCCTGGGCGTACAGTGTGGTTACCGCCGTGGTGACGCCGATGCTGGCCCACAGCACCAGGTACTGCGAGAAGTACACGCCGTAAGAAGTGATCGCGGCCATCAGGACGAAACCGGGCACCAGGGTCTGCAGTTCGCGCAGGTAGCCCGGAGCACCTTCGGTCGATACCAGCGGCAGTGCGCCCCAGGAGATTCCGACCAGGACGGCCGTTGCGGCGTTGCGCCGCAACCAGTCGGCTTCCAGGCTGCGCTTCACATCGGAGGCGAACATTCTGCGGTAGAGTCGGATGCGGAATGCGGTTGCCAGCCAAACTGCGGCGAGCCAGACCAGCGCGTCCGGCCTGCCGGTCGCAAGGTAAAAGACCGCGCTGCAGGCGAATGCGCCCAGCGCGGCTACCATGGAGGCGGTATGCGACTGCTTGAACAGCAGCCTGAGACGCTGGTGTTCGATAGGTTCCATCGGATTGGGATTCGGCATACGCGAAATAGCGGCCTGCCCGCGGGGGTCTTTAACCTGGTGACACCCCGGGGGTGCCTCGCGGCAGAAACTGCCGGTTCTCAATAAACGGGAAGGAAATACGATGAATATCAAGGTGTTGTTAATGGTGGGCGGACTCGCCCTGGCGAGTGTGCAGACGTCGGCGGCAGACGGTTTGACGACGGTGACCAGTGCGCACCCGGTCAAGGTGACCATGGATCGCCTGGAGACCGCGCTGGGCAAGGCCGGTTTCAAAATCTTCGCGCGCGTCGACCATGGCGCAGGTGCCAAGAGCGTCGATCTGGCGCTGGCGCCGACCGAGCTGCTGATTTTCGGCAAGCCGGAGGCTGGCACCCTGCTGATGCAAAGCCAGCGCAGCGTGGGTATCGATCTGCCCCTCAAGTACCTGGTCTGGGAGGATGCCGATGGCAAGGTCCAGGTGGGCTGGAACGACCCGGCCTGGATCGCAGCACGTCACGGCATCGCTGACAAAGCGGCGGTGGTGGACAAGATCAGTGGCGCGCTGGCCAAGTTTGCCGGTGAGGCGGCCAAGCCCTGATGGAGGAAGCTTCTGCGGCGGCGCGCCTGGCACGCTATCACGACAACTGGCGGGAACAGCCGGAGGTTGCCGGCGCAGCCGGTGCTTTTCCGCCGGCCGCCGCGATCGACACGGTCTGGCAGGGGAGTGATTTCGCTGCCCAGCTCTGCCTGCGGCAGCCCGGTCTGCTGGCCGAACTGCACGGTAGCGGCGAACTCGAGCGTGGCCTCGCACCTGGCGAGATGCATCGGGCCCTGGCGGCGGATCTCGATGGGGTCGCCGATGAGGCCGATCTCGAGTCGCGCCTGCGTCGATTCCGCCAGCGCCAGATGCTGCGCATCATCTGGCGTGACCTGCTGCGCAGCGCGCCGCTGGATGAAACCCTGGAGGACCTGTCGGAACTGGCCGACGTCTGCATCCGCCTGGCGCTCGACCATCTGCATGCCTGGGCGATCGAAAAATCCGGCGTGCCACGCGACGAGCAGGGTCGTGCCCTGAGCCTGGTCGTGCTCGGCATGGGCAAGCTGGGCGCGCGCGAGCTCAACCTGTCGTCCGACATCGACCTGATCTTCTGTTTCGCCGAGCATGGCCAGACCGACGGTGCGCGTCCGGTCGACAACGAGAAGTTCTTCACCCGCGTCGGCCGGCAGCTGATCAACGTGCTGAGCAAGGTGACGGCGGAAGGGTTCGTGTTCCGGGTCGACATGCGCCTGCGACCGTTCGGCGATTCCGGTCCGTTGGTCGCCACTTACGATGCGATGGAAAACTACTACCACTCGCAGGCGCGTGACTGGGAGCGCTACGCGATGGTCAAGGCGCGCGCCATCACCGGCCAGCCTGCCGACCACGAGCCCCTGATGGCGATGCTGCGGGCGTTCGTCTACCGCCGCTACATCGACTTCGGCGTGATCGAGTCGATCCGCGACATGAAGCGCATGATCGAGCGCGAGCTGCACAAGAAGGGCCTGGACACCAACATCAAGCTCGGCCAGGGCGGCATCCGCGAGATCGAGTTCATCGGCCAGGCATTCCAGCTGGTGCGCGGTGGGCGCGAGCCAGACCTACAGGTGCGACCGATCCAGACCGTGCTGCAGCGCCTGGGGGCGCGCAACATCCTGCCGGCCTACGCGGTGCGCGAACTGGGCGAGGCCTATCGCTTCCTGCGCCTGACCGAGAACCGGATCCAGGCCTGGAAGGACGAGCAGAAACACCAGCTGCCTGCCGATGCCAACGGCTGTGCCCGCCTGGCCGCCAGCATGGGTTTCGATGATTGGGACGCGTTCGACAAGGTGCTGCGGCGTCACCGTCAGCATGTGCATGAACAATTCGGCAACGTGTTTGCCGCGCCGCAGACCGAGACCCAGGCCGAAGAGTCGCCGCTGCATGCGGCATGGCGGGCAGCTGCCGATGACGAGCAGGCGCTGGCAGCTCTCGGTCAGGCCGGATTCGATGCCGTGCCCACGCTGACGCGTCTGGCCGAGTTCCGCGAATCTTCCCTGGTGCGCGCCCTGCCGACGCGTGGACGCAACAAGCTCAAGCAATTGATGCCGTCGCTGATCGAAGCGGCCGCCGGAGTCGAGGATCCAGATGTCACGCTCGATCGCCTGCTGCGCCTGGTGGCCGCGATCGTGCGCCGTACCGCCTATCTCGACCTATTGCTGGAAAACCCGCTGGCCTTGTCGCAGCTGGTCCGCCTGGTCGGCGAGAGCAGCTGGGTGGTGGCACAGCTGATCCGTCAGCCATTGCTGCTCGACGAGCTCCTCGATCCGCGACGCCTGTACTCGCCGCTGCACGCCAGTGAATTGCAGAATGAACTCGATACGCTGCTCAACTCGGTCGCGGATGATGACCTGGAGCAGGAGATGGAGCGCCTGCGCCAGTTCGCCCAGGGCAATCGCCTGCGCGTGGCTGCGGCCGACATCGTTGGCGCGATTCCCCTCATGGTGGTCAGCGACTACCTGACCGATATCGCCGAGACCACTCTGCAGCGGGTCCAGGCCAGTGCCTGGCGCGACCTGCACCGGAAGCACGGTCGGCCCGGTGGTGACATCGGCGGCGAAACCGGATTTGCCATCATCGGCTTCGGCAAGCTCGGCGG
>JAGRHE010000222.1 GCA_020445165.1 Gammaproteobacteria bacterium
CGCATGAAGCGGCGCAGCTGATCGTCCATGCCGTAGTAGTCGCCGGCATACATCGCGATCGCCAGCATCATCACCTGCATGGCCCCCAGCCCGGCCAGCGCCAGGCGGCGCAGCGCCTTGGACTTCTCCTTCTTGTACACCGCCTCCTGGCGGCCCGGGTCGAACGGGTGCGCGACGTATCCGATCTCGGTGATCGCCTTGAGAATGTCGGACAGGTGGATGCGGCTGTCATCCCACTGCACGCGGGCACGGTGGGTGCTGTAGTTGACCGAGAAATCGATCACGCCGGGCAACGCGTTGACATGCCGCTCATTGAGCCAGATGCAGGCGGCACAGGTGATGCCTTCGAGGATCAGCGAGGCATTGCGCAGCTCGCCTTCCTCGTTCTGCACGAAGCTGCGTTGCAACGCCGGCTGGTCATACAGCTCGAAACGCTGCAGTGCTTCCGGGACCAGGTCTTCGGGCTTGCGCGAGATGCTTTCGCGGTGATCGTAGAAAGACGTCAGGCCGCCCTCGACGATCGCCTGGGCCACGGCCTGGCATCCGTGGCAGCACATCGCACGCTGTTCGCCATGGATCTCGACCTTGTAATCAGCATTGTCCGGTACCGGCAGGCCACAATGAAAGCACGAGGTCTGCCCACTCACGAAGACTGCCCCTGCGCCGGTTCGACTGAGGTCTGGGCACGCACCTCGTGCAGATCGCCATCACGGCGGATCTGCAGCACCAGGTCCCACAGCCCCTGCAGTGGCATCTCCAATTCGACCCGGTACTCACCGGGTGAGGTCTCGTGCATCGTGAACGCAATGTCGTCACGACTGTTGGAGGTGCGCAGGAAGCGCCCGTTCACTTCGGCACCGCGCAGGGCCGCACCGTCGCGGTCATTGATGGCGACGATGAAGGTCGCAGGCTGGCCGGCCTGCGGTTTGTGCTGCCAGCCCTTGCGCACCTGCCAACCGCGCGCCTGCTGCTTTTCGACCTGGCGCAGGTAGGCGTTGTACAGGGCCTCCTTTTCCTGGAAGTCGTGCGACACGGTGCCGGGGAAGCGCGAATCGACCACCTCGGCATCACGCGGTGCCGGCAGCAGGCGCGCAAAAAGCCCGGTGATGCCCTGCTCGGCAACGCCGAGAAACACGATGTTGGTCGCGATCACCAGGGTGAAGAACGCGACGATCAGGATCGGCGCCCAGTGCCAGCGCCGGCCGACGCTGCCGCCGACCATACCCAGGCCGTAGGCCACGGTCAGCAGGATCGCAAGATGAATGGCGAAGATGTCGGCGCCGGGCCAGGTCAGGATGCCGTACGGCACGTAGATCAGGAGCACCAGCAGTGCCAACACCATGCCGACGGTCCGGCCGGCGATCCGGAAGCCACGTGTCAACACGAGGAACAGCACAACCTCGGCCAATATGCCGACACCGATACCCGCCAGCAGTTGGGTCGCACCGAAATTCATCGCGGCGGCACGTAGAACACGCTGGGGTGCGCGACCGGCGCGATGCCGGATGCATCATCCGGCGCCGCGATCACGTCGAAGGGGTGGCTCTCGCCGTCGAACTCGGTCGGCATCGCGCGCACCTTGGCCGCCAGCCGCAGGCGCTGTTCCGGATGCAGGGCAACCTCGCTGAACCTGCCCAGGTCAAGCTCGGCACCGGGCGGCAGACCCTCGGCCCGGAACCTGAGCGTCAGGGTCCGGTCGGTCTTGTTGTTGACCTTGATCTCGTAGCTGTTCTGGATCCTGCCGTCGGAAAGCTGGGTATAGATCGGCTGGCGTACCTGTGACACGGTCAGGTCGAACGGCGCCTGGTGCGAGACGCTCCAGCCGAGCAGTCCGACCGCCAGCAACAAAACCGCGGCATAGCCGAGCACCTTGGGCCGCAGCAGGCGCGCCTGCTGACCACCCTCCTCGACCCGTTGCGAGCTGTAGCCGACCAGTCCCTTCTGCCAGCCGAGCGAATCCATGATGGTGTCGCAGGCATCGATGCACAGCGCACAGGAGATGCACTGGATCTGCAGCCCGTTGCGGATATCGATGCCGGTCGGACAGACCTGCACACAGTAGCCGCAATCGATGCAGTCACCGACCCCGGCCGCACTGCGCTGCTCGTGTGTCTTCAGATCGCGGCCCAGTTTGGCGCGGCCCTTTTTACCCTCGCCACGCTTGCCGTCGTACGACACGATCAGGGTATCGCGATCGAACATGACCGCCTGGAAACGGGCATACGGACACATGTAGGTGCATACCTGCTCGCGCGCGACACCGGCCATCACGTAGGTGGTTGCCGTGAGGAACAGCGTGGTCGCGTAGGCGGCAAACGGCGCCTCACCGACGAAGAAATGCCCGACCAGCTGCGGCGCATCACCCCAGTAGAGGACGAAGGTCAGGCCGGTGACGAAGGCCATCAGCAGCCACAACAGGTGGGTCAGGCCGAGCTTGATCAGCTTGGTCGCGTTCCATGCCTGGTTGGCCAGGCGAATGCGCGCCGGGCGCTCGCCCTGGACCAGACGCTCGATCAGGATGTAAACGTCGGTCCACAGGGTCTGGAAACAGAAATAACCGCAGAACACCCGACCGGCCAAGCCGGTGACGAAGAACAGCAGGTAGGCCGCGATCATCAGCAGGCCGGCCAGCCAGAAAATGTCCTGCGGATGCACGACCAGGTCGAACAGGTAGAACTTGCGCCCGGCCAGGTCGAACAAAACAGCCTGGTCGGCACCCACTTCACGTTCCCAGCGCAGCCACGGCAGCAGGAAATACACGCCGTAGGCGAGCACGACCACGGCCCATTTCAGACGCCGGTAAGTGCCGCTGACGGAACGCGGGTAGATGTGCGTGCGGGCAGCGTAGAGCTGCGGCTTGCTATCGGCGTTTTCCATTGGTGATTTCGTCTTCCCCGCGCGGAGCGAGTTCCGCGACGGCAGCTTGACCCCTGCCAGCATGCCGCGCCATGACAAACATTAATCGTTGAACACGAAAAAGGCCGCAAGCGGCCCTTTTCTGCAAGCGGCCCTGGTACGCCGGTCAGCTGCCCAGGCTCTGCACATAGGCCGTCAGCAACTTGATCTCGGTCGGGTTCAGACGGTCTTGCCAGGCCGGCATCTGGCGCTGGATGCCGTTCTTGATCACGGCCTCGACCGCATCCAGGCGCGCCTTTTCGTCGGCTGCACCGGGCACGTCGGCAACGGTCCAGATCGCGTCGGTCAGGTTGGCGGCACCCTGCGATTCGAGCCCTGTCCCGGCCGGCGTGTGGCAGTAATGGCAGCCACCCTCCTTGCCCTGGAAGATTGCGCGCCCGGCATCGACCTTGGCGGCATCCATCGTACTGCCGGACAGGCTGAGCACGTAGTGCGCCACCTGCTCGATCTTCTCGTCGCTCAAGACCTCACCATAGGCCGGCATGAAGCCGTTGCGTCCGGCAACGATGGTGTGCTCGATCTGGGCAACGTCGTCACCCCACAGCCAGTCGTCGTCGCGCAGGTTCGGATACAGGCCGATCTTTGCCGGCGTGCCACCGATGCCATGGCATGCGGCGCAGTTGTCGGCAAACAGCACCTTGGCAGTCGACTGCATGAAGGCGCTCATTTCCGGATCGTTGGCGATCTCGTCGTACGACGCCGTCGCCACCTTCTCCATGTAGGCCTCGCGCTTTAGCGTCTCCCGGCCGGTCTGCAGTTCCTCGGCCAGCTCCGCGCGGGTGTTCCAGTGCGTGGTCACCTTTTCGCCGTTGCGCTCGAACGTGACCGTACCGATACCCTTGGTGTAAGACTGCGCAACCGGCCAGGCCGGGTAGATGATCCAGTAGACGATCGCGAACACCACGGTCGCGTAGAACGACCACAGCCACCAGCGCGGCAGCGGGTTGTTGAATTCCTGCAGGTCGCCATCCCACGCGTGGCCGGTGGTCTGTACTGCCTTGCCTCGGTTCTGTTCAGCCATTTTTCGAATCCTTGTCGTTGCGATCAGCGGGCGCATCGTCGTCGAGGAACGGGATGTTCTTGTACGACTCCAGGCGCTTGCTGCGCTTTTTACCCGTGAACACGTACAGCACAATGCCGACGAACACGACGAAGAAGATCACCAGTGCCAGGGGCTTGGTGTTCTCCATCTGTGACAGCCAATCCATCATGCGATTCACCCTGCCTGGTCAGGTCGATTCCGTGTCAACGGAACTCGGCGAAGTAACCTTCGTCGTACTTGCTGAAATCGACCATGGTGCCGAGCACCTGCAGGTAAGCCACCAGCGCATCCATCTCGGTCAGGCGGGTGCGATCGCCGTCCCAGTCCTCGGACTGTGCCTGCGCGACCAGACTCTGCTCGGCCCGGTGGATATCGAACTGTTCTGCAAACGCCTCGCCGAACTGCTCGACATTGGCCACGTACTCCTCTTCGCTGTCTGAATACGGC
>JAGRHE010000223.1 GCA_020445165.1 Gammaproteobacteria bacterium
CTACGGCTTCTTTCACCCGGCCCTACCCGAGGAGCCGCTGATCTTCGTCGAGGTCGCCTTGACCCGCGAGCTGGCCGGCGATGTCTCGGCGTTGATCGATCCGGGTGCGCCGGTTGCCGATCCGGAGCAGGCCACCACGGCCGTGTTCTATTCGATCAACAACGCACTGGCCGGGCTGCGCGGGATCAGTTTCGGCAACTTCCTGCTCAAGCAGGTGCTGAGCGAGCTGGCAGTCGAGTTTCCGCGCCTGAAACAGTTCGTGACCCTGTCGCCGATGCCGCGTTTCGCCGCCGGCCTGGCACGCCTGCTCAACGGCGAACTCGCCGACTGGCCGCGTGAACGCATCGAGCAGCTGCTGGCCGATCAGTGCGACGAACTGCAGGCTCGCAGCGGACAGGCCAGCGCGGTCGATGCCGTCACTGCGCTGCTCGGTCGTCCCGAGGTGGCCGGCCACCCGCCGCGCGAGGTGATGGCGCGTCTTGCCCTGCTGTACCTGGTGGAAATGCGCGACGGGCACGGTGGTCGGCACGACCCGGTGGCCGCGTTTCACCTGGCCAACGGCGCCATACTCGAACGCATCAACCCGTGCGCCGATCTGTCCGACCGCGGCCTGGCCCAATCGCACGGGGTGATGGTCAACTACCGCTACGATCCGGAGCGGGTCGAGGCCAACCACGAGCGCTTCGTGCACGAGGGTCGCGTGGTCCTGTCCAAGGCACTGCAGCGCGACTACGACAAGCACCTGGCCGGTGACGCCTGATGGACCTGCCGATACTGCTCCTTTCCGGTGCCGTGGCCGGCACGCTCGCTGGCCTGCTCGGCATCGGTGGTGGCGTGATCATCGTGCCGATCGTGACCCTGCTGTTCGAGGGCAACGGCATGGACCATGCGCTGGCGATCAAGATGGCCCTGGGCACCTCGCTGGCGACCATCGTCGTTACCGCGATGACCAGCGTGTACACCCACAACCGCAAGGGTGCGGTCGAATGGGGACTGTTCCGCACCATGGGGCCGGCCGTGTTCGTCGGGTCGTTGATCGGCGCCTGGCTGGCCGACATCATCCCCGGCGACGTGCTCTACATCGCCTTCATCGTTTTTCTGTTCGCCGTATCCATCCAGATGGCGCTGGGCCGGGTCTCGGCCCATCGTGGCCTGCCGGGGCGCGTCGGCCTGGCCGCGACCTCGACCACGGTCGGCGTGATCTCGGCCCTGATGGGGATCGGCGGTGGCGCGCTGCACGTGCCATTTCTCAGTTACTGCGGCGTGCCGGTCAAGCGCGCCATTGCGACCGCGGCGGCGGTCGGTCTGCCGTTGTCGGTCAGCGCAACCATCGGTTACATCATCGGTGGGCTCGACGAGCAGGGCATCCCGCCGGCCAGCCTCGGCTACGTCAACCTGCCGGTGTTCGGTGGCGTGGTCGCGGCCAGCCTGCTGTTCGCGCCGCTCGGCGCCATGCTCGCGCACAAGCTGCCCGATCAGTTATTACGCCGGTTGTTCGCTGTGTTCCTGTTCGCCCTGGCCAGCCGCATGGCATGGAGCCAGTTCTGATTTCCAGCGCCTGGAGATGCCGATGAGTTCTTCCAAACACGAAAAAATGGGGATGCGTCGCCATGCCTGATGCCAACCTGTACTCGCTGTTCCGGCAACGTTTTCCTGACGACCCCGCAGCGCTGTTTCTCGACGACCCGTCCGGGCGCCAGCTCAGGTATGCCGAGGTCGATGTGGCCAGCGGCCGGATCCAGGCTTTGTTGCAGCAACACGGCGTTGGCCGCGGCGACCGGGTCGTGGTTCAGGTCGCCAAGTCGATCGACGCGGTGTTGTTGTACTTCGCCTGCCTGCGCGCGGGCGCCATCTACATCCCACTGAACACGGCCTACACCGCCGCCGAGGTCGCCTACTTCCTCAACGATGCCACGCCGCGCGTACTGGTGTGCACACCGGCGAACGAGGCGGTGCTGAACGATGTTGCCAAGGATGCTGGCGTGTCGATGGTGTTCACGCTCGCTGCAGACGGCAGCGGCAGCCTGGTCGATGCCGCCATGGCACTGCCGCCGAGTGACGGGGTGGTCACGGTCGAGGCCGATGAACTGGCCGCCATCCTGTACACCTCGGGCACCACCGGGCGCTCGAAGGGGGCGATGCTCAGCCACGCCAATCTGGCGTCGAATGCGCAGGTGCTGTACGACACCTGGCACTGGCAGAGCGACGACGTGCTGCTGCATGCGCTGCCGATCTTCCATGTGCATGGCCTGTTCGTCGCGCTGCACTGTGCCCTGCTCGGCGGCTCGCGGGTGATCTTCATACCACGCTTCGACGCCGACGCCGTGCTCGCGGCCCTGCCGCAGGCCACGGTGATGATGGGCGTGCCGACCTTCTACACCCGCCTGCTCGACCGTGCCGACTTCACGCGCGAGCGCTGCGCCGACATGCGCCTGTTCATCTCGGGATCGGCGCCGCTGCTGGCCGACACCCACCGTGCGTTCGAGGCACGTACCGGGCACCGCATCCTGGAACGCTACGGCATGACCGAGGCCGGTATGATCACGTCCAACCCCTACGACGGCGAGCGCATCGCCGGCACCGTCGGTTACGCCCTGCCCGGGGTCAGCGCGCGGGTCGCCGACGAACAGGGCCGGGAACTGCCGCGTGGCGAGGCCGGCGTGCTCGAGATCACCGGGCCGAACGTGTTCCGCGGTTACTGGCAGATGCCGGAGAAAACCGCCGAGGAGTTTCGCGACGACGGCTACTTCATCACCGGCGACATCGCCGTAATGGCCGAAGACGGCCGCGTGACCATCGTCGGCCGGGCCAAGGACCTCATCATCTCCGGCGGCTTCAACGTGTATCCGAAAGAGGTCGAGTCGGTGATCGACGAGCTGCCCGGGGTGAAGGAATCGGCCGTGGTCGGCGTGCCGCACCCGGACTTCGGAGAAGGCGTCACGGCCGTCGTCGTGCCCGATGGCAGCCGTGAGCTCGGCGAACAGGCGGTGATCGATGCGCTGGCCGACAAACTGGCGCGCTTCAAGCAACCCAAACGGGTATTCATCGTCGATGCGCTGCCGCGCAACACCATGGGCAAGGTGCAGAAGAACGTGCTGCGTGACAGCTACAAGGACCTGTTTGCATGAGCGTGGCCGATGCGCTGGAGAGTCGGATCCATGCCGGCATTCCGCTCAGTGCGGCGATGCGGTTCCGGATCGTGTCGTTGCAGGAACATGCCATCGCGGTCAGCGCGCCGCTGGCGCCCAACGTCAACGTGCACGGCACCGCGTTTGCCGGCAGCCTGTACGCGGTTGGCATCCTTACCGCCTGGGGCCTGGCAGCCCACCTGATCGACCGTGCCGGTCTTGGCGCCGACCTGGTGGTCGCCGAGGCGACCATCCGCTACCGCGCCCCGGTCGAGGGCGACATCGTCAGCCGCTGCAGCGTCGATCCGGCGGCAGCGGGCGAGTTCACCGGGCGGCTCGCCAGCGACGGTCGGGCACGCCTGGCGCTGACCGTCGTCCTCGGTGAGCCGCCAGCTGCGACAATCCTGGCGACCATGCATGCGCGTTTGCGCTGAACGCCGGTGCCGGCCCGATGCTGCACCGACCGGGTGCAGCGGGGTAAAGCCGTGACCGATAGCGGGGCCGGGCGCTGCTGCGCGGCAATCAAATTCGTGATGCTGGCCGCACGATTCGGGAACTGTCATCAAACTGGCATGGTCTGTGTATATAAGTATATGCTTATACATCAGTCATGGAGCAGTATCAGATGTCTGACTATCGAATCGTGTTCAACGAACACACCGAAAAATACCGTGTCGAGCGGCGTGGCCTGTTCGGCTGGCAGTTCGTCATGGACCAGAGCGGCACCGACTATCTCACCTTCGACAGCCGCGAGACGGCGCAGCAATATGTCTGCGCCACCCGACAGGTCGGCGCCGGCCGCCAGTCGCAGCGCCGCTGGCAGGTCGTCGATACCTGTTGTGCGCCCAGCACGCAGGCGTGATTGCGGCCTATCCCGGCCGTTGAGGATCCGGCCCGGTCAGCCCGGCTTCGTTGCGGGGCCGGCCGGGTCGCCTCCACACCGTCCGCAACAGACAAGGGGCCTGGGATGAGCAACCGCACCACCAGTCTCGACGAGCGCCTGCACCGTTACCTGCTCGAGCATTCGCTGCGTGAGACGCCGGTGATGCGCGAACTGCGCGAGCAGACCGCCGCGCACGAGTGGGCGCGCATGCAGATTGCGCCGGAGCAGGGTCAGTTCATGGCACTGTTGGTCGAGCTCACCGGTGCCCGCCAAATCATCGAGATCGGCACCTTCACCGGCTACAGCGCCCTTTGCATGGCCCGCGCAATGCCGGCCGACGGCAAACTCGTCTGCTGCGACCGCAGTGCCGAGTGGA